>PWEJ01000133.1 GCA_003553485.1 Halanaerobiaceae bacterium | reverse complement strand
TATTTAATAATTCATCCCGGGTATAGCCAATATTTTCAAGTGCCTTCTGATTGACATCTATAATATTGCCTTTAAGGTCATGCAGGTAAATCATATCATAGACACTATCAATAATTGTCCTATAGAATCTGTCAATAATTCTCTGTTTCTCAGCCATACTGCCCCACCTTTTTTGATAATATTAGAAATATTGACAATTTATTATGGCTCTGGATTATATTAATTTTACCACATTAATATTCCCTCTTGCAAATAATAATTTTTTGTTCTTGATAGCAAATCTTATTGACATTATGACGCAGGTGTCATATAATAGGTGCAACTAGTGATAGAAAGTTAAAAATTTTTAGCATTTTTATGACAGCAATGTCATTTAAGGGGGGTAGCTAGATTGCCTACAGAAACTTTTTTAAATTTAGACCAAAGTAAGCAGGAGAAAATAATCAAAGCCGGCATTGAAGAATTCTCAAGCAACTCCTTTGCTGATTCTAACATCAGTAACATCATCAAAAGAGCAGATATTCCCCGGGGTAGTTTTTATCAGTACTTTGCTGATCTGAAGGATTTTTATAAATATATTATTGGTTTTATTGCAAAAGAAAAAATCAAATTCTTTAATGAGTCCTTTACTGCTATGGACACCAAAAATACCCTTGAAATGATCAAAGCTTTATACAGACTGGGGATTGAATTTGCTTATGATAATCCCAAAATTGCGGCTATAGGAAATTATTTTGCCAGTGAAAGTGAGGATTTAAAGAATGAAGTGTACGAAAATTTTGCAGAAAAGTCCCATCAATTTTTTCTTAATATAATTAAATCTGGTAAGAATCAAGGTGATATTAAGTCAGAAATAGATAGTCAAACCTTGGCCAGAATTTTATATTTTATAAATTTGGGCATTGTAGATGAATTTTTAGCTAAGGTGGATTTGAATAATTTAGAGGCAGCTGACCTTAATGAATACTATGATTTCATTGATAAAATGCTATATATTTTTAAAGAGGGAATAAAGGGATGAAGTTGTCAATCACAGTTTAGGGGGAGGAAAGAACCATGTTTTCAATAAAGAATTTACAGTATAGATATCCAAATAATGAAGAAGATACTATTAAGGGGATCGATTTTGAAATTAAAACCGGTGAAATTTTTGGGCTCTTGGGGCCTAGTGGCGTTGGCAAAAGTACTACTCAGAAAATACTGACTAGACAGTTAGATAACTTTCGCGGAGAGATAAGGTATCAGGACAAGTCAATAACTGAATATGATAAAAATTTTTATCAGGATATCGGTGTTGGCTTTGAGATGCCAGTTCACTTCTCTAAACTAACCGCTGAAGAGAATCTTGATTTTTTCAAGAAACTCTACAGCTCCAGGGCCGATACAGATCAGATGCTTAAACGGCTGGGCTTATATTCTGATAAGGATAAAAAAGTAGGGGAGTTTTCTAAAGGTATGAAGGTTCGTTTAAATTTTATCAGAGCTTTACTAAATAATCCCAGGATGCTCTTTCTAGATGAACCGACCAATGGCCTGGACCCCAAAAACGCCAGGATAATTAAAAATATGATTGCTGAATTTAAAGCAGAGGGTGGAACTGTCCTTTTGACAACTCATTTGATGAATGATGTTGAGGAATTATGCGATCAGGTAGCCTTTATGGCCGACGGCAAAATAGTGGAGATTAATACACCTAAAAATTTAAAACTGGAATATGGTAGTCGCCAGCTGAAGGTTGAATATAGCGATAATGCTGAGGTTAAAGAAGCTAACTTTAAGCTGGATGATTTAGGAGAAAACCAAAAGTTTTTACAGGTTATCAAGAATAACAGGATACTAACGATGCATAGTCAAGAAATGACCCTGGATAACATCTTTATAAAAATTACAGGGGGTAGTTAAAATGACGGTTTTTTTAACCTTATTTTTAGGCGAATTGCAGAGAATGAAGAAGTATCATATCCTGACTGCCAGTATCCTGGTATCCTTTTTCTGGATAGGAATGCTCCACCTAATTGAAGTGCCAGATATTACTGCCTTCTTTATGATTCTAGTCTTTTTTGATATTGTCTCGATGGCTATTGTCATGATTGGAGTAACTATCTTCTTTGAAAAGCAGGAGGGAGTCTTGAAGTCCCTCTTTGTGGCACCAATTAATCGCCTGGAATTTATCAGCTCTAAAACTATCGCCAATTTGATTTCTAATCTAATTACCATTGCCATCGTCTATCTTTATGCTCTAATTGTCCAGGATATAAACATTAATGTTGTTGGCCTGTTACTGGCCATTATTTTAATTGGAACATTCCATTCTTTCGTTGGTTTTCTGATTGTATATAGATCAAAGGGTTTTACGGAAATGTTGATTGGGATGATGAAGTATTTTATTGTATTTATGATTCCAGTAGCCCTGGAGGAATTTGGTCTAATAACCGGGGATTTATTTTCAAACATTTTATTTTTATTGCCAACAAAGGCCTCTTCCACTTTGATTACTGCTACTACTGGCGGGCCAATTACTGGCGAAGTTATATTAGCTACTGTTTATCTTCTAATAGGAACCTTAGTTTTAGCCTATTTTGTCAATAAAGGCTTTCGTAAATTCGTCATTAGAGAAAGTGGTGTTTAAAATGATTAAAACATTTATTTTAAGCGAACTAAAAAAATGGTCCAGAGAACCTCTAACCAGGTTTATCCTGTTTTATCCTATCTTATTTGGTTTGATAGGTAGATTTCTTCTTCCTTATATAGAAGAAAATACTGGTTTTGTAGTCGAACTTTATGCCGATATAATTATCGCTATCTTTGCCCTGATAATGCCGATGATCTTTGGGGCGCTGATTGGCTTTTCCATACTTGATGACCGCGATGACAATGTATTGATGACAATCAAGGTAACACCTCTTGGTTTAGAAAGATTCTTTGCCTTCAGATTAGTGATGATTTTTTTCTTTGCTATTCTGGCCTCAATCTTTGTAATTCTCTTTGCAGATATTGGGGTTCTTAGCTTAAATGAAGTTATTGCTATTTCTATTGTCTCCGCTCTCTCTGCTCCTCTAACCGGTCTCTTTATTAATTCCTTTGCCAGCAACAAAATAGAAGGTTTTGCTATCATGAAGGGTTTTGGAATTTTGATTTTTGTTCCTCTGGCCTCTTTATTTGTTTTTGATTTTAAAGAGTTGTTTTTTGCCTTTGCTCCGGGTTTCTTTCCATCCAAGGCTGTCAGTGCTTTAGTCAGAGGCGATCAATTCATGTATTTAAGCTTTAATTCTTATTATATTTTGGGCTGGATATATGGGATAGGTATGAATATCGTGGCTTATAAATATTTTAGCAAGAAATTGTTATCATAGATCAATTTAGTTTTTAGCCCTTTAAGCCAACCCTCTCTTTATTAATAAGGCAGTTAAATCATCTTGAAGTGGTACATCTTTTTTGAAGTCTATAAATTCTTGATAAATTTTTTGCAATCTTGCTGCTGGCAATTCATTATTAGAGGAAGAGTTCAATTCAAGAAGTTTTTCATAGCCAAATAACTCTCCTGAACTATTTTTCTGTTCAGTCCAACCGTCAGTAAATAAGTGAAGTATATCTCCCTTTTTAAAATAACGAGAATATTCTTCATAATCAATAGGCTCACTTAAAGCTGTTATTGGAAATCCTTTGCATTTAATTATATCTATTTGGCCATATTTTTCAACTATAAAGGGAAAAACGTTCATACCGCCATTACTCAAAGTGATTTTTTCTTTTTTTAAATCATATACTCCAATGATGATTGAAATATAATAGTCTACAGGAAAATTTTCCCTAGTAAAGCGTTGATTTAAATATTTTAAAATTTTAGCCGGTTGCAAAAAATCATCTTTTCCTTGATTATGCATAATATAAGAATAAAAACTCTCCTTTAAGAAAATATTAAGCATTTCACTGCTTAAATCATGCCCACTTACATCTGATAAATAAAATAGCAGTTTATCTGATATTTTTTTTGCTTCATAAAAGTCACCTCCCAATCTTTCGGCAGGCTGATAGTGGGTTCCATAACTTATATTATCTAAAGCTGGCAAATTTTTTGGCAGAAACTGCTGATGGAGGTTATAGCATCTATCCATTTGAGCCTCTAATCTCTTAGTCAGATTAAGTTGTTTTATCTGATTCTCCACCAATTCTTTAAACTGTAACATCAATTCTTTCTCTCTTATGCTAAACTCTCTTGCCCTGGTATCTTCTACACATATAGTTCCAACTACTCTATCATCGGGCGATAAAATAGGATATCCTAAATAAGAAATCAACCCCATTTTTGCTCCTTCATATTTAGCAAACCTATCATCATCTAAGGCATTATTAATTTCCAGCATCTCAGAGTTTTTAACAACTTTTTCACAATAAACATCTTCTAAATCATAAGGATAATTTAATTTGAAGTATTCACCTGTGGATTTATTTTTCATAATAACTTCCAGTTCATCTCCATAGACACTATTAACCAGGGCTACTTCGGTATCTAACATTGAACTGAGAATGTTTGTAATCCTTTGCCAGCTTGCAGAAAATTCTTCTTCTATTTGTTTTAAGTAGTTAACAGACAATTATAATTCCCCCACAATTTATCATATTATTATCTCAATCAACTATGTTAAGCATATTTTACCATTAAAACTATTTTTTATCAAATGCAAAAATAAAATATTAAAATAGTAACTTAAATTACTATATTCAAAATATTAAAAGGATAAAATCAATTTAATCTTGAAGAACTAGCCAGTATTGGTGAAGTTTCTAGAGAAGATAGAATGATTGGAGATAATGAAGTTGAGGTTATTAAAGTTTCTGTTGAAGAGATTGAACATAAAAATATTGAAAGTGGTATTGTAGAACTTGCCAGTTTAGATGATTTGTTGAAGATATAGAAAGTGATTCTGTTAATTTTTAATATCTATTAGAGTCTGAGTGAACTTTTCTGGTTCTGCAAACATTGGAGTATGGGCAGAATCTTCAAAAACTATTATACCTTTTTCCGGAGCAGTAAGCAGTTCATAATATTCTCTAACCAGCTCATAGGGTGTATTATAATCATTGCGCCCAATCAGAAAATAAACTGGAATTTCCAGAGATGGGTAATCATTTAGCATATTATATTCCAGCATACCTGCTTCAGAATGGAGCGGTCCGCCACCTCTATTCATACCATTGATTAAACGGTAATAATCAAGCACTGTATATTCTGAAGCTCTCAATGCGATCAGGGCAAGTTCAGTAAGTGACAGATCATAATTACCACCATATTCAATTACTAAAGAGGCAAACTCTCTATACTGACTATGGTTGAATGGCGGCTGACCTATCTCCATTAGTTTTTCATAATCAGACTGATTTTCTGCTGCTGCAATTTCCTGAACCAGCCATTCCCAGGCAATTTCTGCCTGGCGCTTACTATCAACTACCTGGCTTACGCCTATATAAGCTTCAATTGATTCTGGGTTTTCTGCTGCTACTTCTAAGCCAAAATGGGTTCCCCAGGAATGTCCCAGTAGATATATACTGTCCTGATTAAATTTATTCCTAAGATAATTGATTAACTCAACTGCATCAGCTTTATATTGCTCAAAGCTCATGGTAGTTTCAGAAAAACCGGAATGATTTGATTTTCCAGCTCCCCGCTGATCCCAGTGAACTACAATAAATTCTTCTTCCAGTTGACCATCAAATTCATGGGCAAAGGGCATCTGGGTTGAACCTGGACCACCATGGAGCCAGAGCAGGATGGGGTTATTAGTATCAGCCCCTCTAATAGAAATCCACTGATCCAGCCCGCCTAACTCTATTTTTTCTAACTCTGCGATACTTCCCTGGAGCTTCTGATCTCTATCATCAGTAAATTCAGCTGTTGACGGATTGATCCCAAGAAATAATAACCCGGAGGTTAGAGTTAATATAATTAAGACTATAAATATTTTAATAAGTTTTTTCATTTTCTACACCTGCTTTCCCTCTATCAGAGATAAAAGACTTAAAGATTAAAGTAACACTAAATACACCAAATCCAAGGCCTAATCTATTATATCTGACAGGTAATAAATTAGTTATTACTATCTCCCCTAAAAGCCACCATGTAATCATTATTACAATTGCAGATACTATTAATAAAATACTCTTTTTATGTCTGATTGCCTTAAGATTAATTTCTTTTTCTTTTAAGATAAGGCCTTTAACAAGTCTGGCTAAAATAATTAATGCCGTTAATATCACAACAACTAATAATAAATTTAGAACTGAAACTATACTGGAAAATAGACCTGCCATTCCTGGTTGAGGAAGGTCTTTTAACTCTGACCAGGAATTTAAGATTTCAAAAATAAACGGCCAGCTGGCTTTGCTATTGGTTAGAACTACTATGCCTTCACCTCTCTCCGGGAAAATATAATATTTGCCTAAAGAGCCTGTACCTTCACCGCCATGGAAGACTGCCTTTTCACCATTATGAAATTCTAT
>PWEJ01000037.1 GCA_003553485.1 Halanaerobiaceae bacterium | reverse complement strand
TTAAGCCACTCCAGCCTCTCTTCATAATCAGGAATAACCGAGCCCAGCGTCTGCCAGAACTCTTTTGAGTGATTATCATATAAAAGATGAGTCAACTCATGGGCTACTACATAATCCGCTATACTCATGGGAGCCATGATAATTTTCCAGTTAAAATTCAAATTTTTACGGCTGCTGCAGCTACCCCAGCGGGTCTTTTGGTTTTTAATAAAAACCTTGTTGGGCTCCACATCAAACTGCTCCTTATACTCCTCTATTCTCTCTTTAAGCTTCACTCTGGCATGCTCCCTGTACCAGTCAACCACCGCCTCTCTAATACCCTCTATTCGTTCTGACTCGCTATTATAATCACCAGGATATTCAATATAAAACTTGCCCTTGTAAAGCTTAACCTCCACTCTTTTTATACCCTCATCTTTCTCTACTTTTAGCCTGTATCTTCTGCCAAGGTAGGGTAATTTCTCGCCGCTTAGAAATTCTTTAGGTTTAGGCGCAGGCTTGATACTATCTATCTCTTTTATCTTTTCTAAAATCCAGGATGATTTATCTTTAAGTACACTCATAACCTTTTCCTGTTCAATCTTTTTAGGTGCTCTCACTGTTATCAGCTTACTCTCGTCTATACCAAGGCCTATAGTCTTTCTATCCGTTCTGATTATTTCATAATTTAGTGTCTTATCTCCCAGATTGATTTTGTGCATAATTGCCCTCCTGCACTCTGCTGCCTTAAAAGACGAATATGTTTTTGGCCAGTTTCATTATTTTATTAGTAATTGGTTTATATTTAGGCCTGAACTCCTCATACTTAATCAAATTCTCTTTTATTTTCTTTCTCATCGGCTGTAAGACCTCTGTTTCTTTCTCCCTCCAGAGGTCAATATCGGTAAACTTCTTGATATCAGACATAATCTTATTCGTAATCTCCTTAATTTTTTTATTAACATAGGGTCCGTCATTTCTAGTCGTGTAGGTCCCTGGTGATTCGCTTACCTGATTGCCTGCTGGTTCTCCTTTTATTTGTTCATTCAAGAGCAGCTCATATAGGGCGAATTCCTTTTGATTAAAGCCCAATTTCTCTGCCCTTGTTTTAACAGTGCGGATATCAGTAATCAAATCCTCTAAACCATCTTTGTACTCTAACAGGCTTAACTGCCTCTCTTTTCGTCTGTTTATCAATTCCTTGAGCCTTTCGCTTAAACTCTCATAAAAAACTGGATTTTCCTCAAGCTTAATGCTGATTTCTTTTTTAATGGCGTGCTCCATTTCGCTGGTCCTTGCTTCATCACTCTTAAGATCATCTAGAACTAAATCAAATTTCTGTTCATCCAGAATAGATACAGGTTCATGAAGCTGCTTTATATCAAGTGATCTAACATGATCATCTATTAGCTCTTTAACCTTCTCTCCTACACCTTTGATGTTAATATTCTCATCCCTGTATCTGTTCCTAACCGCTGTATATATCTTGCCATACTTCTTTAAATCCGCTCTATATGGGTCAGCAATCGGATCGGGCATGATAATATCCATGCTCCTGGCAAATTCTTTAAACGCCTTCTTAAACTGAGCTCTCTTTTCTTCTGGCTCAAATAGCTGAATACAGGCTTCAAGATCATCAGTATTTACATTCTCAAACAGCCTTACTAACTCCCTGTAGTTTGCTTCAAGTCTCGGTTTTTCATCCTGAACAGGCGTTACGGTGTTTTTGATATCCTCGGTGCTGAAGATTGCCAGTGCTTCTTTAAGATCATCAAAGACGCCGTAGTAATCAACAACAAGGCCATAATTCTTTTCAGGGAAGGTTCTATTAACCCTGGCTATTGCCTGCAGCAAATTGTGCTCCTTAAGAGGTTTATCTAAATACATTACCTGCTCAACGGGAGCATCAAAGCCTGTTATCAGCATATCGCAGACAATAATGAACTTTAGGCTGCTGTTAGGGTCTTTAAATCTCGCTACAATGTTGCTCTTTTCTGCATCCTCAACACTGTGCTTTTTGATGATACCAACATCATTGCTGTCCCCTGATATAACTACCGCTGATTCAGGCCCATTTAATTTATCCAGTTCTTCCTTGTATCTTGCTGCTGCCAGTCTGCTAACTGTAACCACCTGGGCTTTGAAGGGAGCAATCTTTTCCTCATAGTGCTTTATTATATCCCTGCAGATATTGTTAATCCGCTGGCTTGCTTCGGCAATCGCCCTATCAGTAGCATATTTTTCTTTAATTTTTTTCTTCTCTTCCTCGCTGTAGTCTTTAAACTGCTGCTCAAATATCTCATCCAGTGTTTTACCCTCTATATGCAGCTCCGCCATCCTGCTCTCATATTTTATCGGCAGGGGAGCGTTATCGGCTACGGATTCCTCTATGGTATAAGTATCTATGTAATCACCAAAAGTCCTTACAGTGCTTCTGGTCTCCTTATCTATCGGTGTGCCAGTAAAGCCTATATAACAAGCATTGGGCAGGGCTCTTCTCATGTTGGCTGCCAGGTCTTTAAACTGGGTCCTGTGAGCCTCATCCGCCATCACATATATATCCTTATCCTCTGACAGGACAGGGTATTTATCTTCTTCATATTCCTGAAATTTTTGGATAAGAGCGGTTATTGTTCTGCCTGCTTCAGATGATAATAGCTCTTTTAAGTGCTTAACGCCCTGAGCCATAACTGGGTTGGGAAATCCACACCTTTTGAAGGTGCCATTTATCTGCTCATCAAGGTCCACTCTATCGGTGATAATCACAATCGTAGGGCTGCCTATCTCTTTATACCTTCTAAGCTTTAGGGCTAAAAAGAGCATGGTCAGTGATTTGCCGCTGCCCTGAGTGTGCCAGACAGTACCGTGGCGGTCATCTAAAGAGTCGGCATTGGTTATCCTTTCCATGGCCTTAATAACTGCTCTATGCTGCTGATAACGGCAGCTCATTTTAACCATGCTGTTGCCCTCTTTTTCAAAGACAATGAAGTTGCGGATTATGTCGATAAACCTGTCTTTCTTAAAGAGAGAAAAGAGTAAAATATCCTGGCCCGTTGCCTTATCTTTGTCTAAAAGAGCAGCGACATCTTCGTTGCTGTAAGGATAGGGGTCCTTCCAGCCTTTATACACTCTGGCTGGGGCTCTCACAGTTGCAGAAGAAGCTGAGCTTCCCCAGGCAGCCACTATTAGTTGGTTGGGATAAAAAAGCTCCTCTGCCCCTTCTTCCATTCCATCTCGTATATTCTGATACCTGCTTAACTGGATTATTGCTTCTTCTTCGGGCTCATTGCAGGTGGTTTGGTTTTTGCATTCTATTACAGCCAGGGGAATACCGTTGACAAATAGGACTATATCAGGTTTGATCACTTCTCTGCCCTTGACTCTAAACTGGTTAATTGCTATAAAGCTATTGTTCTCAGGGTTATCATAGTCGATATACTTGACGGTCTGATTTTTCTTGCCCTGACCTATATCCTGCTCCAGAGAAATGTGATTTACCAGCCTCTTGTAGATAATCTCATTAGCTTCAATCAGATTATTAGCCCTTAATTTGGCTGGCCTTATCTTGTTAATGGCTTTATTTAAATTGTTTTCATTAATATCCCAGTTATTTATCCTCTTAAGGGCAGCTCGAAGTTCTCCTTTGAGGATAACCTCGTGTTCGGATTCCCTGGCAGGCAAGTCAACATGGTTACTTACTGCCTGATCATAGACCTGATAACCCAGCTTTTCCAAAAGCTCAAGCGCTGGCTTTTCTGCCTGATGGTATTCATCCCAGTTCCTTGGCATGCGGCTTGCCTCCTTAAATTAGTTGGCTACCTTTACCCTGACCTCTCCTGTGAGGAGTTTCTGCATTAGGCCTTTCTTTAATAGTTCAAGATTATCTTTGTGTTCTTCTTCTTTCTGGATTTTTTTATCGACTGTTAATAAGATATCGGCTATCTTTTTTTGTTCATCTAAGGGAGGAATAATGATGTCAATTGATGAGACACGGCTTTGGGTTAATTTAGGTTGTCCTGTTCTATTAGATAATCGATTTAAGTTGATGAACTCTAAATATAGTGCTAGAAAGTCAATATTGATAATGCTTGGCTCTAATATATTATTAATATAAATAGCATTATCAGTTACCCAACATCCTTCTTTTGCTAAATGTATTGATCCACAATATTCTCCCACTCTACCTATAATTATCGTAGGCTTTTCAATTAAAAATGAATTATAAAAACCTGTAATTCCATTTCCTCCATAAACAGGAATGGAATGTTCGTCACTTAAATTCTTTGTAGGATTAAATTTTCCATTTCTCAATTCAACTAACTCATCTAAAATTCTAACCTCCCATTTTTTTGGTACATTATATGATTTTACTCCCAATCTAACTTCCTTAAACTCATCATGTCCAATTCCTTTAGTCAATAACTGCTGCATTAATCCTTTTTTAAGCTCTTTGGTTTTCTCTATTACTTCTTCTGTCTTTGCTATATTTTCATCTACTGTTGATAATATATCTGCTATTTTCTTTTGTTCTTTTTTTGGTGGCAGAGGAAAAGAATATAAACCAACATCATTTTGATTTAAACTAGCTTGATTTACTGCTTGCTTTGCATATCTTTCATAAAATTGTTTTGCATTTGTAGATTTTAATCTATATAACATAAACTTATCTTCCACTTTTTGGTTATCAAATCTTAATTTTAATAAATTCATGCCATGATATAATGGCTTATCTGCTTCATATTGAGCCACTTTTCCAATGTGTGCAACACTATTTATATGACTAAATAATATATCTCCTTTTTGTAATTTATGTTTTTTAAGTTCTTCTGGCTTAACATCTAAATACCCAATTTTTTTATGGTTAATACTTCCATCAGATATAGTTTCTATCCTAGATACAGGAAGTCCTTGCTTTTGTTGATTTTGTTTTTTAGAACTACCATTTCTTATTACTGTTAAAACTTCATTTAATTCAACTAAGCTCCATTCTTCAGGAATAATGTAACCTTTTCCTAGAGTTTTTACTTCTTTATACCCTTCCTTAACCATCATACCCCAGCTCCTCAAGATACCCCTGCAGCTTATCCTCTATTTGTTGTCTTTCCTCATCAATATCTTTCAAGTCAACCAAAACTTTATCTATATCCACAGGCTCTTCAGGCTCTGTTGTATCAACATAACGAGGTACATTGAGGTTAAAATCATTCCTCTCTATCTCTTCCATATCCGCAACTCTACAGTACTTCTCAATATCCTCAAAACTATTGTAGGCATCAACTATCTTATCAATGTACTTATCTCTCAAAAAGTTTTGATTGCTGCCTTCCTCATAATCCTCTTCAGCATAGATAAATATAACCTTATTTTGCCTTTCCCTGGGCTTATTCTTATTCAATATCAGTATACAGCCAGGAGAAGAGGTATTATAAAAAAGATTTGCTGGTAAAGCTATAACTGCCTCTACCAGGTCGTCTTTTAAAACTTTCTTTCTGATCTTACCCTCAGAACGACTTCTAAAGAGCACTCCATTATCAAGTACAACCCCCACTTTTCCCTCCCTATTAGTGCTTGCTAACATATGCTGGACCCAAGCCCAATCGGCACTGTTTTTAGGAGGAAATCCATAAGAAAACCTGCCATAGGATTGAGCGTCTTTGATATCCTTTTTGGCATAGCTCTGATTCCACATGGGATTGGCTATCACTCTGTCAAACTGCTGGAGCTTACCCCCTTGTTCAAGAAATAAAGGTTCCTTTAAAGTATCGCCCTTCTCTATTTTAGCATCATAAAGATCATGCAGGAACATATTCATCTTACAAATTGACCAGGTGTTTAGGTTCCTCTCCTGGCCAAATAAAGATATGTTGTTCATGGAGTCCCCATTGTTGTTTTTTATATGCTCGGCTGAATATATGAGCATACCTCCAGAGCCACAGCAAGGGTCATATACTCTCTGCCCTTCCTCTGGGCTAAGTATCTTTACTAATAGGCGAACAACCTCTCTCGGAGTATAAAACTCTCCACCTTTTTTGCCTGCATCATCAGCAAATTGCCTGATTAGATATTCATAGGCTCTACCTAACAGATCAGGGTCATCCAGGCTTCCATTGTCCAGCTTAATCTCTGTATAATGCTGAACAAGCTCTTCTAAAACACTGTCAGGAAGTCTTTCTTTGTCATTAAAATCAACAGGGGTTAAAACACCTTCAAGCACGACATTCTCCTGCTCCAAAATTTCAAACGCTTTATTGATCTCTGCGCCTATGTCCTGCGTCTGATTCTTTATATGGTCCCATCTGGCTCTTTCTGGCACATATAAATGAGCATCTGTATAAAAATCTGGATCATCAACCAGCTCTTCGCCATGCTCTTCAATGATTTTTTCTCTGTTCTCCAGGAAAACATCGTTTATACGCTTTAAAAATAATAATCCAAAGATATAGTTTTTATAATCTGATGAATCAATACTTCCCCTCAAAATGTTAGCTGACTCCCAAAGATGAGATTCTAACTCTTCCAGTGT
>PWEJ01000162.1 GCA_003553485.1 Halanaerobiaceae bacterium | reverse complement strand
TAATGAGTATGGTATAAAGGCAGTGTCTGGTAGTGATATTTATTTAACTAAAAATAGTATAACCAGAAATGAAGAGTATGGGGTTAAAACCCGTCACAGTGATTTGAAGGCTGAAGATAATGACGTATTTTTCCGTAATAGACGGGGACTGGTAGCAGAAAACTCCCGCAGTTTTATTCTTCAGGGAGAGACAGTAGATAGAAGTACTAAAGAAAATATAATGGTAACTGGCGGAACAGTGGAGTTATTTGAAGTTGAGATTATCGATTCTGAAGACGAATCAGGCCTGGTACTGGAGAATTTGGATAGAGTAGAGATAATCAACAGTGAAATAACAGATAATAACAAAGCCGGCCTATCTATAATAGATAGCTCTAATCTTCAGATAAGTAATAATGATTTTGAATATAACGGAGAAGAAGGAATCATTATAGATAACTCCTCCGGAGAGATAAGTGAAAGTACTTTCAATCGCAACGAAGTTGGTGTAAGAAAAACAGGTGCTACAAAGATAACTCTGGAGTATAATGACTTTAGCCGCAATAATGATTATGGCCTGGAAGTTACCGGAGGAGAAGCTGCAGTTAAGTATAATGATTTCTCCGATAATAATAAAGTAGCAGCAGTCTTTACTGGCCGTGATACTGTAGCTGACAGCATCTTGAATTATAACAACTTCAGTTTTAATGAGTTAGCAGTTAGAGCCGATATCGAAGGCGGCCTTGAGGCCGAGCTTGATGCTCGCTATAATTGGTGGAATGCTGATTCTGAAGAGGAGATAGAGGCTTTGCTGGATGGACCAATCGATTTCAGCGACTGGAAGAGCGAAAAAATACCAGAGGCAGGTAGGGAATAAATCTTCAATTTAAACCTTATTTACTTTAAAGCTGGAGTTGCAGCTATAATTACTTTAAATCAATACAAATTACTAAATTGGTGATGAAAATGAAAATATCTGAGCTGACTAAAAATAGTAAATGTAATTTGCTGCTCAAAACTTCCATGTTCTTTATAGTTCTACTATTAATGATAACACTTAATTTTGCTGGAACTACTTCCGTAGCTGCAGAGGATGAAGTGGCTCTGGATACTGAAGGCACCGAGCCCCCGGGCCTGGCTGAGAAGCTGGGCCTCTCTCTGGGCTCTGGTGCGGGAGAGATAGCCGATGAAATTTATCATCAGCTGGCCGGCGAAGCTGAGATCTTTGTTTATGAAGCCTATCAGCCGCCAGAGGCAGAAGAGGCGGAGGTCTCTACTATCATGTTTTTGCTGGAGAAAGAGGAGAGAGAAGGCTTTATTATTCACAACCTCCCCTTAAGGACTATCTTAACTGCAGCAGAAGCGGAAGAGTTAGCGGTGGCAGTAAACCAGGGCCAGGAGGCAGACTATTTACAATTGAATTTGAGCTATTTTATAGATGTCATTGATCTTTACGGTGAAGTGGAAGTTGAAACAGCCCGGGGCACCTGGTGGATGGATAGCAAAGCTGCCCGCAGATATTTAGAAGAGGGACTTACAGAAGAGCTCAAAGACGATCTGGCGGCGGTGAATTCAGAAGTAACAGAAGAAGAGGTTACTGCAGAGGAAGTTGGCGAAGAAATAGGCTCTGCTGGAGCTGAAGATGACGGAGATTATGAACTGGAACGCCATGAGCGCCAGGAGCAGATATTATGGGCTATTAGAAACAAGATGGATGAAGAAGATGGCTTACCCAGTCTGTCGGGCCTGGCCTCGATTTTTTACCGCGGTCTGCGTGATATTGATACCAGCCTGGGATTTTTTAACGGGATAGAACTTGGAGTCAGGTTTATGCGAGCAGCTCCCGATGATGTTGATTTTTATCAGGCTGATGCTGACGAGTATCAATACTGAGTGATTTAAACTCAACAAAGCTTATTGAAAACAAAATCCGTAGAATTATTTAATGATTTTTGGATTAAATGTACTTTTTTAGCTTGTTTTAATTCCCAATTTTTTTAAGCTCCAGGCCTGAGCATATCAGGCTCTTTTCTTTTTTTATTCTTTAATTTTCTTAAGAGGTGAGGACAAGATGAAAATTTTAATAATTGACGATGAAGAGGATATCATTTATACCTTTAAATCAATTGCAGAGCTGGAGGACTGGCAGGTTGACGGAGCCAGTGAACCAGAGACAGGCATCAAAAAATTCAGGAACAAGGAATATGATATGATTTTACTCGATTATCATATGCCGGATCTAAATGGTTTGGAAGTTCTGCGGATTATTAGAAAAGCTGATCCCAGCATACCGGTCATTGTGCTTACAATAGATGAAAGGTATGAGTTAGCCGAAAAATTATTGGAGGCAGGGGCTAATGATTATGCGGTAAAGCCGATTAAAGCTGCTGATTTGATTTCCCGCATTAAAGTTCATTTTAATAGTCAGGACAAAGCTAACAGTTCTCAAAGGGAGGATGAATTATTAGAAGAATATTATCAATTATTGCCTGAGGATTTACCCAAAGGGTTATCGATAACAACCTGCAAAAAAGTCATTGCAGCTTTAGCAGAAAGACAGGAATTTATGACTATCAATGACCTGGCTGATACCACCCAATTTGCCTATCAAACTGTTCATCGCTATTTGCGTTATATGGAGAAACATAATCTAATAGAAATTAAAAATATCTACGGGAAACAGGGGCGTCCTACTCGTAAATACCGTCTTAGCAGTTCGCTTTAGTAATTCCTCTTGTTAAATTAATTATTTATGAGAAAAAAGAGAATAAACAGGTTAAGATACAAAAATCTACAATTATTATATATAAGATAACATATAATAAGATGACATATAAAATTAATCATTGAATTATATAATAAGCCCCAAATTTTTCCGCAACATAAATTTTGTGTGATTTAATTTTCACACTAAAAACTCAAAACAAGGAGGAATTATTTTGCAAAGAAAGCATTTGAGAAGTTTATTGAAGTTAGCGGCCTTTAGTCTGGTACTAGCGCTGGTTTTGGCAGGAAGCTCAGGTTTAGCAGCAGAGGATGACATTCAGCGAGCCATGACTGCTGAAGAAGGGCTAGTTGCCGCAGGACACCCCCTGGCAGCTGAAGCAGGTGTTAGGATGTTAGAAAATGGCGGCAATGTTGTTGATGCTGCCGTGGCCACCGGTTTTGCTCTGGGCGTTGTAGAACCACATGGTTCTGGCATGGGTGGCGAAGGACAAATGGTTCTCCATCTGGCCGAAGAAAACAAGCAGATAGCCATTGATTTTAGTGGAGAAGCTCCCAGCTATGTTCCAGACCCCGAGGATTGGGATACTGAAACAGAAGACCCCGGTGAAGGTGAGCACTGGAGAAGAGGAAATACTGCCAGTTATGTACCTGGCACCCCTGCTGGTTTAGCTTATGCCTTGGAACATTATGGAACCATGGAGCTGGCAGAGGTATTGGAACCAGCCATTGAATATGCTGAAGAAGGTTTTGAAGTCTATGATACCCTGGCCAGTGAAATAGAATCAGCCATGACCTATATGAATGATGGTTTTGCAGAAGTATTTTATCCTGATGGAGAGCCGCTTCAGAGTGGCGATATGATTTATCAGGAGGATAAAGCTAATACTTTGAAAGCTATAGCCGATGAAGGCATTGAAGCTTTCTATGAAGGAGAAGTAGCTGAAAAGATTGAGGATTATTACAGTCCAGAGAATGGAGGCTTTTTTGCTGAAGGTGATTTAGCCAGTTATGAACCAGTGGAAAGTGAACCTTCCCAGGGTAGTTATCGCGATTATCAGGTCTTTACCTCAGCTCCGCCTAAAGTCGGTCCCTTGTTAATAACCCAATTGCAAATAATGGATCAGTTTAATATTAGTAATTTTGATGTAGACGATCCACTATATATGCACCTGATGATGGAGATTCACAATTTAGGTTTGGAACATTATGACTGGATAATAGATCCAGCCTATGGAGACTCTCCCGTTGAGCTCTTTACTGATAGCAGCTTTGCTCAGGAGATGTCCTTTAAAGTAGGCGAGCAAAAGAGAGAAGATTATGTCACTGATCAACTTGATAATCCCATCTATTACCTGGATTGGGATAAGGTAAATGAGGTCCGCGGGGAAGAGGTAGTCGATTCTTCGACTCTGCAGACAGTTGAAGGAAATAGTGATCTTGAAGTTAGTGAAAAAGAATCAACCACTCATCATGTAGCTATTGATTCTGAGGGAAATGCAGCTTCCGTTACTCAAACTGTAAGCTGGATTTTTGGAGCTCAAGTAGTAGTTCCAGGAACTGGTATCAATATGAATAATGGTATTGGCTTATTTAGTGACGATCCTTTTGCCAGCACCAGAATTGATCCTGGAAAAAGACCTCGTTCTAATCTATCTCCAACTATACTATTAGATGAAAACGATGAAGTCTTTATGGCCATTGGTACTCCAGCTGGAGGAAATATATCTACTTCCACAGCCCAAACAATAGCTAAGATAATCGACCATGAGATGGAGATTGAAGAAGCCATTGAGCATCGCAGATTTAATAGATTTGGCAATATGGAAGACCCCAGCGATGAAGTAGTTGAGTTTCTGGAAGATAGAGGACACAGCATAAACGTTATTGACTATCCAGATAGATCTATGGGAAGTATCCAGGCCTTTTATGTAGAAGATGGCATTATTTTTGGAGGCGCTGACTTCAGAAGAACTAATGCTGTAGATGGATTTTAATTAATCAACTTAGCTAGTTGTTCAAGGATGCTAAAAGATATCTCCCTCCGGTAATACTGTTTTTCCGGGGGGAATATCTCTTTTTAAAAAACATGGAGGTGGGAATTTGCTAATTCAATCAAAAAAGTATAATCTTAGGAATTATCTTTTAATCGTTACCTTAATTTTAACACTGACAATGCTGGTTTCCGGAACAGTTCTGGCTGATGATGAAGACAAGTTGGCTATAGGGGCAGATGAAATGGTTGCTGCCGCTCATCCCTTAGCTGCCGAAGCTGGTATGGAGATGCTAGAACAGGGAGGTAATGCCGTTGACGCTGCTGCAGCTATTGGTTTTTCTCTGGGAGTAGTAGAGCCCTTTGCTTCAGGCTTAGGCGGTGAAGGAGTCATGGTATTATACCTGGCAGAGGAAGAAGAAGTTTTAGCTATTGATTTTAAAGGAGTAGCTCCCAGTTTAGTACCTGAACCTGAAGACTGGGATACAGAAACTGTAACTGATGATGAGCACTGGCGCATGGGCCCAAGTGGAAGTTATGTACCGGGAACACCAGCTGGATTGGCCTATGCCTTAGAAGAATATGGAACCATGGAATTAGATGAAGTATTGGCTCCAGCCATCAGACAGGCAGAAGAAGGCTATGAAGTTTATGGATTGCTGGCAGATTTGATTGCCGATAGAAATGAACATGCCAATGAAGCGTGGAAGGATAAGTTTATGCCCGATGGCTTTGCACCTATTCCAGGAGATACCATTACCATGGAAAATAAAGCTAATACCCTGAGGACCATGGCTGAAGAAGGTGTAGAAGCTTTTTATGAAGGTGAAATAGCAGAAAAGATAGCTGACTCTTTAGGAGAAGATAATGGAGGTTTCTTTACACTTCAGGATTTAAAAGATTATGAACCCATTGAAAGAGACCCAGCTGCCGGTCAGTATAGAGGTTATGATGTATTCTCATCCCCTCCACCAGTTACTGGCCCCATAATGATTAAAGCTTTAAATATATTGGACCATTACAATGTCGAAAAATTATATGAAACTGATAAGGCCCTATATAAGCATATATTCATGGAGACCTTTGATATTGCCATGGCTGACTATTATAATGCTTTGATTGATCCAGACTTTGGTGAGACTCCTTTAGATCAAATTACTGACCCTAAATATGCTCTGGAGAGGTCATTGATGATAGGTGAAACCACTAAAGAGCCCTTTTATGAGTCCTGGTTTGAGCCAGTAGACCTGATTGATTGGGATGTTGTGGAAGAACGCAGAGCTGCAACCTCTGATGCTAATTCTCTTAATAAAAACCAACTGGCTTCCTTGACTGAGGAACCTGGAGATGGTTCAACAACCCACTATGTTGTTCATGATAATGAGGGTAATGTCGTATCAACAACTCAGACCATTAGTTTTTTCATGGGGTCTCGTTATGTGGTACCTGAGACTGGAATTTTAATGAATAACGGTATTGGTTTATTCAGTGATAATCCAGAAGATATTGACCGCATTGACCCTGGTAAAAGAGCTCCTTCTAATTTAACTCCAACTATTGTTCTGGATGATGGGGCACCTTATATGGCTATAGGTTCACCAGGAGCAACTCGGATAATGCCTGCTATAGCTCAAGTTATGATAAATGTAATTGACTTTGATAAAACCCTTAAAGCTGCAATTGAAAGCCCTAGAATGCATTATCAGGGCCAGATAGAAGATCCATCAGAGGATATTATTGCTGGTTTAGAAGAGTTAGGTCATGAAATAACTTCTTACAACTTCCCTGATGAATATTTTGGTGGAGTTCAGGCCTTACTGGTTGAAGAAGGTATTATATTTGGCGGAGCAGATCCTCGAAGGGCTGGAGTGGCAATAGGCAGATAAAAATAAGTCAAGTCTTTT
>PWEJ01000063.1 GCA_003553485.1 Halanaerobiaceae bacterium | reverse complement strand
GTTTATCGCGTCAGTTATATGGTTATACTATATCATCTGAAAGGCCTCATCATCGTTTATATGATCAGTATCATCCTGTGGGAATAACTGGAATTATTACTGCTTTTAATTTTCCCGTAGCAGTTTGGTCCTGGAATGCTGCGATTGCTATTGTTTGCGGGAATGCAACTATCTGGAAACCTTCCAAAAAGGTTCCTCTTTCTGCTATAGCGGTTTTTAATATTTTAGCAGAAGTCATCTCAGAAAATGACATACCTGAAGGATTGTTTTCACTGGTCATTGGCTCAGGATCTTCGGTGGGAGAAAGTTTAATAGCTGATGAAAGGATAGCGCTAATTTCTTTTACTGGTTCAGTAGCAATTGGGAGACATGTTTCTCAAACTGTTGCAAAACGATTTGGTAGAACAATTCTAGAGCTTGGGGGCAATAATGGTATTATCATAACAGCTGAGGCAGATTTAAACCTGGCGATTAAGGCAGTTGTTTTTGGAGCGATTGGAACAGCAGGTCAGAGATGCACTACCACCCGGAGATTGATAGTACATGAAGAGGTATATCAGCAGATGAAAGAATCTCTTGTTAAAGCATATAAATCACTAAAAATAGGTGATCCTCTTGATACGGCAAATCATGTTGGCCCCCTGATTGACAGGGAAGCAGTAGAAGAATTTACTGAAGTACAGGCAAAAATCAAAGAACAGGGCGGCAAGATTATTTATGGTGGAGATGTTTTGGAAGGGGAAGGTTATAAGAGCGGCTGTTATGTTATGCCTGCTATTGCTGAAGTTGATGAAAATTGCGATATAGTTAAGGATGAAACCTTTGCTCCGCTTCTCTATTTAATTAAGTATAGGGGAGAGCTTAGTGAAGCTCTGAGAATTCATAACAGTGTTCCCCAGGGGCTGTCTTCTGCTGTATTTACCAGAGAACTGCAAGAGGCAGAAGAATTTCTTTCCAGTACTGGATCTGATTGCGGGATAGCAAATGTCAATATCGGAACTTCAGGTGCAGAAATTGGAGGGGCCTTCGGAGGAGAGAAAGAAACTGGTGGAGGACGGGTAGCGGGTTCAGATGCCTGGAAAAATTATATGAGGCGTCAAACAGTAACAATTAACTGGGGGAAAAATGTGCCCTTAGCACAGGGGATAGAGTTTGATATTTAGTTACAGGAAAATAATTAATGTTATTTGAAAGCTCTATTGAAGACTTGTTAATTTAAAGTTTTAAAGTTTTGTTGAAGGCTTATTAAATTAAAGCTCTATTGAAGACTTGTTAAATTAAAGTTTTATTGAAGGTTTATTAAACTAAAGTTTTACTGATGGCTTATTCTATCAAAATATAGCAGTTACTTAATCAGGGAGCAAATATATCACAAGTATCTTTAATAAAACCAAGGAGGCAGGAAAATGAAAGATCACAAAGTTTTGCTTTTGGGGCTTGGTATGCAGGGCAAGGCAGCCTTATATGATTTGGCACAATCTGAAATAATTTCAGAAATTATTGTTGGCGATGTTGAACATGATCTGGAATTTATCGAGAATTTACCTAACTCAAATAAAGTTCAGAGTGTAAAGCTAGATGTCTCAGAACCAAAAAATGTTGCTAAACACTTAGATGATGTCGATATTATAGTAGATCTCCTCCCATCAAGATTAGCATTTCCCATTGGACCTCTTGCTGTCGATAAAGGAGTAAACCTGGTAACCACCACTCGATATAGTTTAAATCCTGTAAATACCGATCAGGATGAAATTAAAGCTCGCCAAGAAATGCTGGATAAAATGAACAACACAGCTATTGATAAAAATATCAGAATTCTTACCCAGTTTGGTCTGGATCCTGGATTAGATTTAATTTTAAGTTTAAGTGCCCTGGAAGAACTGGATGAAGTTAGTGAGTTTTATTCATATGGAGCAGGTATCCCGGAGTATCAAGATGCTAATAACCCCATAAAATATAAATTTTCCTGGTCAGTCGAAGGTGTCTTAAAGGCTTATCAACGCTCTGCTCGCATAATAAAAAATGGTGAAGTTGTAGATATTCCGGCTAATGATATATTTGCTGCTGAAAATATGCATACTCTTAAAGTGGATGAACTGGATGAAGAGATGGAATGCTATTGTAATGGCAATGTTATGGAATATGCTGAACAACTCGGAATTAGAGATAAGGTTAATCATATGGCCCGATATACAGGTCGCTGGCCAGGTCACAGAGCTTTCTGGGAACCTTTTATAAAGTGTGGTTTCCTTTCTAAAGAGCCAGTAGAGGTAGATGAGAATCAAGTTGATCGCAGGAAGTTTGTGGCAAATCTATTAAGCTCTCAGGAGCAATTCTGGTATGGAGAAAATGAGCGAGATATTGCCTTTATCAGGATGGATGCTAGAGGCAGGAAAGACGGCAAAAAAGTCCGCAATATTTATCAGCTAATTGATAAAAGAGATTTGGAAACTGGATTCACTGCTATGCAGAGAACCGTTGGCTTTACCGCCAGTATTGGCGTGCAATTAATTTTAAATAATGAAATAGAAAAATATGGTATGTTATCTCCTTTTGATGTTCGCTATGAATATATTGCTGATGAACTGGAAGATCGCGGCATGAAAGTTACCCATAAAGTTATGCCAGATTAAGCATTATATCATGGTGTATTTACTTGAATCAGTTTTGAGAAGTCAAATGCAAAGGTGGTGATTAAATTCCCTGAGCTTAATAATTAACAGAGAAATTTATTGGTAAAAAAACTAGAGGAGGTATATTGTGAAAAAACTTAAAATTTTTGCGTTATTATTCCTTTGCCTGCTTGTTTTGGCAAACGGAATATCAGTTGAGGCGGCTGAAGAAGAGCGCTATGGAGGAACATTGATTTTTCCACTTGCCTACGGAAGTCCTGGCTATCTGGATCCTGCTGAAGTGACCAGGGTGGAAGGTGAAATTATCACAAGCAATATTTTTGATCGGTTGGTGAGAATTGATCCAGAGACTTTAACACCTGTTCCACTGATTGCAGAGTCCTGGGATGTTTCAGATGATGGATTAGAATACACATTTTACCTGCATGAAGGAATAAAATTTCATGATGGAAGTGAATTAACCGCCAGTGATGTTAAATTTAGCTTTGAGAGGGTTATGAATCCAGATGAATCATTAAACACAGATTTACTTCATAATGTTGAAGGAGCTCGAGAATTTCGGGATGGTGAGAGTGATTATATAAGTGGGATTGAAGTAATCAACGATTATGAAATTAAACTCACCTTAGAATCTCTAGATGTCGATTTTTTGCTAACAGTAGCAAGGAGAGGCTCAGAAATTGTTCCTGAAGAAGCTGTTACAGAGCTTGGAGACGATTTTAGTGATTATCTAATTGGCTCCGGTCCCTTCAAATTTGTCAGCTGGATTGAAGGAGCAGCGGCAGAACTGGAAGCATTTGATGACTACTTTAGGGGCAGGCCATATCTGGACAGACTAATTTTTAGAGATATGGAAGAAGCTGCTGCTAGAGTTCCTTCTTTTCTGGCTGAGGAGATAGACTTTGATATAGTATTTCCAGCTCAGTTTGAAATTTATGCTGAAGATCCGGTTCATGGAGATAATATGGTAATAGTTCCAGAGCTCTGGACCCGCCATGTGCATTTTAATTTAGAAGTTGAAAAATTACAGGATAAGAGAGTTCGCCAGGCCTTTAACTATGCCGTGGATAAAGAATTAATAATAGATAGGCTGGTTGATGGTATGGCTTTTCCAGCTACAGGATGGCTGCCTGAAAGCTCACCGGGCTTTAATCCTGATCTTGTTGGATATGATTACGACCCGGAAAAAGCTGCTTCCCTGATGGAAGAGGCGGGTTATAGCCCTGATAATCCTTTAGAACTGGAGATATTTGGAACTACCAGTCCTCATTTTGGAGTTCCAATAATCGAAGCCATGACACCTTTCTTAGAGGAAGTGGGTTTTGATATTACTCCTGTACAAATGGAAGGTGCAACTATCTCTGATTATAGAATGGTAGGAGATTTTGAAGCCTATATTCAGTCCCATGGAGGAGAGATAAGTCCGGTAGAATATTTGAGAAAGCATTTCTGGTCGGGACTTTCCAGATCAGAAGGGCGCTGGTCTATGTATGAGAATCCAGAATTTGACGAGTATATTGAGCTAGCCATGAGAACAATCGATGAAGAAGAGCGACTTGAGTATGTTCATAGAGCTGAAGAAATAATTGTAGAAGATGCTCCGGTATTCTTTTACAACTACAGTCAAGCAGTAGGAGTTTTTCAGCCCTGGGTTCATGGCATTGTGGAGAATCCACTAGAGCTTTCCCTCCAGCCATTTGAAAACATCTGGGTTGATGATTCAAGTCCGAGAAAATAATATTATATTAATTAAATAAAATATAAGTCAAGGAGGTGAAGGGGATAATGAGCAAGGGGGCAGACTGTTTCCCCCTTGCTCATTATTAAAAATTAATGACAAATTATTTAATTAATCGATTGATACAAGCAATTATAACCCTATTAATAATCATAACGATATTGTTTTTTTTGCTAAATATATTGCCTGGTGACGCTGCCCTGTTAGCGGGCGATCCCAGAGCAGCACAAAACCCGGAAATAATGGATGCGATGAGGGCTCGCTGGGGTTTAGATCAGCCAATCCATATTAGATATGCAACTTATATTACAAATTTAATCAGAGGAGATTTAGGGATATCTTACAGAACAGGAAATACAGTTAATAGATTAATAGTCCTAAATTTTCCTCCCACAATTAGAATTGTGATATTGTCTTTTATATTTTCAACTATTCTGGGCATTTCATTAGGCTTTATAGCAGCAGTTAAACATGGATCTGCTGCAGATATTGGCTCTATGATATTTTCTATTTTCGGTATTTCTGCTCCCAGATTCTGGATTGGCTTAATGCTCATGTATTACTTTGCCGTTAATTTACGTTTATTACCTGCTTCTGGCCTGGGTGATGGTTCAATATCATATTTAATTTTGCCATCTGTAACTTTAGGGATACCTTTGATAGCTTTACTGGCAAGAACTACAAGAGCATCAGTCCTTGATGTTATGAAAGAAGATTATGTTAGAACTGCCCGATCCAAAGGTCTATCTGAAAGAACGGTTAAATTTAAACATATCTTTAGAAATGCCTTAATCTCTATAATAACTATTGCCGGACTGCAGCTGGGCACATTACTGGCTACGACAGTAATAGTAGAAGAGGTTTTCTCATTACCTGGATTGGGCCGCCTGATTATTCGCTCTATTCACCGTCGGGATATTCCTGCTGTCCAGGGAGTTATTTTCGTTTTTGCTCTAGGTTTTATAATAATAAATTTGTCTGTTGATCTGCTATATGCCTATCTGGATCCCCAGATAAAATATGATTAGAAAAGAAATTTCTAAAAAAAAGGGGGGGTAAAAGCCTTGAAAGGATTTTTTAAAAAATTAAACTTGCAGTTAATAATAGGAACGATTTTAGTTTTAATTGTTGCCCTAGCAGCTATCTTTGCTCCTTATATTGCTCCCTTTGATCCAATTAAAGATGCAAATTTATTATTTTCTTTAGAAGCTCCCGGGGGAGAATTTATTTTAGGAACAGATGTGCAGGGAAGAGATATATTTTCCAGAATTTTATTTGGGGCCAGGCTTTCTTTGATGATTGGAATAATTACCCAATCAATCAATACTTTAATTGGCACGACTCTTGGTTTGATAGCCGGTTTTGCCGGGGGTAAAATCGATGCCTTAATAGTAAATCTAACCAATATGATGCTCTCTATTCCAGCATTAATCCTGGCTCTGGCTATCATTTCAGCAATAGGTCCTAATATAATAAATATATTTATCGCCCTGGGTTTCACTATGTGGACCTGGACCTGTCGGGTTACTAGAGCTCAAACAATGGCTGTGAAAGAAAAAACTTATGTTGAATCGGCTCGTGCTCTGGGATCTTCAAGAATTAGAATTATTTTCAGGCATATTCTTCCCAATATTTTAGGGCCAATCGTTGTAATCGCTACCTTAGGTACTGCTTCAGCTATTTTAATGGAGGCAAGTTTAAGTTTTCTGGGGGTAGGAGTGCAGCCTCCAAATCCCAGCTGGGGGGTTATGATGAGCAGAGGAAGAGAGCATTTATGGACAGCCCCCTGGTATATTATATACCCGGGAATTGCCCTGGTAATAACAGTTCTTGGTTTGAATTTAATGGGGGATGGTCTCAGGGATATCTTAGATCCACATTACAAAACTAAATGATTGCTTCTATTTTGCTAAAGCTTTAATATTGCCTTTTAAAATAATTTTCAGGAGGTTATACTTTTGGAAAATTTATTGGGGAAAATAGATCAATTTGGCCCGGAGAAAATAATATGTGTTTCCGATTCTAAAACGGGGATGAGGGGAGTTTTAGTTATCGATAATACCGCCAGAGGTATGGGGAAGGGCGGCTGCAGGATGTCTCCCGACGTAACTGTTGAGGAAGTATGCCGCCTGGCCCGAACGATGACCTGGAAATGGGCCATGGTTGATTTTGCTTTGGGGGGAGCCAAGGGTGGTATTAAAGCTGATCCGGGGTCTTCGGATAAAGAGAAAATAATTCGGGCCTATGTCAG
>PWEJ01000122.1 GCA_003553485.1 Halanaerobiaceae bacterium | reverse complement strand
TCAGAGATTAGTTTTGTTCTGGAGGATGAGGAGGGTGAGGAAGTGGCGAAGGTGTATGTTGTGGTTGAGTGAGGTGCGGGTTTTTTTATGGTTTTGAATGCGAGGTATTTTTGTGGTTTAGGTTAAGTGGAGTTTTAAAGGTCTAGAATGAGTGGTGTTTTTAAGATTTAGAATGAGTTTGGAGTGTACTTGAAGAGGCTTTCTTATTCTGATCAGGAGCAGGGTAATGTGAATAAAAGCATGATAGGTCCCCGTCTTTTTAATGAAGATGGGGGTTTTTGTGTAGTGAAGGATGTGGTGGAGATGAAAATTCTCTGATTTCTATATGACTGAATATGTCGAAAAACCAGGGGGAACCCGGTACCAACCAAATAATCTAAAATTTAATTGATTAAATTTTTTACATGAAATCCTTTGACAAATTAAATTATTATGTTATAATTAACCTGTAATCCTAGGATTATAGGTTAATTTACTTAGGGGGGGTTGGTTATGGAAATTATTGCGGACAGTTCTAAAACTAAATATCTTCAACTGAAAGAGATGCTGCTGAAAAAGATAAAGTCAGGCAAAATTAAGCCCGGGGAGTATCTTCCTTCAGAGGGAGAAATTCAAAAAAGATATGGAATAAGCAGAACGCCGGTGAGAAAGGCACTGGCCGAGCTTGAGCAGGAGGGCTTTGTTAAGAAGGAGATGGGCAAGGGAACTATTGTGATTTCAACAAGTAAAGTTACTCAGAGGCTGCCCAAACTTGCCAGTTTTGCCGAGGATATGAAAAGCAAGGGATTGAATTCAGACTATCGATTAATCGATGTCTCCCTGGAATCTATACCTGGAGATTTAAAGAGCAGGCTGAAAGAAAATGAATATGAAAATTTAAAAGAACATAAATTTTTCCTGTTTAAAAGATTGATGCTGGCAGATGATAAACCGATGGCTCTGCACCAGGCTTATCTTTCCGGGTTTGTTTTAGAGGAGAAATTTTCTGAAATCAAAGAAAATCTTTCCCGGGGGAAATCTTTATATAAAACCCTGGCAAGTTATGGAATAGAACTGGCACAGGCCAGGCAGTTTGTGGGGGCAGAAACTGCCGATAGGTCTCAGGCAGAGATACTTAATATTGCAGAGGGAGATCCTTTAATAATAATGGATCGTTTGACCTATGATATAAATAATAACCTGATAGAATTTGTTAAAGGGTATTATCGAGCAGATAGATATGAATACACCATAGATATGGCGGTTAACGATTAAAATAACAGCAGGTAGAACTGCTCTAAATTAACATATACTTTGTTTGTATTTTTAGCTAGTTCTTGGTATTTTTCGCAGGCATGATGTAGAGGTGAGAAGTTACATTATTTGAAAAATTTTTAATTGAGGGAGGCGATAAAAGAATAAAAATATTGCGATAAAATAAACGGCGTGTTTTCGAAAATTTATCTGAGGAGTGGATAAAAAAATGAAGAAAACTTTGATCCTGATCTTGATGCTGGCCCTGGTATTTAGTTTTGCAAACTCTCTTGCGGCAGAAGACAATGACTTTCATGTTGGCTGGGTTACTTATACTCTGGAAGTGGATTATTTTCAAAGCAGTGTGTCTGGGGCAAGAAGAGCAGCTGAGGAATATGGGGTGGAGCTGACTGTTTTAGATCCCAGAGCGGAAGAAGAACGGCAGGTTGATCAAATAGAAGATTTAATTGCTATGGGAGTGGATGCTATAGTTGTTGATGCTATTGATGCCGATACAGTGCTGGGACCGGTAAGCGATGCAATCGATGCTGGAATCGTTGTTGTGGCGGTTGATACTGATATAGATCATCCTGACATTGTTTCCACGGTAGCGACCCCCAATGAGGACAGATCCAGAGAATTTGGCCGCCATATTGCAGGCTGGATTCATGCCAAGTATGATGGAGAAGCTAAAATTGGCATAATCTTTGCATCCTCTACCATTCAGCTGCAGAGAAGAGACGGATTTCTGGATGCTTTGAAAGCAATTCCCAACAGTGAAGTGGTGGCAGAAGGAGATGGCAGAAATATTTATGAGCAGTCACAAAATGAGGCTGAGGATATGATTACTGCCAATCCCGATATTGATGTAATTTATGCTACCGGGGATCCGGCCTTGATGGGTGCCATTGCTGCTGCCGAAATTTTTGGTGTGGAAGATGAGATTGACTTCTTCGGCTGGGATAATATCCCGGATCACTTTATCGAGCCGGTTCAGCAGGGATTGATAACCGGCTTTGTTAATCAGATGCCAGATGAAAAAGCCGCCATGGCCTTTGAGCAGGTTATGAAAGCTCTAAGGGGCGAAGCAACTGAAAGATATCTGGATGCTCCGATTGAGATTGTGACTAGATTTAATATTGATCAGTATATAGACTAAAGACTAAATATTCCGGGGCAGCCAGAGTTTGTTTCTCTGGCTGCCCTAATAATCAGGAAAGGTGGTTAAAATGTCTGAGACCGGAGAAAAAGTAATGGAAAAAACTTCTTTCAGCGAAGCAGAACAGATATTATCGACAAAAAACAAACTAATAATTTTATCTGCCAAATATGGTATTGTAGTCGCCTTCATTCTTTTGTTTATATCAATGTCATTTTTAAGTAACTTCTTTTTGACACGCCATAATATTTTTAATGTAATGACTCAGACAGCCCCTATTTTAATTGTTGGCCTGGGTATGACTTTTATTTTAGGCTGTGGTGAAATTGATCTTTCCGTTGGTTCAGCTATAGCTTTGAGTTCTGCAGTGATTGGGACAATGCTGGCGGCGGGATATAGTTTCTGGGTTGTCTGTCTTGCCCTCATAGTTTTGGGGCTTTTAATAGGCAGCATTAATGCTTTCTTTACAATCAAGGGGGTTCCTTCTTTCATTGTTACTTTAGGTATGCTGACCCTTTTAAGAGGAGCTGCCTTTGTTTATACTGATGGCTATTCAGTCAGGATTCAAAATGAAATTGTCAGGTTTATCGGCAGGGGCAGAATTTTTGGAATTATCCCCTTCCCTGCTCTGGTTTCAATTATTCTGGCAGTGATTGCCTTTGTATTTATCAGCTTTACCAGAACCGGTATTTATGTGCTGGCTGTCGGCGGAAATGAGGATGGAGCGAGAAAGCAGGGAATTTCTACTCACAAAACAAAGGCCTTTGTATTTATATTGACGAGCATTCTAGCGATGCTTGCCGGGTTGATTGTCACAGGCAGGCTGGGAACTGGAACCCCGAATGCCGGGCAGATGTTTGAGCTGGATGTTATAACAGCTGTTGTTTTAGGGGGAACCAGTTTATTCGGAGGTTACGCCACGATTCTGGGAACAGCCGTTGGAGCTCTCTTTGTGGGTTTTGTGAGAAATGGTTTGAATTTGATGGGAGTATCTCCTTTCTGGGTAGAAGTTTTTATTGGGGCTATTTTGATTTTTGCGGTATATTTTAATACCAAGGTTAGTGTAAGGCTGAAGGAAATGATCAGACTGGCGGAAATGAAGGGAGGCGCTTAAATTGTCAGATGCTCAGAATAAGGCTAATAATAAACTAATTGAATTAAAGAATATCTCAAAATATTTTGGGGCAATCAGAGCTCTCCACCAGGTAAACTTTTCAGTGGATGCAGGTGAAGTTATCGGTCTGGTAGGAGATAACGCAGCCGGTAAATCAACTTTGATGAAAATCATCAGTGGAGCTTACCAGCCCGATGAAGGTGAGATTTATGTTGAGGGAAAAGAGGTTGTCTGGAATTCTCCCAAACATGCCAATAAGTACGGGATCTCAATGATATATCAGGATTTTTCTCTGATACCGGATCTCGATGTGGCAACCAATATATTTTTAGGCAGAGAGCCGATGTTTAATTTTTTCGGACTTAAATTTTTGAACAAGAAAAAGATGAAGGAAGAATCGCTGGATATTTTGCAGGATTTAGGCTTGAGGGTGCCTCCGCCGACTTCTCCGGTCAAGGAATTATCAGGAGGTCAGCAGCAGGCAGTTGCAATCGCCAGAGCCACGGGATTTGACTGCAAGTTAGTGATTATGGATGAACCTACTGCCAATTTAAGTCCTGAAGCTATCGATAAGCTGAGAGCAACAATCATGAAGTTAAAGAGAAAACATATTGCAGTGATAATTATCAGTCACCGCCTGGAAGATATCTTTGAAACGGCTGATAGAGTGGTTGTTATGAAGCATGGAGAGATTGCTGGAGAGAGACAAGTTGAAGAAACCGGGGAAGATGAAATTCTGGAACTGATCATAAAAGGAGCGAAATAAAAATTGGAGGAGGAAAATAAATTGCAGGAAAATAAATTCTCCTCTGAACTGATAACCAGTTCGGGAAATTGGTGGGAGCAGGCGGTCAATCATAGGTTTTTTCTTGAGATAAAAAAAGGTGAACTTGAGGAAGGGGTCTTTAAAAAATACCTCCGGATTGAATATGATTTTCTCGATACGGCAGCAAGAGCTACGGGTTATGCCATAGCTAAAGCTCCCGATTTAAAGGTTAAGCATCGACTGGCCAATAATGTTATTGATCTGGCAACCTCGCAGCGAGAATATTTCCATAAAGCTGCAGCAAATTTAAATTTTGAGCTGGAGGAAGAAGTTTCGGAGGCAGTACAAAAAGAGGCCCGGGGATTATCGGAGCATTTTCTCAAGGTGAGCAGCAGTTATGGTTTTGCTGAAATACTGGCCTGTATGTTAGGGGCTGAACTGCTTTATTTAACGGCCTGCAGCAAAATAATCTCCAAAAAGCAACTTGAGAATATAGTTATCAGAGAATGGATTGAGATGCACACCGGAGGAGATTTTAAAGAAAATGTTAAAAATATGGAGTCCGAGCTGGAGAAATGCACTGCAGAAATCGATTCCGAAAGAGAAGCTCTGCTGAAAAGCATTTTTCAGCAGACCCTGAAGTCTGAAATTGACTTTCATAATGCCCCGTATAGATCCTAAATTTTAGACTAAATATTGAGGTGAAACTAATGAATGAGGAAATAGTACATGAAACCAAGGAAAATCCCCTGGAAGTGATCTTTGATAAAAATCAGGTTATCATTGGAGTTGTTCACTGTCTGCCTCTGCCGGGCTCACCTAAATATGGCGGAGAGTCTCCAGCAGAAATCTGTCAGAGAGCAATTGAGGATGCCAAAAAGTATGAGAAAGCAGGGGTAGACGGATTGATTGTGGAAAATCATGGTGATATTCCCTTCCTTAAGCCGGATGAGATCGGCCCGGAAACTTCTGCCATGATGACTCTGATTACCAGTGAGATTAAAAAAGAGGTCAAGCTGCCTACCGGCTTAAATATCCTGGCTAACGCTGCCAGACAGTCTTTAGCGGTTGCCAAGGCGACTGATTCACGCTTTATCAGGGTAAATGAGTGGGTAAATGCCTATATTGCCAATGAAGGTTTTATTGAAGGAAAAGCTGCTGATATTTTAAGGTATCAGAGCTGGATTAAGGCTGATGATGTCAAAATTTTTGCTGATGTTCATGTCAAGCACGGATCCCATGCAATCGTTTCGGATAGAAGCATTCCGGAGCTCACCAGAGATGCTGAATTTTTTGGAGCAGATGGAGTGATTGTTACCGGTTATAGAACTGGAGATGCTCCCAATAAGGAGGAAATTATTGAAATAAAAGAATCCACCCAGCTGCCGGTTTTAATTGGCAGCGGAGCCTCACTGGAAAACATAGAAGATCTGCTTAAATATGCTAATGGAGTGATTGTTGCCAGCTCACTAAAGGAGAAGGGGGTCTGGTGGAATCCAGTAGATTATGACAGGGCCCAATCTTTTATGGAAAAAGTGAGGAAAACTGGATGAAGTTAATGGTTATCGGCAACATCACAATCGATAAAATCTATAGTTTAAATGAATTTCCCAGGTCGGGGGAAACTCTGCTGGCTAATAGCAAATCAATCAATCTGGGAGGCAAGGGTTTAAACCAGGCAGTAGTTGCAGCCAGAAGCGGTCTGGTTGAGGTTCAATTTCTCTCGGTAATCGGCAATCAAAGAGAAAGAGAACGAGAGATGATTGTTGCCTATCTTGAGGAAAATGGGATAACTGCTGATCTTTTTGAGAGAGGGCAGGAGACGGATGAGTCAATAATATTTACCAACCAGGCAGGAGAAAATATTATTGTCAGTACGGATATGCTTGCTAAAAGCCTGAAACCCGAAGAAGCTGCTCAACATATTGCCAGCCTGGAACCGTCAGATGGTATTTTATTACAGGGAAACCTTGCCGAAAAGACCACCCGTTATTGTATTGAAGAAGCTGCTCTTCGGGGAGTTAAGGTGCTGATAAATCTGGCACCTATTGAATACCGGCTGCAGGAAGTCTGGGATAAAATAGATTATATGCTGGTAAATGAAGAAGAGGTCAGATTTTTGACTGGCAGGGATAATCTGAAAGCTGCTATGCAGGATCTGAGAAATTCAGCTTTAGAGAATGTGGTGATTACCCTGGGAAAAAAGGGAGCTGTGATTTTAAGGGAAGATGGCTCTAAAATTACAGTTGCAGCCTCCCGGGTTCAGGCTGTGGATACCACGGGAGCAGGCGATACCTTTACCGGGATTTTTTCTGTCGGGATACTGGCAGGGCTAAATATGGAAGAGGCAGCGAG
>PWEJ01000088.1 GCA_003553485.1 Halanaerobiaceae bacterium | reverse complement strand
CGTCCTGAGCCAGGATCAAACTCTCCTTCAATATCTCAAAATCTCTCGCTAACGCTTAAATTATATTCCGCCTGCTTTTCTCTCTTCATACTATCCACTTTTCAAAGTTCTCTCGTTGATTATGCTTATAAATTCTTCTGTGGAACTTTATTTTAACATCAAAAGAGCAATCAGTCAAGCATTAAAATTCATCGCAATAAGTGTTAATTTATAGGGTCAAATACGGTATTTAAAAACTGCCATGTCGCCCTTTCCTTACCGCGACGTTATATATACTAACATTAAATTTTAATTCTGTCAAGGATTTATTTGAGATTAATCAAAGATTTTTTGAGAAAAATTTTCCTCCTTTATTCCTTCTCTAATAATTCCCCCTCCTATTACTAATGAATCCTTATATATAACTACTGATTGTCCTGGGGTTACAGCCTGACATTTTTCTTTAAAGTCAATTCTTATTGTGTTCTGATCTTCTTTTTCAGTCTGGGTGAAAACTGTAGCTGGAATTAATTTAGAATTATAACGCACCTTTATATCAGCTTCAAATTGCGCTGGAGGTGTGGAAAAGGAAATCCAATTGGTTTTCTCGGCCAGCAAACCTGTAAACTGCAACTTTTCTCTGGGAGCAACGATCAGGGCATTATTAGCGAAATCAATCTCAACTACATATACTGGATGGTCAAGGGAAATTCCCAGACCACGCCGCTGGCCAATGGTGTATTTAAACAAGCCCTGATGTGTTCCTAGCTTTTCACCATTAAAGTAATAAATATCTCCTGGTCTGCCTATTTCTGGATAATTGCGTTCAATAAAACCCTTATAATCATCATCTGGAACAAAACATATCTCTTGACTGTCAGGCTTATCATGAATGGCCAGGCCATAGTTTTGGGCCTTTTCTCTGACTTCACTTTTCTTAAATTGACCCAAGGGGAAAAGTGTCTTTTTTAATTGTTCTTGAGTAAAACCATAGAGCATGTAACTCTGATCCTTTTCTTTATCTCGAGCTCTATATAAAAGATAGCGCTGTTTTTCAGATGATTTTTTTATAATAGCATAATGACCTGTGGCAATATAATCACAGTCTAATTCCTTGGCTCTTTGCAGTAATTTGGAGAATTTCAATTTTTTATTGCAAACAATACAGGGATTAGGAGTCCTTCCTTTACTATACTCCTGCACAAAATTATTGATTACTTCTTGTTGAAAAATCCTCTTAAAATTCAGGGTATAATGAGGTATATCGAGTCTAGCTGCCACCCTTTTAGCATCTTCAATACTGGAAAGGGAGCAACAACCTCCTTCTGTTTCAGATCTTTGTTCATAATCTGGAAATATTTCCATTGTAGCTCCAATAACTTCATGCCCGTGGGAAACTAACAAAGCAGCAGCAACTGAACTGTCTACCCCTCCGCTCATGGCAACTAAAACTTTAGCCAAGAAAATCACCTGCTCAATAATATGATTTTAGTGATGGTCGTGAGCCGTTTCTGCTTCAGCATTATCATTTTCTTCTAAACCAGTTTTACCTTCTTTAAAATTTTTGATGGCATTTTTAATAGCATCGGCTGCTAGATTTGAACAATGCATTTTTGCTGGTGGCAGGCCATCTAATTCCTCTGCTATCTGTTCATTGCTGACTTCTAAAGCTTCATCTAATGTCTTTCCTTTGACAAGCTCAGTTACCATACTGCTAGTTGCCACTGCAGCTCCGCAACCAAAAGTACTAAAAGTTATATCTTCAATGATATCATCTTTGATTTTCAAATAAACTCTAATTATGTCACCACAAGTCGGATTTCCTACCTCGCCTACAACATCTGGATCTTCCATCTTGCCAACATTTCTAGGATTTTGAAAGTGATCCATGACCTTATCTGAATACATTGATGTCATCTCCTTTTTATTCTATATTTATTTTAATGACTGCCCTGCCCAAATAAAAAGCAGTAGCAATAATTAAGTTCAACCCTCATAGAGGGGGGACATATCTCTTAACTTTTGAATTACCGGGGGTAATTTTTCTAAAAGATAATCAACTTCCTCTTCAGTGGTCCTATAACCTAAAGATATTCGCAAAGAACCGTGAGCTACTTCATGACTCAACCCCAGAGCTAACATCACATGAGAAGGGTCTAGAGAGCCAGAAGTACAGGCAGAGCCACTAGAGGCTGCTATGCCCAGCATATCAAGGTTTAATAATATTGACTCGCCTTCAATATAGCGAAAACAAAAACTAGCATTGTTCGGCAAACGGTGTTCCTGGCGAGGACCATTTAAACGAACTTCATCTATCTCTTCTAAAACTCTATTGATAATCTTGTCTCGCAGCTTAATCATCTTGCTTTGTTTTTCTGGTAATCTTTTTTTAGCTAATTGAGCTGCCTTACCAAATCCAACAATACCTGGAACATTCTCTGTGCTGGCCCGCCTTTTTCTTTCCTGAGCCCCACCCTGCATCTGCGGTAAAAGTTTGGTACCCTTCTTGACATAAAGAGCGCCAATCCCCTTAGGCCCATTGATTTTATGAGCTGATATTGATAACAGGTCAACTTTAGATTTTTGCACATCAATATCTAACTGACCTGCAGCCTGGACAGCATCTGTATGAAAGTAGACATTGTTCTCAGCAGCAATCTCAGCAATCTCTTCAATGGGTTGAATAGTTCCTATCTCATTGTTAGCGGTCATAATGGTTATTAAAATTGTATCGTCTTTGATTTCTTCCCTCAAATCAGCAAGGTCTATAAAACCTTCACTATCTACTGATAAATAGCTAACCTCAAAATCGTAATGTTTTTCTAAAAACTCACAGGTATGCAAAACAGCATGATGTTCTGTTTCGCTGGTTATTATATGATTTCCCTCTTCTTTTAAGGCCATGGCTATACCTTTAATAGCAAGATTGTCAGCCTCTGTTCCACTGCCAGTAAAAATAATTTCCCGGCTATCTGCAGCATTTATTAATTCCTGCACTCTTTCTCTAGCCTCTGTGATAGCTCTTTCAGCCTCTTGCCCTTCCTGATATATACTAGAAGGATTGCCGAATTTATCTTTTAAAAAAGGTTCCATGGCCTGGAAAACTTCTGGATCTAAAGGTGTTGTTGCTGCATGATCAAAATAATAGCGTTTTGACATCGGAGTTTCACCTCATTTATAAACAAATTTATTGCAGTAATATAAATTAATTTTCTTCTTTGATTTTTTCAGCCTTTTCTTTCAAATCAGCTAAAGTATAAGAATCAAGAACTTCGCCAATCTGTTCGCTGAGAAGATCCCATAATTCATGAGTTACACAGTTTTCTAGCTGTTTACAATTATAATCATCCATAACGCAATTAACAGGACTAATTGGTCCTTCCAGAATTCTGATTACATCTCCAGCTGTTATATCTTCTGGATCTCTATTTAAAAGATAACCTCCATGAGCACCACGCACGCTGCTCACCACTCCAGCTTTCCTAAGACTGGCAAATAATTGCTCTAAATACTGCTCAGAAATATTTTCTCTTTCGGCTATTTTTCTTAAAGGAATCGCTTTTCCATCCTGATTTAAAGCAAGATCTACTAAAGCTCTTAAGCCATATCTACCCCTGGTTGAAATTTTCATATTATTTTCCACCCCATAATCTTGAGTATTGACATCAAGTTAATTTTACCATAACCACTTTTACCTGTCAATTCTACTGATGATTAAATTTTACATTAGTTTGCTGCATAAAATTTATGAGCAATTTTAAAATCAACTTTATCTCCTGTTAATTCTTTTATATTGTTCTTTAAAGTTGCAAAATCAACTGCTCTTAAAACTGCTTTTACTACAAAACCTTCATTTTCATGCTTTATACCTTTAATTTCAGCAGCAATTTTCTCCAGTTGTCCTAAAGTTTCTCCCAAATCTTGATAATCACCTTTACCTTCGACCTGATAAAATAGTTTTAAGGTCAGTTTTTTTCCCTGGCGTAGAGCCATTTCGCAAGTATTTCCATAAGCTTTTATTAACCCTCCAATTCCTAATTTTGTGCCGCCAAAATAGCGAGTAACAACTACGCAGATATTTAATAATTCATACCCAGCGATTTTTGCTAATACTGGAGGACCTGAAGAGCCAGAGGGTTCTCCATCATCATCGCTGTATTCAACTATCTCCTGAGAATCATAAATACGAAAGGCCGATACATTATGAGAGGCATCAGAATAAGTGCTTTTTATTTTTGCAATAAAATCCTCTGCTTCCTTCCTGCTGTTACAGGGGCTTGCCGTGGCAATAAAACGACTATCCTTTACCTTATTTATTATCTTGAGAGGTTCTTTTAAAGTCTTATAGGACTCCTTCATCTGTAAAAATCACCACTATATTTAATAATAAAGCTAATTATTTAGCTTTTCTGTATAATTATAACAATAAGTGTTAATCTCTGAGCAATTTTATCTCTATATCAATCATCGAAAAGTTATTCTACCAGTTAAATCCTTATCTTTTTCTCCCGGGGCTTATTCACTTTGCAGGTACTGCAAAAATCTTTTAATCTTTTCTTCTTTTCCCTGGGTGCCAGGAGAGTAAAATTCAACATCTTTATTTTCAGCAGGCAAATAATCCTGTTCAACATAATTTTTGGGATAACTATGGGGATACTTATATTCAATACCACTACCTAACTCACTGGCTCCAGAATAATGATTGTCCCTAAGATGGGCTGGGACAGAACCTGGATTATTATTTTCTATATATTTTAAAGCTTTATCAATGGCTTTTATGGTACTATTGCTCTTTGGAGCAGTGGCAAGATAAATAACAGCCTGAGCTAAGGGGATTCTAGCCTCCGGCAGGCCAACATATTCTAAAGCCCTGGCTGCATCAACTGCTATACTTAAAGCCTGAGGATCAGCTAGACCAATATCCTCAGCTGCATGGACAATTATTCTGCGCGCTATAAACATTGGGTCCTCGCCAGCCTTTATCATCCGGGCCAGCCAAAATAGGGCTGCGTCAGGATCTGAACCCCGAATACTTTTGATAAAAGCAGAGATAACATCATAATGATTATCACCTTTTTTATCGTACTTGTATATTTTCTCCTGCAGAGAATCAGCAATAATCTCTTTTTCAAGATGTATTTGCCCTTCTCTATCAGCTGGAGTAGATAAAGCAGCAATTTCTAAGGCATTTAAGGCTGTTCTGGCATCTCCACCGGCTCTTTCAGCTAAAAAATCAACGGCCTTGGCTGTAATTTTAATATTCAAATTGCCTAAACCCCGCTCTTCATTATCAATTGCCTGATAGATAATTTCTTTTATATCTTCGTCTTCTAAAGGATTTAATTTGAATACTCGTGAACGAGATAACAAAGGTGAATTTACTTCAAAGTACGGGTTCTCAGTTGTTGCTCCAATCATTATTAATATGCCCTCTTCCACTGAGGGTAATAAAGCATCCTGTTGGGCTTTATTGAAGCGATGAATTTCATCTATAAATAAAATTGTGCCTTTGTTGTAAAATTGCTGGTTTTCCTCTCCTTTTTTTATTACTTCTCTAAGGTCCTTCACCCCGGAAGTAACTGCATTCAACTTAACAAAATCTGATTCAGTGTTATTAGAGATAATTTTGGCCAGGCTTGTTTTGCCGGTGCCGGGAGGTCCATATAAAATCAGAGATTGTAGTTTATCAGCCTCAATCATCCGGCGTAAAAGTTTGTCAGCCCCGGTAATATGTTCCTGGCCCTTAAGCTCAGAAAATGTACGAGGACGCATACGATAAGCCAGGGGTTGTTTCTCTTTGTTTTGATTTTGTGAAAAAAGATTCATTTATATTTACTCTCCAATACAAGATTGCTTTTTATCCTTTTTTATCCCATAAAAGGCTATAAAACTTCTCTGTTTTTCTCAATCTAACCCTAATGATATCAAATTGCAATTTATATTGCAAAAAAACTTAAAATTTTTTTGGGCAGCCAGACCTAAAGCAGTTGTATAAAAAAACATTATGTTATAATATGTAGTTAGAATAAGGATTACCTATAACTTAAGGAGGTAATAAAAATGCCAATAGCTCAGGTTACAGTAGTACCTTTAGGAACCGAAACAACAAGTTTAAGTAAATATGTTGCTGCCTGCCAGAAAGTTTTACAACAAGAAGAAATCGAATATGAATTGACACCAATGGGTACAATTTTAGAGGGAGAGTTAGAAGAAATATTTGCGGTGGTAAAAAAACTTCATCAGGTTCCTTTTGAAAAGGGTGCTTTAAGGGTTAGCACCTCAATAACTATTGACGACCGACGGGATAAAGAAAGTAGCCGAAACCAGAAAATCAAATCAGTAAAGGATAAATTATAATTTTCAACTTACTTTAAAATCAAGTCTCAACCAAAGGTGATCAGATATGGCTTTTTCCTCCAAAATTTTACAACAGTGGAGCAAAAAATTTTTAGCCGGTTTTTCTACTAATAGCAAAAATATAAAAGCCGATATAATAGCTGGTCTTTCAGTAACAGCCCTGGTCTTACCACAGACGATGGCCTTTGCCTTAATTGCTGGTTTGCCCCCCATTTACGGGCTTTATTCAGCTATTGTTGCTATGATTGCCGGGGCTATTTTGGGAGCTTCTCATCATTTAATTGTTGGACCAACTAATGTCATGGCTTTAGCCCTGGCTAATATTCTTGCAGGAGTATCTTCTGCTGATTATCTGCAGGCTGTATTGCTTTTTACCTTTATGGTCGGTTTTTTTCAGCTGGTTTTGACATTTTTCAAATTAGGTGAATTAGTCAATTATATTTCTAGATCAGTTATTAATGGCTTAACTACTGGAGTAGCCTTACTTATAATCAGTGGTCAATTAGGTAATTTTTTCGGTTTTGAACATCCTTCAGGAATTAATATCATCATGGAATTATATCACTTCATGATGAATTTAAGTGAAGTTAATCCCTATGCGATTTTTATAGCTCTATTGTGTCTAGTAACGATTGTCTTAATTAAAAAGTTTTATCCTCAGCTTCCTGAATATTTGCTGGGAATGTTAGTCTGTATAGCTGCAGTATATTTTTTTGATTGGCAGGATAGGTTAGCTGTAGCCGGTGTATTCCCCCCTGGTCTTCCTGGTTTTAACCCCTTTGCCTTTGACACTGGTTTTATTTTTAATTACTGGTCAGCTGCTCTTTCTACTGCCATGTTAGGCTTTATTTATACTTTAAGTACTGTCAAAGCCTTAGAAGTGCAGACCGGACAGGAGCTTGATTTTAACAGAGTTTTTTTAGCCCAGGGTTTAATAAACATTATCTGCTCATTTTTCAGCAGTTTTATTGCTGCCGGTTCTCTTACTAAAAGTTTTGCTAACCTGCAAGCTGGAGCTAAAAGCAAACTTGCAGAATTGATTGCTGCTCTAGCTATTATTCCTGTCCTGATTTTCTTTCGTCCTCTTGGGCAATATATTCCTATCCCAGCTCTGGGTAGTTTAGTGATTGTAGTAGCAGCTGGTATGATTGATTTAAAGGAATTACGAGATTGTATTCAAAATAAATTTGACGCCTTAATTTTTGGCACCACTTTTTTGACAACGATTTTAGCTCCCAGATTAGATTATGCTATTTATTTTGGAGTAATTGTCTCCCTAATACTAGTTTTGAAGAATACGAGTTCAATTAACTATTCTCATTTCGACTATCAACAGCGAGATAGTGAATTTTTTAGCCGGGATATTGAAGATGTTAAAGAGGATGAATATATAGTCATAAACCTGGCGGGTAATATCAATTTCAATGCAGCCAGTAGTTTAAAAGAAAAGCTAGGAGAAAGTTACCGCCCTCAACAAAAGTTTATCATCAGAATGAGAGATGTAGAGAATATTGATCTTACCTCTTTAAAGGAACTAGAAAAATTCATTGATAAAGTGCAAAAACATGAGGGAGCCGTATTCTTCTGTGGCCTGGATGAAAATATCATTAAGCTTTTCGAAAAATATGGTCTCAAGGAAAAAATTGGCCAACAAAACATTTTTCTTTCCGAAGATCATATATTTTCAGCCACCAAATCAGCTATAAAAAAAGCGCGAGAAATTACATTGCCCTATGATGTAAATAATGAGAGTCTCTCAAATGACGACGAAGAAAACCCAAAAGCCGCAGGTGATAAATAAAATGAAATTTTTCTCTGATTTTAAAATCAAATCCCCCTTCACAGGCAATATTCGCCGTAACATTCTTGCCGGCCTTTCAGTTGCTGCTTTAACTTTACCTCAGACTATGGCCTATGCTTTAATTGCAGGTTTAGAGCCTATTTATGGGCTCTATACTGCCATCGTAGCCATGTTAGCTGGAGCAATCTTTGGGGTCTCCAATCACTTGATAATTGGACCAGCTAATATCATCGCTCTGGCCATTGCCAGCAATTTAAGCGGTATACCTGCCGGAGAAAGTTATTTAGAGGCGGTATTACTCTTTACTTTTATGATAGGAGTTTTACAGTTAATATTATCAGCCTTAAAGTTAGGAAATTTAGTCAGTTACATTTCTCGTTCAGTAATCTCAGGTCTAACTACCGGAGTTTCCTTACTTATTATAAGTGGTCAATTAAAAAATTATTTTGGTCTAAATCAACCCTCTGGAGTCAATATTATACAGGAAATATACTATTTTTTTAATAATATCTCAGAGGCCAATCTATATGCTATCTTTATTGCTTCTTTTACTATGGTAATGATTATACTATTTAGAAAGATCACCCCGGAACTGCCAGAGTATCTGCTGGCAATGATCTTCTCGATCAGTCTGGTTTATCTCTTCAACTGGGATAATCTGTTACCCGTTACAGGACAATTTCCAGCCGGTTTACCAGGTTTTAACCCCTGGACTTTAGATGGTAATTTCATTCTTGAATACCTGCCAGGAGCTTTTTCGGTAGCTCTGTTAGGTTTTATGTATACTTTAAGTACTGTTAAAGCCCTGGAAATAAAGACTGGTGAAAAAACTGATTACAACCGGGTCTTTTGGGGGCAAGCTCTGGTTAATATTAGCTGTTCTTTCTTTAGTAGTTTTGCTTCAGCTGGTTCTTTCACTAAAAGTTATGCCAATTACCAGGCAGGGGCCACCAGTAAAATGTCTGAACTCTTTGCTGCTCTTACTATTATCCCCTTTTTATTAATTTTTAGAGATATAGGTAAATATATACCTATCTCGGCCCTGGCAGGCCTGGTTATAGTGGTGGCGGCAGGGATGATTGATTTAGGAGAAATCAGGGATTGTTTTCGCAACAAATTCGATGCTTTAATTTTTTCCACTACTTTTGTTACTACGCTTTTAGCTCCCCGTTTAGATTATGCTATTTATTTAGGATTGATTATCTCCTTTCTTTTACTAATTAAAGATAGCAGCAGCTTAAATTATTATCATCTGCAATTTCAACCCAGTACCTATAATTTTATCCGTAAAGACATCAAAGAGGTGAAGGACGACAATTATATTATCATCAATCTTTCAGGTAATGTAAGTTTCAATGCCACTGCGGAGTTACATCAGCGCTTGAAAAATAGCTACCAGCCTGAGAAAAATTTTATTATCCGGCTAAGGGATGTAGAAGATATCGATGTTTCCTCCCTGCAGGAATTAGAGATATTTATAAATAAAGTTCATCAGCATCAGGGGCAGGTCTTTATCTGTGGTTTGAGTAAAGAGTTGAGCAAAATTTTTGCCAGCTATGGACTAACAGCTAAGGTTGGCAGGCATAATATTTTTACTGCCGGTGATTGTCTTTTTGCCGCTACTAAAGCAGCCATTGATAAAGCCCAAAATGGTTAATCATTTATTTGTTTATACCTTAATTAAAATAAAAAAGTTCCACCATGCCGTGTGGGTTGAGAATTTTGATCCCTATCTGCAAAGTGGGTGCCCTCCTATTTGATTTGCAGGTCCCCAGCAGGGCTTCTGCGCCCCAAATAGAGACAGGCTCCCAATGTATTAGTGTTGGTCAAAATTTTTGAACCATCACGGGCATGGTAGAACTCTTTTATTATCTAAATAATATCATAATTATTAATAATTAGCAAGATGGTCAGCAAAATTTTATTTGCTATTCCTCAGCAGATATCTCTAAATTCAATTCTTCTAATTGCTTCCTGCTGACTTTTCCAGGAGCTTTAGTCATTGGTGAAGTAGCTCGCTGAGTCTTGGGAAAAGCTATCACATCACGAATCGAATTTCTTCCCGACAATATCATTATTATCCTATCCAGGCCAAAGGCGATTCCTCCATGGGGTGGAGTACCATATTCAAAGGCTTGCAGGAGAAAACCAAATTTTTCCTGGGCTTCCTCTGCTGACATGTTTAATAGTGAAAATACCTTGCTTTGCAGTTCTTTATTATTTATTCTTAAACTTCCTCCCCCAATCTCTTCCCCATTTAAAACCAGATCATAGGCTGCTGCCCTTACCTGATCGGGATTTTCCTCTAAAAGTTCAATATCCTCTTCTAAAGGAGCAGTAAAGGGATGATGTTCAGCTTCATACCTTGCCTCCTCTTCATTATAACTAAAGAGGGGGAAATCTTCTATCCATAAGAGATTATATTGATTAGCCGGGATTAAATCCAGCTTTTCTGCTAAAAGAAGCCTCAATTGGCCTAAAGATGTTACTGCAGTCTTGTAATCAGAAGCTACTATCAACACTAAATCCCCCTGCTCAATCTCGAGCTGTTGGCGTAATCTGGCGATTTCTTCTTCACTTAAAAATTTGACGATGGGAGACTTGATTTCACTTTCAGTAAAGGCCAGCCAGGCCAGTCCCTTAGCGCCATATTCCTTAACTTTCTCTTCCAGTTTATCGAGCTGACTTCTGCTAAAGCTAGCCCCCTCCTTTACTTTCAGGGCTCTAACGGTACCTCCTTCAGCAATAGTGGAGCTGAAAACTCTAAATTCACTGTCAGCAAAGATAGCTGATAAATCTCTTATCTTTAGACCAAAACGAGTGTCCGGACTATCAGAACCATACCAGTCCATGGCTTCTTGATAGCTGAGGCTGGGGACTTTGTTAGGGAAAACTATATCATTAATGGCAAAGATTTGCCTTATCAGCTCTTCCATCTCAGCTTTAAAGTCAACCAGGTTAGGAAAAGAAATTTCAATATCAATCTGGGTGAATTCTGGTTGTCGATTAGCCCTTAAATCTTCATCCCGAAAACAGCGAGCAATCTGAAAATATTTCTCCACACCGGAAGCCATCAATATTTGTTTAAATAACTGTGGTGATTGGGGCAGAGCATAAAATTTGCCCCGGTGAAGACGACTGGGGACCAAATAATCTCTTGCTCCCTCAGGGGTACTGCGAGTCAAGATAGGGGTCTCCACCTCCCAATAACCGTTATCGCTTAAAAATTTCCTGGTAGTCTGCATAACCTGATGTTTGATTTTAACTGTTTCGAGCATTTCTGGACGGCGTAGATCTAAATAACGATATTCTAATCTTAGATCCTCTCCTGCTTTTACACCGTCTTCAATAAGAAAGGGAGGGGTATCAGAGGCTGATAACAGCTCTATTTCCTCTCCCATTATTTCAATTTCACCGGTGGGAAGATCAGCATTAACATTCTCTGCTGGTCTCTTTCTAATCAAACCCCGGACCGCTATTACATCTTCCTGCCCTAAAGATTCTGCTATTTTGAAGGCCTCTTCTGCAATTTTGGTAGAAAAAACAAGTTGCACGATACCTGATCTATCTCGCAGATCAACAAAAAGTAAAGAGCCATGATCTCTTGTTCTCTGCACCCAACCCGCTACCACAACAGTCTCTCCAATATAATCACTATCAAGTTCATTACAGTTATTTGTTCTAGCTAATTCCATCATCCCACTCTCCTTCACCATTCAGCCCTACTCAATTTTAATTATAAACTTTTAGTAAGATAGTTAGTGATTTCTTTTAAAGCAACTTCTTCTTCGTCTCCAGTCTGCATGTTTCTCACTGTAGCTGCCTGCGATTTTAATTCATCACTACCGATAATCAGACAATAGTTTGCATTTTTGCGGTCAGCATCTTTCATCTGACTGCCGATACTCCGCCCACCATAATCACGGTCAGCAGATATTCCTGCTGCTCTAATCTGCCGCAGCAAAGAGATAGAAAAGGCCTCTGCCTCTTCTCCGATGGTAGTTATGTAGACTTCCAGGTCACTTCCAAAGTTAGCTGCTTCTTCTTTTAGAAGTAATTCCAGTCTTTCTAAGCCCAGGGCAAACCCCGTGGCAGGAATATCTCTATCTCCAATTTCCTTTAGCAGTCCATTATATCTACCACCGGAAAAAATAGCATCCTGAGCTCCTAAATCATTAGATTTAACTTCAAAGACGGTATTTGTATAATAATCTAACCCTCGAACGAGGGTAGGGTCTTCCCGATAACTTAAACCCAGATAATCCAACCCTTCTTTAACCTGAGAAAAGTTACTGGCACATTCAGCACAAAGAAAATCATTGATCTTTGGTGCCTGCTTGAGCAGTTCCTGGCAGTCAGGATTTTTGCAATCCAAAACCCTTAAGGGGTTGGTGTCAATTCTATTTTGACAGTTGGAACAAAAATCTTCTTGCCCTTCCAAATAGTTTTTTAGTTTATCTAAATATCTGGGGCGGCATTTAGGGCAACCAATACTATTTATTTCCACAAAAAAATCCTTTAACCCCAGCTCTTCAATAAAATCAATCCCCAGGATTATAGTTTCAACATCGACAGCCGGTTCATCACTACCAATAACTTCTACCCCAAATTGATGGAACTGCCGATATCTGCCAGCCTGAGGCCTTTCATAGCGGAACATGGGACCAAAATAAAAAAACTTTTTTGGTAAAGCCTGTCCGTATAATTTTTGCTCTAAAAAAGACCTTACTACAGGAGCGGTACCCTCAGGCCTGAGAGTGATACTGCGACCACCTCGATCGGTAAAAGAATACATCTCTTTTTGGACAATATCTGTTCCTTCACCAATACCCCGGGCAAAAAGTTCTGTATGTTCAAATATGGGAGTTTTAATCTCCAAATAATTATACCTGCGACATATTTCTCTAGCTTTTTTCTCCATGTAAGACCACTTAGCAGACTCTGGAGGCAGAATATCTTTGGTGCCTCTAGGAGCTTTAATTGACATAAGTATCACCTATTTAATTAATATTTTATTGTTTTATTATCTTAAATTTACTAAGAGATAAAGCATACCAGGATATAAACCCATATCCTGGTATGCTTTTAATGCTGAACTAGTTTTTGGCTCTAATAATTATTCAATCGGTTCAGTTTCTTCCAGGGGCTCCTCACTTTCTCCTTCTGGAGCCAAATCCTCTACTTCTTCCTGCATCTCTTCTTCTAATTCTTCAATATCCTCTTCTTCCATCTCTTCCTCTTCAGGCAAAGGAGCCATACCCTCTTGAGCTCCTACCTCTTGATATTCTTCCTGCAACTCTATAAATTCATCCATCTCTTCAGCGGCTCTGTCTTCAGCCTCTAACTGAGTATAGGCTAAATTCAACTGATAACGAGCCATTAAATTCTGTCCGGCATATTCTGAAGCCTGATCAAACATCTCTAAAGCCTTTTCATCATCTTCAGTTAAACGATAGTGCTCGCCTAGATGATAGGCCAACTCCCAATTTTCCGGGTCAACTTCTAGGGCCTCGAGGAGCACTTCCTCTGCTTCATCATATAATTCTTCTTCCTGATAGGTTTCAGCCAGGAAGATATATAAGGCCGAATCAGTGCTATATTCTAACTCTTGATAAAATAGCTCTCTGGCTTCAGTAAATTGGCCCTGTTCGAGGTATTTTAGGGCCTGTAAACTATTATCTTTTATTTCAATATCAGCTGTTTCCCATTTTTCCTCTAACCAGCTGGCAAAAACTTCTTCCTCTTTTTCAGCAGTTAAATCGGCTTTGATTTCCTCTCGGGCTTCTTCAGCTTCATCTTCAGATAGATCTTCTTCTCCATAAAGCTCAGCAAATCTCTCTTCTATCTCTTCTTCCGATACTGAAACTTCACCTTCAATATCGGCGATTACTTCTTCTATCATAGCCTGCTGTTCTAAAGATTGGCGAAGGCTCTGTCTTAGTTGATCCATAGTCAAGCCCTGCATCTCCATAACTTCTTCCAATTCTTCCATTTCCATCTGATTTTGTTCTAATATCTGTTCAATATATTCTTCTATTTCAACTTCCGAAACCTCTGGACTAATCCCTCTATTCTCTGCTTCCTGGAAAAGAAGGCTTTCTTCAATTAAAGATTCCAAAATGCTAAGACGGAAAGGTAACATCTGGGAACGAGTAAAATTAGCTGTTTGTTGTCTATAATTATCTAAGACATTGAGATATTGCTGTCGGGGAATCTCATGGTCATTAACGGTAACAATTGCATCATCTATATCTGGTTGTTCTCCTGGCTGCTGCCCCCCTCCATTACCGCCAAAGAGAGCTCCATAACCCATAAAACCACCAGAAATCACAAAGGCCACAACTACAACATAAACAATTATCCTACTATAATTTCTGAGTTCATTAAACATCCAAAATTAACCTCCTCTAATAACAAAACTTTTTTCCCTAAATATCAACTATAATGCCATCTTTATTTTACCTTAGTGATAGGTAATTGTCAATTTATTTAATTAAGCCTTGAGTAAACATCTTTTTTAAATTTATCCAATGTTGTTTTTTCTCCATGACCGGGATATACCTCAGTCTCTAGAGGCAAATCCTGTAAAACTCTATTTATGGATTTATTTAAAAGCTTTCTGTCACCTCCTGGCAGATCTGCTCTGCCTATCCCCCGGGCAAAAATCAAGTCACCGGAAAAAAGCAATTTTTCTGAAGCTAGATAAAGGGCCAGGCTATCAGGACTGTGACCTGGGAGATGCAGTATATTAAAAGCTAAATTTTCCAGTTTCAATTCCTCACCTGCCTGTAATATTACATCAGGAGTGGGACTTTTATATTCCTCTCCCATAAATTTTGAAAGATTTTTGCCAGGATCAGGAAGTAAATCAACAGCCTCTGCATGAGCGGCCAGTTTAGCACTGGTTTTAGCTAATAATTTTTGGTTGCCGCCAATATGATCATAATGACTGTGAGTATTTACAATAAGCTCTAATTTAGCTCCCTGGTTAGCAATAATTTCTAGAATATCATCAACTTCAGCAGGAGAACCAGGATCGATAACTAAAGCCTGCTTCTCTTCGATTAAAGTATAACAATTAGTATAATTGCGCCCGCATTTAGTGGTATAAATATCGATTTCCATCACCTCATTAGAGCTAAAAATTTTTCTTGCTATCAAGTAATAAAGTTACTGGCCCATCATTAATAAGGCTTACATCCATCATAGCTTTAAATTCTCCACTGGCCACCTTTTGACCATAACCGGCTAAAGAGTCAAGAAAATATTCATAAAGTTCTTCTGCTTTGCCTGGAGGGGCAGCTTGAGCATAACTAGGCCTGCGCCCCTGGCGACAATCTCCATAGAGAGTGAATTGAGAAATCACCAGGAAATTTTTTTCTAAATCCAGAGCCGATAAATTCATCTTGCCCTGGTCATCAGCAAAGACTCTTAAGTTGGCAATTTTATCAGCTAAATATTCCACATCTTCTTTATCATCTTCTTCTCCCACACCTAAAAAAACACAGAGACCAGATTCTATAGCCCCCACAACTTCCTGGTCCACTTTAACTTCAGCTTCTTTTACCCTTTGTACAACTGCGCGCATTTTATCCTCCTTAAAATAAGCAAAGTCTAATTTATAAACAAAATATAAAAACAAGAAAAAGTCAATTGAGTAACAAATTTAGCTGGGCCGAGAACGGCTCACTGATAAAACCCCGGATATTTTTTCTATCTTTTTTATTAAATCCCTCATATGCTCGAGGCTACTTAATTCCACAGACATTTTAATATAGGCCTGATTATATTTATCAGTATTAGCCATAACAGAATGCAGAGCAATCTGTTCTTTAGAGATTAAACCAGTTATCTCATTTAATAGGGCAGATTTATTAACAGCCCTGATAGATAGCTCTACTTGATAAGAGCCAGTTCTGGTACCACTCCAGCTAACATCGATAAATCTATCTTTACTAAGATCTTTAATATTGGGACAATCAGATCTATGGACTGAAACTCCCCTGCCTCTGGTTATATAACCAATGATCTTATCACCAGGTACCGGATTGCAACATTGAGCTATCCTCACCAGAATATCATCCATGCCCTTTACTTTAACCCCTCGGTCAGTTGATTTTTTTCTGGGTTTACTAACTAAATCCTGTAACTCCTGCTGCTTTTTAAATTTATCCGGAATTTTATTGATAACCTGCCTGGTAGTTAACTGATCATAACCAATAGCGGCATAGAAAGACTCCAGGTCATTATAATTTAATTCATCAGCTACCATTTTTAAAACTTTATTTCTTTCTTCTTTAGGAATTTCAATCTCTTCTTTTTCTAAAGCCTGCTTTAAAGATTTTTTACCACTGGCAACAATTTTTTCCTTTTGCTGCTGTTTAAACCAGCGTTTTATTTTGCTTTTAGCTCGGGAAGTTTTTACAAATTTCAACCAGTCTCTTGTTGGACCGGTAGAATTATTAGAGGTTAAAATTTCTACTATATCTCCATTTTCCAGATTATACTCCAGCGGTACTATTTTTCCATTGACCTTGGCTCCCACACAGTTATGACCTACTTCTGTATGGATATTATAAGCAAAGTCAACGGGAGTTCCTCCCTGAGGCAGAGATATAACATCTCCTTTGGGGGTAAAAACAAAAACCTCATCTTCAAAGAGATCTATTTTTAGAGTCTCTATAAACTCATGGGGCTCCTGTAAATCCTTTTGCCATTCTAATAGCTGTCTCAACCAGGAAAGCTTTTCTTCAAAATCTTCATCTCCACTTTTACCTTCTTTGTACCTCCAATGGGCAGCAATACCGTATTCTGCTGTACGGTGCATCTCCCGGGTGCGAATCTGGACCTCTAAGGGGTCGCCATTTGGCCCAATAACTGTGGTGTGCAGTGATTGATACATATTCGTTTTAGGCATGGCAATATAATCTTTAAAGCGGCCTGGCATAGGTTTCCATATTTCATGAATTATGCCTAAAACCTCATAGCATTCCCGAACGGAATCTACTAAAACCCGGACTGCTGTGAGGTCATATACTTCGTTGAAGTCCACCTCTTTTCTTTCCATTTTTTGATAAATACTGTAGAGATGTTTAGGCCGACCTGATATTTCTGCTTCAATATTATCTTCTTTAAGATGATTTTCAATATCTTCGATAGCTTCTTTTATCTGCTCTTCTCTTTCCTTCCGATTAGCAGCTACTTTTCGAGAGACTTCATAATACATTTCAGGTTTTAAATAACGGAAACAGAGGTCTTCTAATTCCCATTTTAACCGCGACATCCCTAACCTGTGAGCCAGGGGGGCATAAATCTCCAGAGTTTCCTGAGCTTTTTCCAGTTGTTTCTCTCTTTTCATATAGCCCAGGGTTCTCATATTATGAAGACGGTCAGCCAGTTTAATCAAGACAACTCTGATATCATCAGCCATTGCTAAAAACATCTTGCGCAAACTCTCAGCCTGCTGTTCTTCTTTAGTCTTAAATTGTATCCTGGTAAGTTTGGTAACACCATCAACTAAAAGCGCTAACTCTTCCCCAAACTCTTCCACAATCTCTTCTCTGGTTATTCCAGTATCCTCTATAACATCATGGAGAAGAGCGCCGGTAATGGTTGTCAAGTCCAGCTCTAATTCAGCTAAAATATAGGCAACACCCAGGGGGTGTTCTACATAGGGCTCCCCTGAAATGCGATATTGCCCCTTATGAGCCTCTTTGCATAGCTCATAAGCCTTTTTTATATCACTTAAATCAGGTTCCTCTATATAAGTTTCTATTTTGGTTATAATTTTATTTAAATCCATAAAAATACTCCTATCAATAGGGAGCTAAAAATAAAATAAAAGGTAACAGCTTTTTAAATTAAAAGATTAACATGTTTATTCCTGTAAAACAGAGTAAACATCGTAACCCTTTAAGTCCTCCCTACCCTTTAAATCTACTAATTCAATCAAAAATCCAATACCTATGACTTCAGCCTCCAGGCCTTCAATCAAATCAACTGCAGCCTGGGCAGTTCCCCCGGTAGCCAATAAATCATCAATCAATAAAACCTTGTCTCCAGGCTGGCAGGCATCCCTGTGCATTTCCAGGGTGTTTGTACCATATTCCAGTTCATAGCTGGCTGATATTTTGGCAGCAGGAAGTTTGCCTGGCTTTCTGATGGGGATAAAGCCTTTATCAAGTTCATAGGCCATAATTGGCCCCAGCAGAAAACCGCGAGCCTCTATACCAGCAATATAGTCAAATTCTACCTGGGAAAAATAATCACAAAGCTCATCTATGGCCTGCTTAAAGGCTAAAGAGTCCTGCAATAAAGGAGTGATATCTTTAAATAATATTCCTTCTTTAGGAAAGTCCGGTATCTCTCTGATAAAATCTTCTAGCTTCATCATTTTCCTCCTAACAAAATATTTAAATTTGCCCTAATTAAAGGCTTCCCCTGCTCAGCTATTAAAGTAATGGCCTATTGCTCTATTATTTTAAGAAAAGGCCTTAAGTCCTGAGCCCAGATTACCTTTTGTAATTTGGTAAAGGAAGCAAGGATTTCAACGTTTTTATTATATCTTATTGAAGTTGATAAGTCCAGCCTCCCCGAGTGGCTATTATTTATTTTTACTTTTTTATTTTTTTGCTCTGGCTCCACAACAATTAAATCAAGTTCCTGGTAGATCTCCAAAAGCTGGTTAGTCTTAGTTTTGGTTAAATTAAACTGACTTTTTAAAGTCTCCTTAAATTTGCTAAGTTTTAATTGATCATGGCTTGATATTTGACGCCAGGTTGCCAAAAGTTTTTCTTTATTGATAATTTTATGACCTAAAATTGTTTTATTAAGGGCTATATCTTCCTCAGTGAAGAGCAAGTATAATTCCTTTCCCCCCTGGTTAGTACTTTTGGCTTTAATGGGAGCGATAATCTTTTTGATTTCAGCCAAGGAAAAAGGAAGCTCTAATAAGATTATCGCCTCAGCCTTACTTTGACTGGCCTCTTTTATATTTGTGGTTACTAAAACTTCAGGATATTGTTTTTTTAGAGCCTCTTTTCTTTTTTTATCATGGAGATAAATCAAAGAAGAATTTTTCTGACCTACAATTGCATCTATAATATCTAAAGATTTAGAGCAATTGCGAAAATCCCAGAGCTTTAACTTACTTCCTTGATAAATAAGGGGGAATTGTTCTTTAGACCGAGCGGGAACAATTCTTATAATTTTTAATTGAGTTTTTGTATCCCCCCGATAGGTATTTTTTTCAATCCTGGCTAAAATATTATACTTCTCATTTTTGTTGTTACAAGTGGTAAAATCAAAATTTTTTGCCAGCTCAAAACCAATTCCCGACAAACCTTGAGAAGTTTCAATTTTTAGGTGCCGTCCCTTTTTGCCCACTGCTCTAGCTTTTTTCAATTTGACCTCAGGAATTAAAAAAACCGGGGCAGGATTACCTATACCATGTGGTTTTAAACTCTCAAGCTCAGCACATAAAGAAAGATCAATCTCTTCTGCTGTCAGGATTTCATCAATATTTTGTGCCGGCACAAAATCCTCTGAGGTAAGATTTCTCTCCAGATAAGCATTGAAATGTTCTTTAAAATCAGCAATATTATCTTTTTTTATCTCCAGACCTGCTGCCTGTTTATGGCCTCCAAAACCTATTAAATAATCTGAAGAGGCTTTTAATGCCTGGTGCAAATGAAGATTCTCTATACTCCGGCCTGATCCCCTGCCCTTTTCTTTGGAAAGAGCGATCAATATTACCGGACGATAAAACTTTTCCACCAATCTAGAGGCTACTATACCAATTACTCCGGGATGCCAATCTGCTGAAGCTAAAATAATGGCTTCTTTAGCCTCAGGGGGATTAGCCTCTAGCTTGGCCAGGGCCTCTGAAAGAGTTCTCTCTTCTTCTTCTCTTCTGTCATTATTTAAGGATACTAAGTCTGCAGCTAATTCTTCAGCCTGGTCCACTTCGGCAGTATTTAACATTTTTATGGCTTTGTCGGCCGACTGAATGCGACCGGCAGCATTGATTGGAGGTGCCAATATAAAACCTATCTGTCCGGCAGAAAGGCCTGTAGTTAAAGATAAGGATTGTTTAGCTGCAAGTTTTTTTAGACCAATATTTTCAGTGGCAGATAATGCCTCTAATCCCTGACTGACTAAAATACGGTTCTCTCCATATAAAGGAACTAAATCAGCTATTGTTCCTAAAGCTACTAAATCTAAGTTAGACTTAAGAGTTGGAGATAAAGAAAAATCTAGCTCTTTCTCAATAGGCTGAGGCTTTACCTCCCTCTGTTTGGTTTGGAGATATTCCTCTAAGGCCTGACATAATTTAAAAGCAGTCCCTACCCCCGATAGACCTCCAGATATTTTATTTTCCTCAGGTAATAAATGATGATTTATAACAGCTAAAGCCGGCGGTAACTGTAATTGGTCTGAATTTAAACTTCCAGCCGGTTCATGATGGTCAGTTATAATCACATCAATATTTTTATCCTGCAAAAATACTGTCTCCTCTTTAGCTGTAATTCCACAATCTACTGTGATGATGAGGTCAGTTTTTATCAGATCTAACTTGGACAGGGTTGCAATGCTAAGGCCATACCCATCTTCTACTCTATCAGGAACAAAATAGTCAGGGGTAAGGCCTAAAATCTGCTGCAAAAATTGCTGTATTAAAGTAACAGCAGTTATACCATCTACATCATAATCACCAAAGATTAAAATATTTTCCTGATTATCACAGGCTTTATAAAGCCTGGTGACTGCCTTTTTCATATCAGGAAAAATAAAGGGGCTGCTCAAACTGGCAGGATCTAACTCTAAAAAGTTTTTGATTTCCTTGGAGGTAAAACCTCGCTGTTGTAATATCTTTTCAGCAACTGAATCAGAGCTAGGAATATTCTTTTGTCGTAAAAACCATCTTTCTTGCATAAGAATCAGCTTTCTTTTTCAGCTATTTTGAAAATGTTTTAAAATCTACCAGATCGTAAAATAGAAATAACTAACCAGATACCCAGCAAACCTGCCATAAAAAAGCCCAAAAATCCAAAGATAGGAATGCCGCGAAAGAGGGGTTGAATGCCAGTTTGAATTATCATCGAAGAGCCTACTATTAAGGAAGAGATAATCAGACTGATGGAGAGACGGTTGGAAGCAAAGTCTATTTCATTTATTAAGTCTTCTAATTGTTGGTGTTTAAAGCCTATTGATAAATCATCATGAGCTAACTTATCTAAAATAGAAGCAAAATTTTCTGGATAATTTTTAAAGTTGTTTTGCAGTTTCCATAAACTTAAGCCAAAACGCTTCAATAAATTTTTGGGCTGCAAGCGGTCCTGCAGTAAATCACTTAAAAAATCATTACCTATTTCAACAATATTAAATTCAGGATCCAATCGGCTTCCTACTCCTTCGCTTAGCCCTAAAGCCCTAAAGAGCAGAAAAAACTCCTGGGGTAATCTAATTTGATGTTTAAATACCAACCGCTGCAGGTCCTGAAACAAAACTTTAAAATTTATATCTTCCAGCTTGCGATTATAATAACTATGAATAAATTCCTCTATATCTATTAGTAACTTTCTTTCATTTAAGGAGTGAGGAAGGTCACCTATTTCCATAATGATATCTTTAATGATCTCTACATTTCTCCGTAAAATGGCCGCAAAAAGAAGGGCAAAATAATCTCTGTCTTTAGGGCTTATCTGTCCCATCATGCCAAAATCAATGTAGCCCAAAGAAGAATCATCGATAATAAAAATATTCCCGGGATGGGGGTCAGCATGGAAAAAGCCATCAATCATAACCTGCTTTAAAAAGGCTTCTGCCCCCAATCGGGAAAGCTTTTTATTGTCAATTGCAGATAAATCATCGATTTCACTTAATCTTTTACCCTCTAGCTCTTCCATCACCAGTACTTTATCAGTACAATAAGCTTCATATACTGCTGGAATAATTATTTCATCATAATCGAGGTGGTTTTCCTGAAACCGCTTGATATTACTGAGCTCCTGGGTAAAATTCAACTCTTTATAGAGACTCTCTTTAAATTCCGCCACTAAGCCCTGAGGTTCCATAAAATCCGGCAAAATACCCCTATTGGTAGCAATTTCAGCCAGATCAGCCAGGATTTCCAAATCTACCCTGACCTGTCTTTTAATATCTGGTCTTTGGACTTTTACCATAACCTTTGTACCATCAAGGAGTTTTGCTTTATGGGCCTGGGCTATTGAGGCAGCAGCAACGGGATCCTCATCAAATTCAGCAAAAATCTCTGTAAAACACTCCGAACCTAATTCATCTTTGAGGACCTCTTTTATTTCTTTAAAGTCAACGCCGGGTACTTTATCCTGCAGTTTGCGAAATTCGGCAATATAATCCGGGGGTAGAATATCTGGCCTGGTGCTTAGAATTTGCCCTAATTTAACATAGGTAGGGCCTAACTCCTGCATGACCTGTCTTAATCTCGTTGGAAGGCTAGCAGGTTCCTCAAACTCCCCTTCTTGAGAAAATCTCTTCTTTAGAGGGATGAAACGCTTTAAGCCAAAACGGTCCAACAAGAAACCCAGGCCGTTTTTTAGTAAAACCTGACTAATTTCTCGATATCTTTGAAAATGTTTGTATTTTTGCCGGAGGTTAAATAACATAAGAGGCCAGGGCTCCTACTAATGATCTGAGCTATCAAGACATAAATCTTTTAACTTAGCAACTTCTTTTTCTAAAGATGAAACTCTTTCTTTTAAGTCTTGCATATCTTCCTGGGAAGAAAGCCCTAATTCCTGAAGTTTCTCCTCAATTGTCTTTTCGATTTCACCTTTTTTCTGATCGCCCTTTTGCTGCCATTTTTTGATTAGCTCTTCGCCCTGTTTGCGGGTCAGGTCACCTTCTTTAATCATCATTTGTACTAACTCTTCTATTTTTTCTCTTGTCAGATCCAGTGTTCCTAAACCGCGATACAAAATATCCTCTAAATTAAATTTCATCATAAACCCCCCTAAGATCAGCAATTTTAACTGCTTGATTTAGCCTTAGCCTTGCTTCTAATATCCCAACTTACCAGTATTGGACTGGCTACGAAAATTGAAGAGTAAGTTCCCACTGCTAGTCCAATAAATAGAGCCAGCATAAAATTCCTGATTGCTGCTCCGCCAAAGAGATAAATAGCCAAAATAGCTACTAAGGTGGTCATAGAAGTGTTAATTGAGCGTGGTAAAGTATCAACTACAGCTCTATTAGCCTGTTCAATAAAAGGCAATTTCCGATATAATTTCATATTCTCTCTTATCCTATCAAAAATAACGATGGTATCATTGATTGAATAACCAACAATAGTTAAGAGAGCAGCCACAAAAGCAGTATTAATTTCTCTACCGAGCAATGCAAAAATACCTACGGTAAAGATAACATCATGACTCAAGGTGGCTAAAGTGGTTACAGCAAATTTAAGCTCAAAACGGAAGCTTATATATATAACCATAGCCAGACCGGCAACCAATAAAGCTAATATTGCCTGTCTCCTGAGTTCTTCGCCTATAGTTGGTCCTACCATATCAGTCCGTAAAACCTCTGCCCCAGAGAAATTATCAACAACGGCATTTTCTACTTCTTCAATCTCCTCTGGAGATAATTCTCCGGTTCTGACAATTATTCCCTGGTATTCATCCTCAGTTGTTGTCTGTAAAGTAGCATCCTCTGCTATTCCAATATCGGCAAGAATGGTCCTTACTTCATCGGTCTCGACCTGTTCTTCAAAGCCAAATTCAATTATTGTCCCGCCGGCAAAATCGATACCCAGATTCAAACCGAAAATAAGCAGAGCCAGCAGAGATAGTATAACAACAGCGCTTCCAATCATAAACCATAATTTTCTTTTGCCCATTAAATCAATTTTTTCACTATCAAAATTAAGCATTTTGCTGTACCCCCCTATTAGCACCAAAGGATTTCTCACTGCGGATAAAGCTGGATTGAGAGAAAACATCTATTAAACTTCTGGTGATTAGGAAGGCAGTAAACATACTAACTAAAATTCCTATAATAAGAGTTACGGCAAAACCTCTAACAGCACCGGAAGTAAAGTAAGCCAGTATTGAAGCGGTTATTAAGGTAGTAACATTGGCATCAATGATAGTTATATAAGCTCGTTTAAATCCAGCATCAATAGCAGCCCGAATGCTCTTACCATTATTCCGTTCATCCTTGATACGCTCAAAGATAATAATATTGGCATCAACTGCCATACCTATAGAGAGAACCAGTCCTGCAATTCCCGGTAATGTTAAAACAGCCTGTAAGCCAGATAAGGTTCCCATCATTACAATTCCATAAATAATTAAACTTGCCGCTGCTAGTATACCAGGAAATTTATAATAAAAAATCATATAAAGAGCTACCAATCCTAAACCTATTAGACCTGCTCTGATACTCTGCTGAATAGCAATGGTTCCAAGTGTAGGCCCCACTGTCCTGCTTTCTATGACCTCTACCGGAACAGGTAGAGCACCTTCCCTGATCAAAACTGCATGTTCTTCTGCTTCTGCAACACTACTGTAACCAGTTATCTGTCCCTGGTCTCTAATAACAGATTGAACAGTAGGGTTGGTTAACTGCTCATCATCTAAATATATCCCAATCTGCTGTCCCATATACATTCTAGTTATCTCTTCAAATTCTCTTGAACCTTCCCGGTCAAGCTGGAAGGAGACGACGGGACGGCCATGTTCATCATGGCTAGCTGAGGCATCAGAAATTCTATCCCCAGTAAGCAACACCTCTCCTTCAGGATTTTGGATAGTCAACATCGCTGTCCTACCAATGGTCTGGATTGCTTCCGAGGGATTGTCAACAGCTGGCAGTTCAACTATAATTCTATCTGTGCCCTCAGTCTGAATGATTGGTTCAGAAAGGCCTAACTCATTGACCCGCCTTTCAATCACACTGACAATTCCTGTCATTGTTTCCCGGTCTATTGTTCTGTCCTCTGTCTCTTGAGCCTGGAGAACAATATGGGCTCCCCCTTCAAGGTCGAGACCCAGGTTAATACCATAGAAACTATAAAGAAAGATTGCTAAAGCAATCACACCAATAATAAAAGCAATCTTCAATCTTCGCTTTTGTTTATACCTCATAAATTCATCCTCCTACAAACATAAAATATTATTAGTCGTTACCGGCAATAGAATAATCTTCATGGTCTAAAACTCTCATTTCATTAAGGGGCCAAAATACCCAAAAGGCTTTGCCGTGAATCTTATCCCTCTCTACATAACCAACTAAGCCTGGGAATCTACTATCTGCACTATGATTGCGATTGTCACCTAGAACAAAAAACTCATCATCGGGAACTTCAAAGGGACCTGAATCTCCTATCTCTCTCATTTCTTCCTTTATATAGTCTTCCTCCAGCGGTTCACCATTAACATATACCTGGCTATCCTGGATGTAAACAGTGTCACCAGGCAGACCTATAACTCTTTTTATATAGCGCTGGTCACTGGCTCCCCGAGGAGTAAAAACCACAATCTCACCCCTTTCAGGGTCACGGAAACGATATACAAGTTTGTTAGCTATCAATCTTTCTCCATTTTCTAAAGTGGACTCCATTGAACTTCCCTCGACCACAAAGGATTGCGCTACAAAAGTTATAATTAAAAAAGCTAATACTCCCGCTATTATTAATGATTGAATGAATTCTTTGATATCACTCTTATCCACAGAGACTACCTCCTAGTGAAGATGAAAATGTTGCCTGGTAAAACCATTAAAGTACTACTCATCTTCTGAGCTATCTTTGGCTTTGGCCCGTTGACTAATAGAGGACTTCATCATCTCTATATCAACTTCCGGGGAGATTCTAAGTCTAACAATATTGTCCTTTATTTTTATTATCTTGCCCCTTATGCCACCAGCAGAAATAATCTCATCACCTACTTCGAGATTATCCAACATTTCTTGATGTTCCTTTTGCTGTTTTTTCTGCGGTCTGATTAAGAAAAACCAAAAAACACCAAATATTAAAATCCAGGGTATCAATGAAACAACAACTTCCATTATTATTCCTCCTTAAATTCATTTTAGATTCCTTTACTATTATAATATCTGTAAAGCTTAATTACAAGAGATTTTAACTATTATAATGTATTTTTCCTTATTAAAGCAATTATATAAAGGTATCGAGTTCAATAATATTAATGGAGCCAGATTTTGATAATAATTAATCCTTATATTGAGTTAAAAAATCATCGGCAAAATAGGTCAATTCATCTCTTGCTATCGCCTCTCTTATTTTTGTCATTAAATTCTGGAAGAAATAAATATTGTGATAGCTAGTCAGTCTATGGCCGAGAATCTCCTTGCGCTTAAGAAGATGTCTGATATAAGCCCGACTATAATTCCGGCAGACATAGCAACTGCATTCAGGGTCTAGAGGAGAAAAATCAGCACTAAAACTGGCATTGCGGATGGTTAACCGACCTTTATTGGTATAGATACTACCATGGCGGGCTATTCTTGTGGGCATCACACAATCAAACATATCAATACCGCGTAATACTCCCTGAATTAAATCTTCCGGGGTACCTACTCCCATAAGATAACGGGGTTTAGACTGAGGTAATTCAGGGACCGTAACATCGAGCATTTCATACATCAACTCATTTTCTTCTCCCACACTTAATCCGCCAAGTGCATAACCAGGAAAGTCAAATTTAACGGTTTCCCGGGCGCTTAATTTTCTCAGATCGGCAAAGGTTCCCCCCTGGATAATACCAAAGAGATTTTGCTCCGTATCTTCTGCCTCTTGCTGGCAGCGCTCAGCCCAGCGCAAAGTTCTATCCAATGCCTTTTCAACATAATTTTTCTCAGCAGGATAAGGGGTACATTCATCGAAGGCCATAATGATATCTGCCCCTAACTCCTTTTGTATCTCTATTGATTTTTCTGGAGTGATAAAATGGCTGGACCCATCAAGATGAGACTTAAATTTCACTCCTTCATCGGTAATATCATTGAGCTCAGTTAAACTAAATACCTGAAATCCACCACTATCTGTCAGGATAGGACGATCCCAGTTCATAAACTCATGTAAACCTCCAGAGCTAGCAATTAGAGACTCGCCAGGCCTTAAATATAAATGATAGGTATTAGCTAAGATTATCCCGGCTCCACAGGCTTTTAAATCCTCTGAAGAGAGGGTTTTGACTGTAGCTTGAGTTCCTACTGGCATAAAAGTTGGAGTGGAAAATTCTCCCCGGGATAATTTTATCTTACCCTGGCGGGCTGAAGAATTACTTGCTTTAGCTAAAACTTCAAATTTTAATGACATTGATTTACCATCCTTTTAATGTTTGTCTGTTAGCTATATAGATTAAATTATTAAAGTGGCGTCACCAAAACTATAAAAACGGTATTCCCTTTCTATTGCTTCCTGATAGGCACTCATAATGTTTTCTCGACCGGCAAAGGCAGAAACCAGCATCAACAGAGTTGATTTAGGGAGATGAAAATTAGTGATTAAGCCATCAAGAACTTTAAAGTCATATCCAGGATAAATAAAAATATCAGTCCAGCCCTTTTGGGCTTCACCTTTCAGGATAGAGTCAGCTGCCCCTTCTAAAGTTCTAGTAACCGTGGTGCCTACGGCAATTATTCTCCCTCCTCTTTTTCGGGTTTCAACTATATCTTGAGCTGTTTCACTGCTAACCTCAAAGTATTCAGCATGCATATCATGTTCTTCTACTTTATCAGTTCTCACTGGCCGAAAGGTACCTAAACCCACATGGAGGGTTAAATAACTAAGTTCAATACCATTATTTTTTAGCTCAGCTAATAAATCCCTGGTAAAATGCAGTCCAGCCGTTGGTGCGGCAGCAGAACCTTCCTGATTGGCATAAACAGTCTGGTATCTTTGAGGGTCCCCCTGATATTCCTTGATATACGGGGGGAGGGGCATTTCTCCCAGAGTATCAAGCCGGTCAGCTAAAAGACCAGCCGGGCTAAACTCTAAAACTCTACCGCCAAAGTCAGTATAATCTAAAGAGGTGGCCAGGATAGGGGCCTTCCCCTGTGAGCCTGCAAACTCAATCTGGGTGCCTTTTTTTATCCTTCTACCTGGTCTCACTAAAACTTCCCAGTGGTCAGCTTTGATTTTGTTCAATAACAAGACCTCAATTTCGATACCTGAGGATACTTTCTTGCCGTAGAGTCTTGCAGGAATCACTTTACTATCATTTAAAACCAACCTATCACCAGGTTGGAGATAATTAAGCAGTTTATAAAATTTGGTATGGGCTGCTATACCTCCACTGCGATTTATGACCATCAAACGCGACTCATCTCGATTGGCAGCTGGTTTTTGGGCTATTAGTCTATCAGGTAGTTCATAGTCAAATTTATTAACATCCATCAAATTTACCTCCAACTAATTTTCTTCTTCATCAAAGAGAGTCTGCTGTCTATCCTCAGGTAGTTTTTTATTTAAATGCTGATAGGCCGCTTTAGTGGCCTTCCTTCCTCTAGGAGTCCGCTGCAAAAAACCCAGTTGCAGGAGGTATGGCTCATACACGTCCTCTATGGTCTCGGTTTCTTCACTAATTGCTGCTGATATGGTTTTTAAGCCCACTGGACCACCAGAGAATTTTTCAATTATAGTTTCCAGGAGACGGTGGTCGATTTTATCAAGTCCCAATTCATCAACTTCTAAAAGCTCTAAGGCCTCTCTAACTACTCTGGGAGTTATAGAACCATCCGCTCTAACCTGAGCAAAGTCTCTCACCCTTTTTAATAACCTATTGGCTATCCTTGGAGTTCCTCTAGAGCGCCGGGCGATTTCCCTGGCACCCTCCTCAGATATATCCACCTGTAATATTCTAGCAGATCTAACGACTATCTCAGCTAATTCTTGTTTATTGTAAAACTCTAATCTATTTATAACCCCAAATCTTTCTCTTAAGGGAGAGGAAAGTTTTCCAGCCCTAGTTGTAGCTCCAACTAAAGTAAAATCCGGCAGATCTAAACGCACTGATCGGGCCGAAGGGCCTTTACCTATCATTATATCGAGACCAAAATCTTCCATTGCCGGATAAAGCACTTCCTCCACTACTCGGTTTAACCGATGAATCTCATCAATGAAAAGGATATCCTGTTCAGAGAGATTGGTTAAGATTGAAGCCAGGTCACCGGGCCTCTCAATTGCCGGACCACTGGTGGTATGGATATTTACATTCATTTCATTGGCAATAATATTGGCTAAAGTTGTCTTACCCAGACCTGGTGGCCCATAAAGCATGACATGATCCAGGGCATCTCCTCTTTCTAGAGCAGCCTGAATGAAAATGGTCAGCTTCTCCTTTACCTTTTCCTGGCCAATATAAAAGTCAAGTTGAGTGGGGCGTAAAGTTTTATCTAAAGTCTCATCATTTACTTCCCGGGGAGAGACAACTCTTTTTTTGTCCTCTGTCATGGTCTTTTACTCCTTCCCCAGAAAAGATAATACCTGGCGGATTTTTTCCTCTAAGTCCAGTTTACTTGAGAAATCCAATTCAGCTATAGCCCTGGAAATCTCTCTATCGTTATAGCCCAGATTATTAAGGGCTGAAAAAAGTTCATCATTACCAGAAACATTTTCATCAATTTCAGCATAGCTGCTACCAGCTATAATATCATCTACCTTGTTTTTTAGCTCCAATATCATTCGCTGAGCACTTTTAGAACCTATTCCCCGCACTTCTTTTAAAAGATTAAGGTCTTCCTGTAAAATTGCCCGGGCAAATTTATTAGGCGGCAGATTTGCAATAACATTTAAAGCTACTTTAGGTCCGATCCTGGATACTGTCAATAGCTCCTGGAACATCTGCCGATGAGTCTTCTGGCTAAAACCATATAACTCAAGAGCATCTTCTCTAACATGAGTGTGAATATATAATTCACAGGGAGAGCCAATCTGTAAGCCAGGTAGAGAGTCAGGCACTGTCACCTGATACCCGACGTCGTTAACATCGACAATGATCTCATCTTCAAATTTTGCTAAAACTTCTCCCCGGAGAAATCCTATCATATGAGCTCCCCCCAATTTTTTTGGACAGCAAAATTATGACCATGACAAATAGCTACAGCAATAGCATCAGCCTCATCATCAGAAGAAGGTAACTCATCAAGGTTTAGCAGGGCCTTGACCATCTGTTGCACTTGATGTTTGCTGGCCCGTCCATAACCCACGACAGCCTGCTTCCCCTGTAAAGGAGTATATTCAAATACTTTAATCCCACTTTTAGAGCCAGCCAGCATTATAACTCCTCGGGCCTGTCCTACTCGGATAGCTGTTTTAACGTTTTTATTAAAAAAGAGTTCTTCTACAGCCATATGTTCAGGTTGGTATTCAGTTATTAAAGCTGATAATTGGTTAAATAAGTTGTTAAGTCTTATGGGGTCTTTTTTATCTGCTGAAGTGGTAAAAGTGCCAGCTTTAACGATTGTAAAGGAATTTCCTTCTTTGTTGACTATAGAATATCCCATTTTAGCAAGTCCAGGGTCTACACCCAAAATTCTCACTAACTTCACCTCTTCTCAAATAATAAAAGACACTGAAAAGTCAGTGCCCCAGGCAGACAACACGGCCTTTAGGAAAATATTAATCCTGCAATTGAGCCATTGTTTCAGCGGGTATATCAAAATTAGCATAAACTTCCTGCACATCATCATGATCTTCCAATTCTTCCATCAATTCCAGGATGGCTTTAGCTTCAGAACCTTCCACTTTAACGGTATTATTGGGGGTCATAACTATATCTGAATCACTGAATTTATAGCCCTCATTTTCCAGCTTTTCTTTAACCTGGATAAATTCTTTATCATCAGTAAATATTTGAATTATCTCTTCATCTTCCTCTATATCCTCGGCCCCGGCTTCTAAAGCCGCCAGCATAACTTCATCAAAATCATATTTATTATCACTATTATCTAATATAAGCTGTCCTCTTCGCTCAAACATCCAGGATACACAGCCCGATTCCCCGAGGTTACCGCCTTTTTCTGACAGAATGTGGCGGATTTCAGAGGCCGTTCTGTTACGATTATCGGTGGTTATTTCCAGGAATAAAGCCACACCTCCTGGTCCATAACCCTCATAATTAAAACTTTCGTAGTCAACACCCTCTAATTCTCCAGTACCTCTTTTAATAGCTTTTTCAATATTCTCATTGGGCATATTATTATCCTTAGCTTTATCAATAGCCATCCTGAGATCAGCATTATACTCCGGATCTCCACCGCCTTCTCTAGCTGCCACGGCAATCCGACGACTTAATTTAGAAAAAAGCTTTGCCCGACGACGATCTTCCTTCTTTTTTTTATGCTTAATATTAGCCCATTTTGAATGTCCTGCCATAAATTTTCCTCCTTAAAAATTTCCTAAAACGCTAAAGTATATTTTACCATAATTAAGGTGGTTTTGCAAAAGATAAACCTTCAGCTCTAAAGCTGAAGGCCCTTTTGATCAGTTATTATACTTGCTTTTTAATTTTTCTATAACGTTCACCAATGCTTCTTTGTTGCCATTTTCCCATTCCTGAATAAACCTTTTTAATTTTTCTCTATCTTTAAAATCCAATTTCTCCAATTCTTGCTCATATTTTTCCTGGTCCAAAAAAACCCGGTTGAGAGATTGCACTGCTTTTTTAAGAGGATATTGGATTTTATAATAGATTTTATCAGTCATAGTAATCATCCTCTGCCCTGGCAACTATTTTCTCTAACTCAGAAATGCCATCTCTTTCTAAAAAGCGCAAATAACCCTCAAGAGAAATTATCCTGTTATCAAGGATTGACTCTTCCAGGTCAAGCTCGCTTAAATCGACACTGGGTAATCTTTTTAAAACTAAATTAAGGTCTTCCACAGCTTCCATTATTAAAGATTTATTTTCTACCATAAAGCCCCACCTCTTTGATGTTAATAATAATAGTACCAGGCTAGTTGGTAAGCCGAGTTCTGTTTGCGATGGTCATCTATCTAGCCTTACAGTTACCTGTAAGGTCCAGCGTCCTTACCCGGGGGAAAGACGGGCCATCCTTATTCCCCTCTATTTGGACTTACTCCGGGTGGGGTTTGCCTAGCAGCTCAGTCACCTGAGCTCTGGTGAGCTCTTACCTCACCATTTCACCCTTACCAGCAGACTGTAATGACTGGCGGTGTCTTTTCTGTGGCACTTTCCTGGGAGTTACCTCCACTGGGTGTTACCCAGCACCCTGCCCTATGGAGCTCGGACTTTCCTCGTCTTATAAAAGACGCGACCATCCAACTAGCCTGGTTATAATTTTAACAAAATAATAACTTGAGTAACTTGATTATATTACACTTGAATTATACCACCTGGCAAAAAAACTGTCAAGTTTTATCATTTTATGATGGCTGTATTTACTTTAATAATTTCCAGGGGGATTTATCACTATTAGATTTAATCAGTTCCACTGAGCTGGCAGATAATTGCTCCTCTAAATAATTAGCCAGCAGATCTTTAAATATTTTTTCACTGGCAAAATGACCTACATCAATCACAGCTATATCTTTTTCCTGTGCTGCTAAAACCTGATGGTACTTAATATCACCGCTTATATATAAATCATATTTACCTGCTGGTAGATTATCGATAAAATCGCCTCCACTGCCACAGGCCATTGCCACCTGAGATACTTGCTTTTTTAAGTCACCAGAATACCTTAAGGCAGCTGGTGATAATTTTTTAGCTATCCGCTGAAGAAATTGTTGCAAAGAAATAGCTTTTGGAGTTTTTGCCTGCCGGGCTGGAAGTGGATCTTGACCTGACTGCTGTAAAGCTAAAATATCAAAGGCTGGCTCTTCATAGGGGTGGCTGGATAAGAGAGATTCAATTATTTTTTGTCGGTTCTGAGCAGGAAAAATCGCTTCAAGACGATATTCCTGAACCTCTTCTCTTCTTCCCTGCTTACCGATAGCAGGATTACTTCCAGTTAAAGGTTTAAAGGTGCCGATCCCTTTAGAATAAAAAGATGCTTCCGCATAATCACCTATATTACCTGCTCCAGCAGCAAAAAGAGCCTGCTGAACTTGAGTCAGATTTTCCCGGGGAACAAAAACAATGATTTTTTCCTTTTTTATTCTGGGAGCTAAATTTTTAACTTCAATAAGGTCTAAAACCTCTGCTAAAAAATCATTTAATCCTCCTTGAGCAAGATCCAAATTAGTATGGGCAGCATAGATTGTCAGATCATTATCCATTACCCGGGCAATCAGTTTACCTCTGGCTGTAGATAAATCCAATGAATTGAGTCCATTAAAAATAAAAGGATGATGGACTAATAACAATTGACATTTATTTTTTATGGCCTCCTCAATAACCTCTTCAGTGGGTTCAACAGCTAACAGGATTTTCTTTACGTTATTATTAAGATTTCCCACCTGCAGACCGCTGTTATCCCATTCTAAAGCAAGATTTTCAGGTGCTAGTTCTTCTAATTTGGCAATGATTTCACTAGCCTTTGGCATTTAAAAATCCCCCCTACTATTACTTAGTAAAAGAAAAAACAAAACCTTGTTCCCAATAAACTAAGAACAAGGTGGATGGCAATATAAAATACTATAATTTAATGGTGGGCCCACCAGGATTTGAACCTGGGACTAGACGGTTATGAGCCGCCTGCTCTGACCAACTGAGCTATGGGCCCCTTTATTTATTATATCTCCTAACACAATAAATATTATATGGGATTTATCAGCAACAGTCAATATGCCTGGATAATTTAAATAGGCATGAGATTAGATTAGCAACTTAATACTTTATCTTACTTGTTTTATCTCCCTTTATCGCCTGATAATTTAGTCTAAATAATCTTTTAATTTTCTACTCCTGGTTGGATGACGGAGTTTGCGCAGGGCTTTAGCTTCAATCTGTCTTATTCTTTCTCTCGTCACGCCAAATTCACGTCCAACCTCTTCTAAAGTTCTTGACCTCCCATCCTCAATACCAAAACGCAGTTCCAGAACTCTTTTTTCTCTCTCTGTAAGGGAGTCTAATACCTTATCCAACTGTTCCTTTAACAACATAAAAGAAGCTGCTGAAGCAGGAGCAGGAGCATCCTCGTCTTCTATAAAATCCCCTAAATGACTGTCCTCTTCTTCTCCAATTGGAGTTTCTAATGATACGGGCTCCTGAGATATTTTCATTATCTCTCTTACTTTGGCTGCAGTTATATCCATCTCTTCTCCAATCTCCTCTGGAGTAGGCTCTCTCCCCTTTTCCTGCAGCAATTGCCTTGAAACCCTTATCAATTTGTTTATGGTCTCCACCATATGAACTGGTATTCTAATAGTTCTAGCCTGATCAGCAATAGCTCTGGTAATAGCCTGGCGAATCCACCAGGTTGCATAGGTGCTAAATTTATAACCCTTACGGTAATCAAATTTTTCCACTGCCTTCATCAGGCCCATATTGCCCTCTTGGATTAGGTCTAAGAACAACATGCCTCTACCTACATACTTTTTAGCTATACTTACTACCAGTCTAAGATTGGCCTCCACTAATTGCTGGCGAGCTGCTTCGTCACCAGCCTCCATTCTTTTAGCAAGCTCAACCTCTTCTTCTGCTGTTAGAAGGTCTACTTTGCCTATCTCTTTTAAATACATCCTCACCGGATCCTCTATTCCTAGCCCCTTAGAGGGTTCCAGGTTTAATTTCTTCTCCTTTACTTTCTCCTCAGCTTCCTCATCTATATCCTCGGTTACAATATCTATATTCAATTCCTCAATAACTTCATAAATCTCCTCTATTTCTTCAGAACTTAATTCCACTTCCTCTAGTGAATCCATAATATCCTGGTAGGTCAGTTTTCCTTTGTCCTTACCCTTCTCTAACAATTCCTGAACTTCAGATTGACTTGATAATTTAAGCTCTTTATCCTTCATTTCTGCTCCTCCTTTCCTCTCCAAGTAGTTTTTTATAATAGAGCAGAATATCATTGGCCTTTAGGTTAACCTCTTTTTCTTCCCTGGGTAAAGATTTTAATAAATTAATTAGATGAGTGATCTCTTCGGCAATACTCCGTTGCTTTATTCGGCGAGTAAGTTCCACTAGTTCTTCCTGAGTATATTTTTTTTCCCAGGCAAAAATCTCGCGAGAAACTTTTTCCTGACAATCATCATCAACCTCAGCTAATATTTCACTGGTGGGAGCTGATGGGTCACTCCAGAGCACCCTGGCTAATTCAATAGTTTCAGAGTGAAAAAACTCTGGCTTTAAAGCCGACATTAATTTCTGGCGCATACCTTCGTTATAAATAAGTCCAGCCAACAATTTCCAATCAAGCTGCAAGGCCTTAGGGGATTTTTGTTTGCTCTTCTTTATTTGCCGATTAAAGTTCTTATTTTCAGTTGTTGTTTTTATACTTCTCTGTTTCTGTATTTCTTCCTGCAATTTTTCAGCTGAAATAGATGTTTTTTCAGCCAATACCTGCAGATATGTTTCCTGAACTAAAGAGTCATCAAGGGTAGCTAAAAATTTTACTCCCTCCCTGGCAGCCTCCAGTCTAGCTGCTGGTGATTGGAGAGAATGCTCAGCTAAAATTAAATCCAATCTATAGGATATGAGATCTTTAGCCTGGTTTTGATAATGCTGAAACTTAGCTGCCCCTTCTTGGCTGATTATTTCATCAGGATCAGTATCAGCTGGCAATTCGATTACAGCTACTTTTAAACCCGATTTACGGCAGATTTCTAAACCGCGCAGAGTAGCCATATTACCAGCAGCATCAGCATCATAGGCTATATAAACCTTATCTGTATAACGATTTAAAAGCCTGACCTGCTCCGCAGTTAAGGCAGTCCCCAGCGAAGCTACCACATTTTTTATGCCCTTCTTTCTGGCTGTTAAAACATCTGTATAACCTTCCATAATTATAGCTTCCTGGCTCTGTCGTAGGCTATTTTTTGCCCAGTTAATACCATAGAGAATCTTTTTCTTGGAAAATATCTTGGTTTCAGGAGAATTTAGATACTTGGGTTCATCCTCGGCTGACAAAGCCCGGCCGCCAAAACCTATTATTTCCCCACGATGATTATATATAGGAAAGATTATTCTATTGCGAAATTTATCATAAAGGTTACCCTTTTGACTCCTGCCGATCAAACCAGATTTTAACAGTATCTTCTGACTAAAACCTCTATTGCTCAAAAATTTATATAATGACTTCCAGGAATCAGGGGAATAACCCAGTTTAAAATTGTCATAATCTTCTTCGTGGTATCCTCTAGTTTTTAGATATTCTCGAGCTTCTGCAGCACAGTCATTATTTTTTAAAAGATAATTATAAAATTTAGCAGCTAATTCATTGGCAGCAAAAATGCCTTCCCGTACTTTTAAGGCAGACTTATCGACTTTACTGCCGTCAGGAAGCTCTATTCCCCCGCTGGAAGCTAAATGTTTTACAGCCTCCTGAAAAGAAAGGCTATCTATTTCCATGAGAAAATTTATTACATCACCACCAGCTCCACAGCCAAAGCAATGATAAAACTGTTTCTCAGGATTGACACTAAAGGAAGGGGTTTTCTCCTGATGAAAAGGACAGAGACCCATATAATTCTTACCGGATTTTTTTAAATCCACATAATTTTTAATTATATCAACAATATCTATCTGTTGTTTAAGACGATTGATAAATTCTCGAGAAAAGGTTGCCATATAAATCAAACCCCAAAAATTATTTTTTACGTTTATTTGTTGATTATTTTTTGTTTAATGTTATCATCTATTTATTACTATATAATTTCGTGATAAAAAAATAAACTCCTGCCAGGCTGGGCAGGATAAAAATCAAATATCGTGGTAAAACCAGGGGGTGGGTAGCAATAATTTCTGCCCCTGAGATATGGCATAACGGTCAGTCATGCCGGCAATATAATCAATTACTGCCTGTTCTCTATCTTCACTAACTGCTCTTTCTTTGAACTCCAGCGGCATTTCCGCGGGATTTTCTATATAATATGAAAAAAGTTTAGCTATCAATCTTTGAGCTTTTTCTTCTTCTTTTTTGGCCAGGGAATCAAGGTATACATTAGCAAACAAAAAATCACGAAGGCGATTAGTTACCTGGCTGGTTTTAGAACTCATTGCTATCTCCTTTTTTCCTGAGCTAAAATTAATAATATCCCTGACCATAGTATCGATTCTCTGTGAGGATGTATAACCCAGATGTTCCAGGCAACTTTGAGGTAGATCCTCCTGGGTAAGTATCCCGGCTCTTAAAGAGTCATCAATATCATGGTTGATATAAGCCACCCGGTCAGCTAATTTAACAATCTGACCTTCTAAAGTTTGAGGCTTTTTCTTTCCAGTGTGATTTCTGATCCCATCTCGGACTTCAAAGCTTAAATTTAAGCCCGGTCTTTCCGAAGAGCTTCCTTCTAAAAAATCAACCACCCTCAAGCTCTGTTCATTATGCTTAAAACCTCTGGCTGCCAAGTCATTGAGTACCTCTTCTCCTGCATGACCAAAGGGAGTATGACCTAAATCGTGGCCTAAAGCAATCGCTTCTGTTAAGTCTTCATTGAGCTTTAGAGCCCGGGCTATAGTACGGGATATTTGCGATACCTCCAGGGTATGAGTAAGTCTAGTCCGATAATGATCACCGGCAGGAGCAATAAAGACCTGGGTTTTATGCTTTAAACGTCGAAAGGCTTTGCTATGGATGATTCTATCTCTATCATGTTGAAATATTGTTCTAATATCACAGCTCTGCTCCTGGTATTGACGGCCTTTACTATTCTTGCTTAAACTTGCAACCGAGCTTAAAAACTCTTCTTCTCTTGCCTCTAATTCTTGAGAGCCACAAAATTTATTTTTCATTTTCAACCCCCTCATGCTGCCTGATTGGAGTTTAAAGGTATTCCATCAACTCCTCAGCTGATTCCTCAATTGACTTGTTGGTGACATTAATCACCGGGCAACCGACTTTTCTCATTAGTTTTTCTGCATACTCAAGCTCTTCATTAATCCTTTTTATCGAGGCATACTGAGAATCTGGACTCAAACCCAGAGATTTTAATCTTTCCTGACGTATTTCATTTAGCAATAAGGGGTCTATAGTTAGACCAAAGATTTTCTCATCGGGATTTTCATAAAGAAGATCAGGAACATCCACCTCTGGTACTAAGGGAACGTTAGCTGCCTTATAACCTCGATAAGAAAGATAGATGCAGAGAGGGGTTTTAGAAGTACGAGAAACCCCAATCAGCACAACATCAGCCTCCCTAATCCCCTTCTCATCATTTCTATCATCATATTTCACTGTAAATTCCATGGCCTCTACCCGCTTGAAATATTTTTGGTCTAATTGATGACGGAGCCCAGGCTGTAATTGCGGTTTTGAATCTAATAATTCCTCCATTTTTTCCATCACTGGACCCATAATATCGATTATTGGAATGTTCCGCTCTTGACCTAAATTAAAAAACTCTTTCCTTAATTCAGGATTAACCAGGGTATAAACGATTAAAGCATTATTCTCTGTGGCCTGTAAAATTATATTTTTTAGTTGTCTGATAGACTTCACATGGGAAAATTTGCTTACCCTGATGTTTTCATTTTTAAACTGACTGGTGGCAGCTTCCACAACAGAATTGGCCGTATCTCCCAGTGAGTCTGAAACCACATAAACCTGGATTTCATCAGTCATTATTAGTCCTCCTAATCCTCATCTAAAGCAATTTTGTTTATGTCCATAACGGGCTCTATTAACTTAGCTATTTGCTCTAATAGAGCAAGGCGATTTTGCCTAAGAGCCGGGTCATCCACCATAACGACAACATTATCTAAAAAAGTATCGATGGAATCTTTTAAGTCCGCTATGCTTAAAAGGGCAGAAAAATAATCATTGGATTGATAATAATTATTTACTTCATCAATAACCTCTTGGTAGTTATTCCAGAGCTCCTGTTCTTCTTCGGCAGCAAAAATATCCCCTTGAATATTTTCAGCCGATTTCCCTTGCAGGGCAAGATTTTGACACCTCTGCAGTCCATACATCAGGGCTAAAAAGTCCTCATGATCTTTTTCTCTTAATTTCATAACTGCCTGGCAGCGCTCATAAACATCCACTAAAAGATGACCTTTGACACTTAAAACAGCATTAACTACATCATAGCGAATACCCTTATCAGCCAGGTAGTTTCTCAAGCGCTGTTTCATAAATTCCAATACTTTTTCCAGCACCTCACCCTCAGCCTCTATTTCTTCCTGCCCCAATTTAATAAGTTGCTTTAGATTTAAGTTTAGACCTTTTTCAATAATCAATCTGATTATTGCAGTGGCCTTCCTTCTTAAGGCAAAGGGGTCTTGAGAGCCGCTAGGAATATTGCCTACTAGAAAATTACTAATTATATCATCGATTTTATCTACCAGACTTAAAATTATGCCGGCCTTACTCTCAGGTAGAGCATCCTCGGAGCCTGCTGGTAGATACTGTTCAGCTATGGCCTGAGCCACAGCTTCATCTTCCCCGGCCAGTCTAGCATATTCTGCCCCCATAACTCCCTGCAAAGAGGCAAATTCTCTAACCATCTCCGTAGCCAAATCAAATTTTGCCAGTTCAGCAGCTCTTTCTGCCTGCTGCTGGATCTCTTGATCAGCTATTAAACTGCCTATTTTTTCGGCTAAACTTTGTAAACGCTTAACTTTATCAGCTAAAGTTCCCAGTTCCTGCTGATAGACAATATTTTTCAGCTTATCATTAAAATCAGATAAACTCCGCTGCTGATCCTCCTGATAAAAGAAAACTGCATCGGCAAGTCTAGCTCTAATAACTTTCTCATTACCTTTAATGACCTCAGCTAAATGTTCTGCAGTGCCATTTCTGACTCCTATAAATTTATTAGTTAACTCATTATTTTCAACAACGGGAAAATAGCGTTGATGCTTGATCATGGAGGTAGTGAGTACCTCAGCCGGTAAATCCAGAAATTCTTCAGCAAATTCACCTAAAAAAGCTGTGGGATATTCTACCAGGTTCACAACTTCAGTTAGCAATTCTTCAGAAGCTTCAGTCTCCTGATTAGGGGCCAAAATTTCATCTATTTGTTCCAGAATCATCTTCTGTCTTTCTTCATTTTTAACAATAACCTTTTCCTTTTTTAAGGTGGTAAAATAATCCTCTGCTTGCTTGATTTCTACAGCTTCTTCTCCTAAAAACCTGTGGCCTCTGGTTGTACGGCCACTGGAAAGACCAGCCAATTCAAATTCCACTGCTTTCTCGTCCAAAAGAGCACATATCCATCGGATAGGTCGAACAAAACGATAATCCTTATCCCCCCAGCGCATCTTTTGAGGCTGAGGCAAATCATTTATAATCTCTGGTAGAAGGTTTTCTAATACCTCTTCAGTGGGTTGCCCAGTAATTGTCTTTTCAAAAAAGAGATATCCATCACGGATTGTTATCTCCTCTAAATCAACCCCCTGCCCCCGGGCAAAACCTGTACCGGCCTTAGTAGGATTGCCTTCTTCGTCAAAGGCAATATCAGTGGCAGGACCACGGATACTCTCCTCTTTATCAGCCTGTTTTTCCGCAATATCCTTACCCTGTAAAACCAGCCTCCGGGGCGTGGAGTAGGAATTAAAATCAGCAAAATCTATTCTGGCTTCAGTAAATTTTTCTTCTGCCAGTGAAGTAAGATCTCTCAACAAAGAAGGTATCATACCGGCTGGTATTTCTTCGGTACCAATTTCTAAAATTAAATCAGCTGTCATCACTATCATCCTTCCTGCTATTAACCATTTTGAGATAACCAGCAGCACAATCCTGGGCTAAATCTCGAACTCTTTTAATATATCTAGTTCTTTCGCTAACACTAATTGCCCCTCGGGCATCTAAGATATTGAAAATATGAGAGCATTTTAAGGTATTATCATAGGCTGGTAACGGCAGATCATTATCATTACAGAGCTTAGCTTCACTTTCACAAAGGGCAAACATTTGCTGCAATCTCTCAGTATCAGCTAATTCAAAATTGTATTTTGATTGCTGGAACTCATTAGCATGGTAAACATCACCATAGGTTACGTCAGCTACCCAGCAGAGATCATAGACATTCTCTACTTCCTGTAAATACATGGCTATTCTTTCTAAACCATAGGTGAGTTCAACTGTTACTGGATCAGTATCAAAACCCCCTACCTGTTGAAAATAGGTGAACTGGGTAATTTCCATACCATCAAGCCAGACTTCCCAGCCCAGACCCCAGGCCCCTAAAGTCGGGGCTTCCCAGTTATCTTCTACAAAACGAATATCATGTTTTTGAGGTATGATACCTAACTCTTCTAAACTGGCCAGATAAAGCTCCTGGACATTTTCTGGAGAGGGTTTCAATATTACCTGATATTGAAAGTGGCGTTGAACTCTATTGGGATTCTCTCCATAACGACCATCCTGGGGCCTCCGAGAGGGTTGTACATAGCCAGACCGCCAGGGGCTTTTGCCTAAAGCCTTTAAAAAGGTAGCTGGACACATGGTTCCGGCCCCAACTTCAACATCATAGGGTTGTTCAATGACACAATTATTGTCACTCCAAAATTTCTCCAGGCTATGAATAATCTCCTGAAAATTCATGCTTTCCACTCCTCAAATTTTAATTTACTTTAATTGCCTTTTGCCATAAGCAGCAAAGATAAAATAAAAAACCTCACTCCCTCGGGAACGAGGTCCTAAAAAATATGCAAAAATCTCTCTGAACGCAATTTAAGGTCTAAATGATAATCAATAAAATCATCCAATATATTATTGATTTCTTCTCTGATAGCAACGGAAATCTCCTCTTGATCAAGTATCTGATATCCTTTTTCTCTAATAGCCTGCAGAGTGTTAATCGTCTTATCAGCAACTATCATATAATTATCCCCAGAGATTTTATTTTTTTCAGCAACTCCTCCCTCAGCCACGGAAAAAAGTAGTTTCTCCTGCCTATAAGAAGGTTCATTTTTGCCTTTAGGGTCATTATCCTGCTGCAAACGCAGAGAAAAACCCAGATATTCTAAAGCTAAAAATCGAAATATCAGATAAATACAACGAAAGTGATGGTCTTTAGTGGCCTTTTCTAAAATCAACAGGGTTTTAATGAGGTGATTATAGAGCTGAATATCACCCTGGGAGGTACCCGTTAATTTATAAAATTCCAGCACATAGCTACCATAACTCATTTTCTTTAAATCTTCTCTTAGAGACTGAAAACTATATTTTTTAGCTAGTTTATTTAAACGAGCCAATCCCGACCCCTGATAGTACTCTAACTTATTCCAGGTAAAACTCTGCAGTAGTCCAGATTGGAAAGAGGTGTGTTTTTTGCCTTGCTGAACTGCCATTCTCACCAGTCCATAATCTCTGGTATAAAAAGTGGCGAGGGAATCTTCTTCACCTAGATTATTACTATCCAGGACCACACCCAGAGTTTTTCGAACTTCCATTGTTACTCAACCTCATCGGTAACTATTGCTACTCCCGAACTTGTCCCTATTCTATTAGCTCCTGCATCAAGCATATCTAAAGCATCAGCAAAGTCTCTAATTCCGCCTGAGGCCTTAACTCCCACATCACGTCCTACAGTTTTACGCATAAGACTAACAGCCTCTGTAGTTGCATTGCCAGGCCCAAAGCCAGTGGAGGTTTTAACAAAATCTGCTCCAGCATCCTTAGCAATTTCACAGGCCTTAACTATCTCATCATCTTCTAAATAACAGGTCTCAATAATCACTTTCACAATGATATCAGAGGTTACCCCGGCTGTGTTGGTAGAATCAACCACTGATTTAATATCAGATCTGACTAAATCATAGGCTTTAGATTTGAAGGCACTGATATTCATTACCATATCCATTTCCTGAGCACCATTTTTAATGGCATTTCTAGTCTCAAAGGCTTTAGTTTCAGTGGTATTGGCCCCCAGGGGAAAACCAATAACAGTTGTCACCTTTACTGAGCTTTCCTTTAATTGTTTAGAGGCATAGGGGACAAAGATAGGATGTACACATACTGAGGCAAATTCATGTTCTTTAGCCTCTTGACATAATTTTTTGATATTCTCTACTTTCCCCGTAGGCTTTAAAAAAGTATGGTCAATCATTTTTGCCATATCTTTTGGTTTAATAGCCATCTGTACTATCAACTCCTTTATAATTACCTAAAAACTTTATTTCGCAGGATCAAATTTAAATTTTAAGTCAATACTAATATTCTCGGAATTTTGTTATTGTCCTTCCTCAAAAATCAAGAAATATATTTTATAATTAAATCAGCCAGGCTTTTGCTGTTAATTTTCTTCATAACCCAATCTTTTTAGCCACTGCTTGTCTTTACGCCAATTCTTCCTTACCTTAACCCAGAGATCCAAAAATACCTGACAGCCCAGCATTGCTTCTATCTCTTTTCTGGCTCTACTGCCTATTTTCTTAAGCATTTTCCCTTTTTTCCCGATTATTATTGCTTTATGGCTTTTTCGCTCTACAAAAATATTAACCCTGAGATAATATAACCCCTCTTCTCGCTCTTTCATTTCTTCTAATTGTACAGCCGTGCCATAGGGCACCTCATCATATAATAATTGAAATAGCTGTTCTCTAACTAACTCAGTAACTAAATCCCTCTCCAGCTGGTCGGTGTACATATCTGCCGGATAATACTGAGGCCCGGTGGGTAACCTCTTATAAATCTCTTCCTTTAGGTTTTCAAGCCCCCGACCAGTGGTTGCCGAAACTGCCAGAGGAGAAAGGTTAGTCTGGCGAGCAAAACTATCAATAACATCTGCCAACCTGGAGTCCGGCACTTTATCTATTTTATTAACAACTAAAATAACTGGTTTATTTTTTTCCTTTATTTTTTCCAGAATAAATCTATCTCCACTGCCATAACCACTGGGGGCCTCTACTAAAAATATTACCAGATCGACATTTTTTATGCCGGCATAAATCTCTGTAAGCATAAATTCATCGAGCTTATTTTTAGCTTTGTGAACTCCTGGAGTATCAACAAAAACAGCCTGATAATCTTCCGTGGTAAGAATAGCTTTAATTCTGCGTCTAGTAGTCTGAGGGCGGTGGGAGATTATCGAGGCCTTAGCTCCAATTAGAGCATTTACCAGGGTTGATTTACCAGCATTTGGCCGACCAGTCACTGCCACAAAACCAGAATGGAAAGTCATGATTTATCTAAATCCCTGGCAGTAAAATGTTCTGGCAGTAATTCACTGGCAGTTTTTTGTAATTCCAGCCCGGATATATTGACCATGATAACCTCCAGATCCGGATTGAACTCATTCATAACCTGACGGCAGGCCCCACAGGGAGAAGCTGGCCTCTTGGTATCTGTACTGACAGCCAGGGCAATAATATCTTTTTCTCCAGCAGCAATAGCTTTAAAAATTGCCACTCTTTCGGCACAAATAGTCAGAGGATAAGAAGCGTTTTCTATATTAACCCCTGTATAAATTTTACCAGACGAGGCTAAAACTGCTGCTCCTACTGGGAAATCAGAATAAGGCACATAGGCTCTTTTTCTTATTTCATTAGCTTTATTAATGAGCTTTTCTTTTATTTCTGCAGTTAATTGCAAAATTTAATCCTCCTTACTTAAATTTCAATATTTTATAGATGAACCTTCAGGTACCACTTGAATCCAGGTGGTCCCAGGTAATAATGTCAGGGGCTTACCCTTTTCGTTAACATAGCTAGTCTGCTGATTATTATTGCTTCGCCAGTAACCTTTTTTTGCCGCCCCTCTTTGAAAAAGAAGCAATTTCCCTTCAGCTGCTATATCCATTGATAATCGTCCCACATCATCTTTTACTCTAGTGGGAACAAATTTGACTAAAATATTCTCGGCAGTTAATTGGCGCCCTTCATTATCTTTATGGGCCCTGTCGGAACTGGTATGGTAACGCTGGAAATTTTTAGCTTTAGCATCATATTGATAATAGACATTATAATTTCCCCAATAATTTATTTTTATCTCCGAAATTAAATCATCAGCCTCCGCTATTTCAGCCCCGGGGTTTATACCAGTTGGAGAAGAAAAAACTGTTTTCTCTTTTATATCTGAGGGCAAGATATCCCGACCGGTAAAGAGATCATGGGGGCGAGACCGCTCCTCCTTGCGTTGATAATAATTTCCTCTGCTTATTTCATCTAAACTTTTTATACCTGAAACTGCTAAATCATGATAACCCCCAGGACTGGCTCCTGCATGTAAAACCGAAGCAGAATAATTGCTGGCAGTTTCTACCATATAAGAACGGAGACTGCGGATAGGGCCAATTTCTTCAGGCAAAGAATCATAATAAAGGGCCATAAAACGGGTTATTCCTCCCTCTACTAAAAACTCATAAACAATGTCAGCCTGCTTTAAACCAGCCTGTGGTCTAGAGGAAGGATGATTTTCTATTACGGCAGCTACCGGGTTTTTATAGCCAACCAGTCTTTGAGATAGCGGCTCTTCTGGAACTGAGGGCCTGGTTAAATATCTTTCTTTAACCGGAGAAGTTTCTCTTTTCAGTTCTAGATCAGTAAGTTTAAGCAAAGTTTCTTTAGTCAACGTATCATCGGCTAAAGAGTCATCGGCAAAGAAAGGCAGGGAGATATGCCTGTGGTGATATAAATGGCTGCTGCCAACAGCGATTAATAAGCTAAAGAGACAAATTATTAAAAATTTAAATTTAGGATTAAATGCCATCTTTATTCTTCCTGACCTAGGGCCAATTTTTCTTCTGAAATCAGCCGTACTTTTTTGATCCGATGACCACTGGTAGAAACTACTTTTATTTCTAAACCCTCTTCTTTAATGCTCTCCCCTTCCCGGGGCAGATAACCTAATTTATGAAGTATATATCCACTTATGGTTTCATAGGTCTCCTCGTCTCCCAGGGGGTCAATTAGATATTCGTTAATTTTATCGACATCTACTCTCCCATCAACTAAAAGTTCAAAGTCAGAAATAGGTTCAATCTCTTTCCTTTCAGGGTCAAATTCATCCTGAATATCTCCCACAATCTCTTCCAACAAATCTTCAATGGTGATAAGACCAGCTGTCCCACCATATTCATCTAAAATTATTGCCATATGTTCTTTTCGCCTCTTCATTTCATTTAAGAGCTTATTAATGGGTTTGCTTTCAGGAATAAAGTAAATTGGTTTAATAAACTCTTCCAGCTGATATTCTTCATCTTTTAATAGCATAATTAAAAGGTCCTTAACATAAACCAGACCGATAATATCATCAATTGTGTCTTCGAAGACAGGAATACGAGAAAAACCATGTTTAACAGCAAGTTTAACGACCTCTTCCACAGAAGTATTGCTTTCTACACAGACAATATCAATCCTGGGCACCATAATTTCTCTAACCAAAATATCATCGAAATCAAAAATACTTTGAATCATTTCACTTTCTACTTCTTTGATGGCCCCTTCCTTTTCTGAAACATTGACAAAACGGCGAATTTCTTCTTCAGAAAGAAAGGCTGAAGACATCACATTTTCCGCTCCAATAATTATCTTGATAAGCCAGGAGAAAAAAACCACCAGGGGAGCAAATACTTTCTCTACCCCGGTTAGAAAGGGAGCTACTTTGACTGCATAGGCCAAAGATTTATTGTTACCTAAAGACTTCGGGGTTATCTCTCCAAAAATAAGGATTAAAAAGGTCATAACACCGGTGGCAATGCCAACTCCTCTACTTCCAAAGAGCTCAATAGCTATTGAGGTAGCAATCGCCGAAGCAGCTATATTTACCAGGTTATTGCCGATTAAAATAGTGCTTAAAAGGCGGATTTCATCTTGAAGTAAATTTTCGGCAATTATGGCCTTTTCATTACCTTTATTAACCTCTTCCTTTAATTTGACTCTGCTCACAGCCATGAAAGCTGTTTCTGAGCCAGAAAAGAAAGCTGATAAGAAAAAGAGAATTATTAGTAAAACAATTTCAATAACCATCGATGTCTCCCTCCTGAGCTAGTCTTCACTCCCGCCCTAGACCAAATTTCTGCAGGTATTTTTCTTCCTTGCTACGCATGGATTTCTTGTCCTGAGAGTTTTTATGGCCATATCCTAATATGTGTAATATTCCATGCACTATTAGATAGCCTAATTCCCTTTCTAAAGAATGATTATATTCTTCTGCCTGCCTCTGGGCTACTTGAAAAGCTATCACTATTTCACCAAGCAGCTCCTGATCAATAGGAAAAGAAAGAACATCTGTAACCTCATCTTTATTACGATATTGTTGGTTTAATTCTTTTATCTGTTCCTCGCTAACAAAGGTGATGCTCAATTCTCCCGTCTTTTGACCTTCTTTATTTAAAACAAAGCCAGCCAGTTCTTTAATCGTTTTCTTCAGTTCCGGAGCCATCTTTACTTTGGATATTTGATTGCTTATCATTATTTTTGTCTTTGACTTCATTACCTTGATCTTTAACCTCCTCAACTTCTTCTTCCAGATCATCCGGGTAATCTACCCGCTGATGATAGATGCCGGTTAAAACCCTGCTAAAACTATCACCAATTATATTAAGCTCCTGCAAAGTTAAATTGGATTCATCAAGTTCATTGTCAATTAATTTTTCCCTTATCAAACCTTTGACCACGCTTTCAATTCTGCTATGATTTGATTTATTAAAGTTTTTTGACCTAACAGCAGCTTCACATACATCAGCTAACATTATCAAAGCCGCCTCTTTGCTCTGGGGTTTTGGACCTTCATACCTAAAATCGGTCTCGCTAATATTTGATCTGGTTTCACTTTCTTTAGCCTGCTGATAAAAGTATGATATCAGGCTAGTTCCCTGGTGCTGAGCAATAATATCAATTATTTCCTGAGGCAGCTTGTGCTTTTCTGCTAATTCAATCCCATCTTTTACATGGGATTTTATGATTAAAGAGCTTAGATTAGGCTTGATTTTATTATGGGGGTTTTCATCACCAAATTGGTTGTCACTGAAAAAGAAGGGCCTCTTCAATTTGCCAATATCATGATAATAAGCCCCAACTCTAGCCAATAAGGAGTCAGCTCCTATTTGATCAGCGGCAGTCTCTGCTAAATTGCCCACCAAAACACTGTGATGATAGGTTCCAGGAGCCTCAACTAAAAGTCTTTTCAAAAGTGGATTGCTGGGATTGGAGAGCTCCAACAATTTTACTGCTGAAGTCAAATCAAAACCATTTTCCAGATAGGGCAGCAGTCCATTGGCCAGCACTGCTACCAGAATACCATTGGCAAGGCCTAGCCCGGCCAAAACCAGGTAATCTAAGAGAAGTTGGGCTGGGTTCAAAAAATTTAAAACAATTATTGTCAGGGCCATAGTGCCGCTGACATTAAAGCCAGCCTTTACTAAATCACTTCTTTGACTCACTTCTGCTACACTGAATATTCCAGCCATTCCAGCAATAAAATAGGAAGCAGCCAAAAGAAAGTCACCGGTAAAGAGTATGGGAAGCAATAAAGATATATATATTGTTACCGCTACGGCAGCAGCAGTATTTATTAAAACTGTAGCTAAAATAGAAACCATTGCCACAGGGGCCAAATAAGCCAGAACATCTATTTGAAACCGATTTAAAATAAAAGCTATAAAAAATAAAATAATCAATAATGATTCCAGCAGAAAGACTTGATTATTCTCCCGCCAAATTTCCGGTTGATAATAAATCAAATAATAAAATATCACTAAAGTCAGGATCAAAAAATAAAATGTAACACCAGTAATTTTAAACCAGGATATCTCACCCCGGGAAATAGAAAACTCTTCTAAAAAACTAAGCTCTTGGGAACCAATCTCTTGCCCCTCTTGAACTATTAATTCCCCAGAGTTGATGGTTATAGTCACCGGCTCCAGGCCAGCTAAAATTTCAGCCTCCTTATTCTCAGTTGCCTCCTGATCTATAACTATATTAGGAAACAAAAGAGCTGTGAAAATATCTTCTACCAGAGTAAAGTTATCGTCCTCATATTCACTGGCTATTATTTCAAGAAGTTCTTCTTTACTATTATTTAAATCATCTTCATATACTGCCCCACGATAAATTTCCTCTAAAGCTGTTGATAAAGCTACTCTTAAAGAAGCCAGATCAGTGTCATCGAGGTTTATTAAATAATCCCACTGATCATTATCTAGTTCTATATTTAGCTCACTAAAGAATAATTCTGCCTCGTTAAAACTGGTTTCCTCGCTAGCCTCTAATAAAAAGGAAAATATTCTATCCTTATTCTCCTGAGCTTTAGACAAAGCCTCTCTATCCTCTTTATAAACAGGAGAAACGTTAGCCAGGGCCAGGTCTTCTCTAGCCTGGGTGGCCTCTTCGTCAACTATAGTTCTCGTTTCAGGAGCTCTGATATCTGTAGGGCTCTGCTGACCCAGGGAAAACTCCATCTCCCGGGGGAGCAGATCTACAGTTAAGATCAATAAAATGACCAGACAAAATACTATACTGATAGTTATTTTGCGAGTCTTGTCATTTTTTTTCCCGTATAATTTAGTTTTTAAGCTACTAAAAAATTCTTTAAATCCATCCATATATAACCATCCTTAAGACCAATAAAAATACTATTAATTATTTTGTTGCTCCTCGTGTTCTTCATAGGCCTCAATTATTTTTCTCACTAAATTATGACGAACTACATCTGTTTCATCTAAATAAACAAATTCAATGCCCTCTATACCGGCTAAAATATTTTTCACCTGATTTAAACCAGAAGATTTACTGTAGGGTAAATCCACCTGAGTTACATCACCGGTTATAACTGCCCGAGAATTAAATCCTATTCTGGTGAGCAGCATCTTCATCTGTTCTATAGTTGTGTTTTGGGCTTCATCTAAAATAACATAGGAATCATCCAGAGTCCGTCCTCGCATATAAGCTAAAGGGGCAACTTCAATAATATCTTTTTCTAAATATTGATTAACTCTCTCCGGACCTAAAACATCAAAAAGAGAATCATAAAGCGGGCGCAGGTAGGGGTCGACCTTCTCCTGAATATCTCCAGGCAAAAAACCTAATTGTTCGCCAGCTTCTATGGCCGGCCGAGTTAGAACAATTCTATTCACATTATGATTTAGAAGGTTTTTAACTGCCATAACTACGGCTAAATAAGTTTTGCCAGTTCCGGCCGGACCAATGCCAAAAACTATATCTGATCTTTTCATGGCGTCTACATAGATTTTTTGGCCTAAAGTTTTAGGCTTAATTTCTCTTCCTTTATAGCTAACCTGAAGCACTTCATCATATATTTTCTGACAGTCCTGTTCTAAATCTTCTTTTAATAATTCAATAATATGCTTGATTCGCCTCTCGCTTATCATGTTGTCACTTTCAATTAAAGTCATTAGCTCCTCTAATACTCTTGTGGCTAATTTCGCTTCTTGCTCTTCACCTAAAATCTTGAGTTCATTACCCCGAGCAACTAACTGCACTCCTGTTTCCTTTTCTATAGTTTTGAGATTATCATCCAGTTGACCAAAAAGTTTACGGGCCTGATGATAATTCTCTAAAGAAATCACTTTTTGTAACTTATCTTTAGACACATTCATCCTCCTCTTGACATTATAATATCACTGACTGCTTGGATTAATAATAGTATTTTTATAATAGTATTTTATGGCATTTTAGTATTATTGATATTATTCCAGTTTAATCAAGAAAATCCTGCTTTATTACCTTCATTAATGACAACTCTTATTATATCACAATATCCCCAACTAACAAATCGATAGATAATAGCTTTTAAGTGAAAAGGGCAGCCGATATTGGCTGCCCTGGATAAGTTTTGCTTTTTGCTTTTAACTTTTAAGAGCGGAGTTTATTTAAAATTAATCTCTGCTCTACCTGAGCTACCAGACGCCTGGTATAATTAACAGTATCGGGATTAACACTAATGCTGTCTATACCTGTCTCCACTAAAAATTCAGCTAATTCAGGGTAGACCGAAGGCCCCTGGCCACAGATAGATACAGTGCAGTTATTATCACCGGCTACTAAAATTAACTCTTTAATTGCTTTTTTCACCGCTGGATTTCTCTCATCAAAGTACCCCATCCGGTTTAAGATGCCTGAATCCCTATCGGCCCCCATCACCAATTGTGTTAGATCATTACTTCCAATACTAAAACCATCTATAAGAGGACAAAATTCTTCAGCCTGGAATATCACTGAAGGCACTTCAGCCATAATCCAGATTTTAAAATCTTTGTTTCTCTCTAGCCCCTCTTCTCTCATGATTTTCATTACCTCTTCAATCTCCCAGGTAGTGCGGACAAAGGGTAACATAACATAAACATTTTGCAAGTTAAAATCATGCCGAACTCTTTTAATAGCCTGACATTCCAGTCGAAAACCAGCTCGGTACTTATCAGATATATAGCGGGCCACTCCTCGCCATCCTATCATGGGATTATTCTCCACTGGCTCTACCTCTTCTCCCCCTTTAAGTCCTCTGAATTCATTGGTGCGGAAATCACTTAATCGCACCACCAGAGGGCGGGGATAGATCTCCTGGGCTACACTGGCAATAGATTCAGAGAGTTGCTTGATAAACAGATCCCCCTGCCCCTTCTCTAATAAATAAATGGGGTGAGCACCTATAACATTGGAGAAAATAAATTCTACTCTCATCAAACCGATACCATCAAAATCAAGATCTTTATACCTATTAATTAAATGGGGCTCGCCTAAGTTCATATAAATTTTAGTGCCTGTAATGGGCCTGGCAGGAGGGGCCTTTGGTTTTTCTTTTTTTGTATCAGGAGTTTTATCTTTGCTATCATCAGCAACTTCTCCTTCATAGACTACTCCTCTGGTGGCATCTACAGTTACCAATTGACCTTGTTCCAATATTTTTGTGGCATCACCGCAGCCTACCATACAGGGTATGCCTAGTTCTCTAGATACAATCGCTGCATGACAGGTACGTCCTCCTTCATCAGTAACTACGGCTCCAGCTCTTCTCATCGCCGGAACCATATCAGGATTGGTCATCTCTGTAACTAAAATATCCCCTTCTTTAACCTGATCTAAATTTGTCAAATCCATAATTCTGGCTACTTTACCGCTGGCTGTTCCAGGAGAAGCATTTAAACCTCTAACTAAAGGAGTTAATTCAGCCTGGGATTTCGCTTTATCCGAAGTCTCCTTGCCCTCTTTGCTCAGAGTGGTTATGGGACGGGATTGCAGGATATAGACCTGCTTATCTTCTCCGGCAATAGCCCATTCGATATCCTGGGGGCTGCCATAAAGTTGTTCAATAATTTTGGCCTGAGCAATTAATTTTTCAAGCTCATCTTTTTGCAAAGATGGTTCTTCGACGGCCTCATCGCCCAGGAAAGAGGCTGTTCTCACTATCTCAGTCCCGGTTTTTTCACCTTCTTTTTCCACTATCATTTTAATTTTCTTGCTGATGTTTTCCTCTAACACTTCTCCAGTGTTTTTATCTATCACATAATCGTCAGGGGTTACCAGGCCTGAAACCACAGCTTCACCCAATCCCCAGCTGGAGTTAATCAATATCTCATCGGCCTTTTCCGAGAGCGGGTTTACAGTGAAAATAACCCCGGCCTTTTCCCCGGAGACCATCTGCTGTACTACTACACTTAAAGCTACATCCAGATGATCAAAATTTTTCTCCTGACGATAGTAAATCGCCCTGGGGGTCCAAAGAGAACTCCAGCATTTTTTTACATGATATAATAACTCTTCATCTCCTTTGACATGGAGATAGGTCTCCTGCTGACCGGCAAAGGAGGCATCAGGAAGATCTTCTGCAGTGGCTGAGCTTCTTACAGCTACTTTTGCTGTCTTAATCCCCTGTTGTAGTAGTTTTTCATAGGCCTCTAAAACATCCTTTTCAACTTCTGCTGGAATATCAGCCTGGGCCATCTCTCCCCTGATCTCTTTAGATACTCGCTGTAACTCTGCTGAATTTTCCTGATCTAAATCGCTTAAAAGATCAGAAATAATTTTTTCGAAATTATTGGCCGAAACAAATTTTTTATAAGCCTGAGAAAGCAAGCAAAATCCAGGGGGTACGTTAACACCATTATTGGTCAGCTCACCTAAATTTGCTCCCTTTCCTCCAGCAATATCTCCATCTTCCCGGGATATTTCTGTAAACCATTTAATATAATCCATATGTTCACCTCTTTCAAAGTATTTTAGACCTTTAATCCTGGCGTCGATAAGAATATATATAAGGACGTTTACTCCTGGGCGAAGATAATACTTCTTTCATTATGATTGCCTGGTAAATATTTTCTTTAGTTAGTTTTAAATTCATATCGGAAACATGTACCTTTTTTGCCGAGGGCTTATCTGTCTTATCTTCTCTGATATCTACCACTTCAGGACGCCAGCTCTTATCCTTATCCTGTTTTCTCTTTTCCTGCCTGGCTTTTTCAGCTATTTTAGAAGCATCTGAAGTCTCTGTTTCCATAGGTTGAGATTTAGTCAAAGAAGTCTTCTCTCTCTTCGCTGATTTTTCGCCAAACTTATCATCAATATCAGAAAGGTCCAGTTCAAATTCTGCTGGAATATCAGATTTTTGCCTGCCTCTTGAATCTGAAGGCGTTTTTTTTCTTTTTTTCCTTCTCTTTTTCTCCTGAGGTTTGGTAGTTAAAGGATCCTCTTCCGCAGAAGGAAATTCTTGCTGTTGGTTTTTTTCTTGCTGCTCCTGGGCCTCTTGAATTTTTTCTAAAATTCTGCCTAAAAATTTCATTATCCTGGTTATAATTATGAAAAAAATCAATAAAGGAAGGAGGGCAATTATAAGGTCCATAATTTTCCCTCCTTAGTTATTTCCTTTTTTATTATTCTTTTTACCTATATCTTTACTCTCTTGTTCTTCCTCTTCAGTCTGAATTTGCGAAATAGCATCTCTCATGTCGGTGTCAGCTTCAATATTTTGCAGGTTCAAATAATCCATGACTCCTAGATTTCCTTCTCTTAAGGCTTCGGCCATGGCTAAAGGTACTTCTGCCTCGGCTTCAACAACCTTTGCTCTCATCTCCTGGACTCTAGCTTTCATTTCCTGTTCCTCGGCAACCGCCATTGCTCTTCTTTCCTCTGCCTTAGCCTGAGCTATATCTTTATCAGCCTCTGCCTGATCCTTTTGTAGACCTGCGCCGATATTTTTACCCACATCAACGTCGGCAATATCAATAGATAATATCTCATAGGCAGTACCTGAATCCAAGCCTTTTTCAAGTACGGTTTTAGAGATAGAGTCAGGGTTTTCCAATACTTTTTTATGGGAGGAAGCAGAACCTACTGTAGTAACAATACCCTCTCCTACTCTGGCCAGGACTGTTTCCTCACCAGCTCCCCCTACTAATTGATCAATATTAGCTCTTACAGTTACCCGGGCGGTAGCCATTACCTGAATTCCATCCATAGCCACAGCCGTAACTACAGGAGTTTGTATAACTTTGGGATTTACACTCATTTTTACCGCTTCGAAAACTCTTCTACCTGCTAAATCGATGGCAGCAGCCCTCTCAAAGGTCAGCTCTATTTCTGCCCTCTGAGCAGCAATTAAAGCATCCACCACATCATCTACATTTCCACCAGCAAGATAGTGAGCTTCTAATTTGTCGCTGCTTAATTTCAAACCCGCTTTATGTGATTTGATCATCGGATCCACAATAGAAGAGGGAACCACTCTTCTCAGTCTCATGCCTATCAAATTGAAAAACCCAATTTTAACTCCGGCTGCCGTTGCTGAAATCCAGAGCCCTAAAGGGATAAAGTAAAAGAATAAAATTACAAACAATACTATCAGGACAATAATTGCAATTGAAAATATATCCATTTTTATAAGCCTCCTAATCTTTTTTAAGCTTAAAACTCTCGCTTGTTAGAGAACAGTCATTATGACTACTCTTCAAAATCAATTTCTTCAACAATCACCTTACTACCTTCCATTCTTAACACTTCTATTTTAGCACCTCGGTCAACAAATCCCCCCTCACTAATAACATCTATTCTCTTACCATCTATCTCAGCAGTACCTGCAGGGCGTAATGGAGTTATAGCCTTACCCTGATAACCAGTAAGATCCCTTTCAGCCCGGGAAGAGGTGTAGCCCTCCTCTACAGTCTCACTCTGCTTTAAAGATATTTTATGCCAGAACTTTGAAGTGCCAAAAATTTTGATTAAAATTATGCTACCCACTACAGTCAGCAATAAAACTGCCGCCATAATCCTCCAGGCTAATTGAGCATCAGGTAAAACTAAAAACAGACTGGCCACAATTGCAGTGATACCTCCAATACCTGTAATTCCAAAACCAGGGATAATGAAAAGTTCTATCGCTATCAGAACCAATCCAGCTAAGAATAATACCACCATACCTAATCCTGCATAACCCTCTACCAGGTAACCAGTGAAAAATAGGCCTAAACTTAAAACGCCAATGGTGCCACTTACCCCAAAACCAGGGATCATAGCTTCACCTACTAGCCCTAGAATACCCACTGTTAACAATAAAATACTGACATAGGGGTTGGTTATAACCCCAGCGACTATCTCTAAATTTGTCTTCTCAGCCGTAAATATATCAGCTTCGCTCAAACCCAGTTTTGCATAGAAATCATTTCTGTCACTTACTTTCCCTTCTATAAAACCAAGTTCTTCAGCTTCTGTAGCACTTAAGGATAATAACTTGCCTCTTTCTGAAAGACCTTCAATTTCAATATCTGCATCCACCATTGCTCTAGCAATGTCTGGATCTCGCCCTCTTCTTTCTGCCGTTGAGGCAAATTCTGAACGAAGAGCGGAGATGATTTTTTCATCCATCGGTCTGGTCTCAGCCGAACCAATACTTCCTCCTTCAACAATATAAATCTCATCGGCAGCCAGGGTTATTAACGCTCCAGCAGACCAGGCTCGATTGTTGACAAAGGCAATGGTCTTCAGATCAAAATCCACAATCAAATCTCTTATTTTTATGGCAGAATCAACCAGTCCACCAAAGGTATTGATCTCCACTATAACTTTCTCTGCCCCTGCTTCTTCAGCATCATTTAAGGCTCGAGAGAGAAAGGTAGCCATACCGGGCTCGACATTACCCTCTAAAGGTATCAAATGGACAGCTCCCCTCTGCTGATCCTCAAAATCTTGAGCCGATAATGGCTCAGGTCCCAGAGAATAGAGATTAGCTAAACTAAGACAGAGTAAAATAAAAGTACAAACCAGGATCAAGATAAATTTTTTTCTTTTATTGCTCTTTAAAACCATTATAATGCCTCTTTTCTATCATATTTCCTAAAGATGCTGTATTTATATTATTCTCTATCACCTGGTAAAATCCTTTTTCTTAAAAAAAATTCTAACAACAATGTCTAATTACTCCAAAAAAATAGGCACCATTGCTGGTGCCTTAAAGTTGTCAATTATAAAATAGTCTATCATGAACTTTTTTAAATAAAGAACCTCAATTTAATAATTATATAAGACCGGAAGTTTTAAGACCTTAACCTTATCTCCTGGTTTTAAAGGTGGAGAACCAGCTGGAATATCGATAAGGCAATTGCTCTCTAGAGTGGTCTTTAATACCCCGGGACGCTGCTTACCTCGACCTAATTTAACAATATTATCCTGTTCTGACTTTACAAAAATTGCCCTTAGCAATCTTCTTTTTTTACTGGGACGATTAAATTCGTCGATAAAAACAGCCTCATCCTCTTGCAGGGCAACATGTTTAAAACCATTGATGGCAATAAGAGCAGGTCTAACTAACAAGTCAAAGGTTATAACTGCCGCAGCAGGGTTGCCTGAGAGACAAAAAAGCAATTTATCTTTAATTTTTGCACAGATTATCGGGGTGCCTGGCTTTAAACCGATTTTCCAGAAAAAGATTTCTGCCCCCATATCTTCCAATAAATCCAGCATTAAATCCTTTTCTCCTACTGAGACCCCACCGGTGGTTATAATTATCTCACACTCTGGCATCATAGAAGCTATTTTAGCCTGAATTTTTTCCTTTTCATCCTGAACAACTGAACTATCTACCACTTCTGCTCCACATTCATCTAAGCGAGAGGCAAAAAGGTAATTATTGCTGTTATAAATTTTCCCTGGAGTTAACTCCTCTCCCACTGGCTTAAGCTCATTCCCCGTCGTAATAACTCCTGCCCTGGGCAAAGGCCTGGTCTTGACTTCTGCTATACCCATACTAGCCAGCACCCCTATCTGGGGAGAGCGGAGTAAAGTTCCTGCTTTACAGAGAAGTTCTCCTTTTTTAATATCTTCACCGGCAGGGGCATAATTCTGACCGGGTTGTAGTTCTTTCATTATTTTAACTACGTCGTTCTGCCAGCTAGTCTCTTCCTGCCGAATAACTGAATCAGCTCCTGCTGGCATGGGAGCACCTGTCATTATTCTCACTGCCTGACCGGAAGAAATTTTATCTGCTGGTTCATCTCCGGCATAGGTCTTGGCAACAATTTTAAGTTCAAGGGGCGAATCAGCCCTAGCCCCTTTAGTATCAACTGCCCGCAGAGCAAAGCCATCCAGGGGGGAGCGAGCAAAGGGGGGATGGTCAATGGGCGCTTTGATATCAACTGCTAAAACTCTTCCTGCCGCTGCTTCTATTCCAGTAGTCTCAGCTGGAAAATCTTTGATATTGTTTTGAATTATCTTTCTTGCTTCTGATAGTTCTATTCCTTTTTTCATAGTTGATAATACTTCCTTTCCACTATAACAACGAATATTGCCTGAATCATTTTTTATCTGGCTTTACTGGTTAGTATACTATTATTTTCAGGCTTTTTCAATGCTGACAATAACCTCATTAACCATCGCATGACCTACAATTGACTCCTTTTGATATTTTACAAAATCATTGGGATTTAAAGTGTCTATTTTTTGAGCCACTCGATAATGGGGGGTTCTATTGCCATAACCTGCCGGGTAATAAACTGTCTCGGGCTGAATTCGCTGGGTCAACTTAACCCTGGTTGTGGAAGAAAAAATATCTGAACTTATTTTAACCTCATCTCCCTCTTCTATCCCCAAATCCTTAGCTCTGTCAGCATTAATCCAGAGTCTATTCGTTTGATAATCTTTAGTGATCTGTAAAAGTTGTGGAGTATTGGCTGTTGCGGTATGAGAATGGAAAGCCTCCTTACCATGTATTAGCCGAAATTCATTCTCTGCAAATTGCAGTCCACTGTCTGGAGGAATCCAACCAACGACTGGAGGAGCATCATGGTCAGCAAATTCCTGAGAATAAAATTCAAATTTGCCACTATCAGTATTCAATTCATCATCAACCTCGGGAGGATCTACAGGAACCTGCATTGAGCCTTTTTCTTTAAATTCAGTCAGACTGATATCATAGGGTTCTAATATTGCCTCATTTACCTCATCCAGAGCAAAGTTAAAATATTCTGCTACTCCTAATTTTTCTGCTAACTGACAGATTATTTCATCAAAACTTTTGGTCTGGGGATACATTTTAGGAATTACCTGGGTTCTCATGGCTAAAGTACCATATTCCTGCCCACCCCTTGCTTCTATAACTTCTTCTCGCTCAGCAAAAGTACACTCCGGCAGGACATAATCAGCTACCATAGCTGTTTCTGACATCTGAGTTTCAAAAACTACCAGTAAATCTAAAGAGCCAAATCCTTCTTGCATGTGGTCATAATCAGGAAAGTTGCGTACCGGATTGTGATGACGAACAATACCGGCTTTAACCTGATCCTGCTTTATTTTTTCAGCTAATAAGTGCGGCAAACCATGATTGGTTGCCAGGGGATATCCATCTTCTTCTCCTGCTCCATCTGCTCGGCGAGTATTCGGGGTTGCCGGAGAGGGATAATCTTCTTCATCTAAACTACCTGTCTCGGGGCCATTGGGAAAAAACAAACCTCCCTGATGATTGATATTGCCTAGTAAGGCATTAACACAGGCTACAGCTCTGGCAGTTTCGGTGCTATTTTCATAATTACAACCGAAGGCCCCTTTCCAGCTGGGATATACTATAGCTGCTGGCGCTGCTGCAGCTAATCCTTGAGCCATTTTTATTATTTTATCAGCAGAAATATCAGTTAGTTCAGCAGCCCACTCTGGAGTATAATCGCTGATATTATCTTTAAAATCAGAGAAACCTTTTGTTTTTTCAGCAATAAATTCCTGATCATACATTTCTTCAGAAATTATTACATTAGCTACAGCTAACATTAGGGCTAAATCCGTTCCCGGTTTAATAGGTAACCACTGGTCAGCTATAAAGGCAGTTTCATTATGACGGGGATCAACACAGATTATTTCACAGTTGTTTTTAATAGCCTTCTGCAGGGCTTTTAATTGACTGGTCCGTATTCCACCACCATAATTTCTGCCTAGAAAAACCAGGTATTCGCAATTGGCTATATCAGCACTGGGAGTTCCTCCCATTGTTACTGAAAAACCTTTAGTTACAGCAGTATTACAGGCGGCATTATGAGTGCAAATAGTGTTAATATCTAAAGCATGCATTAATCTATTGCCATAAAAAACCCCTGTTCTGCGAGGGTTATGAGCATAAAAAACCTTCTCAGGTCCTTCTTCTTCCAATATTTGAGACAGTTTATCGGCTATTTCTTCCAGGGCTTGTTCCCAGTCTATAGGAGAGTAGTCGCCCTCCTCTGTCCTTTTTAAAGGCCTTTTAATTCTGTTGGGGTCATAGACCCAATCAATCCCTCCATGAGCTCTTGGGCAGAGCCTGCCCTGACTTCGGTCGTTATCCTCATGGCCGGTAACCTTCCAGATACGATCATTTTTAACATGTACCCACATCCCGCAATGACTGGCACAGACATTACATAAATTGGGCTTTTTCTCTCCCTGAATTTCCTGTTGTTCCTGGGCCCAGCTAGAAAAATCCAGGCTTTTACTGGCCAACCCTAGTGCTCCAGCTGTCATTCCCACTGTTTTTATAAATTTTCTTCTTGTTAACGTCATCATTTACCTCCTTAATGAGCAATATTTATATTAACTTAATTGAAAATCTTCTGGTGCTGTTTTAAGTAACAACAGTAAACCCAGACCATCCTGGGCATCAAGGCCGTAGAGGTAAGCCTCCTTATCTCTCCCCTGTAATTCTTTTTGACGCTCCTTAGCTTTTTTTACCATTTCTTCTTCAGAGCCAAAACTAATTGCATAGGTGGGACAGGTTGTCACACAGGCAGGTTTAAGCTCCTGGTCTAGAAGATGAACACAACCATTACATTTATACATTTTGCCGTCTATTATTTGCGGTACCTCAAAGGGACAAACTTCCTGACACTCATAACAACCTATACACTCTGCAATATCAGTGGTATTCACCTCTCCTGTTGACCTATCAATAGCATCTACGGGACAGGCTCCAATACAGGGAGCATCATTACAATGAAAACAGCTCCAGCGAGTGAGATGATAGGTAACATCAGGGTATTCCCCAGTTTCAAAGCTTTTAAAACTAATGCTTTGAGCCTCTTTAGGAAAGTCATTTTCATTCTGACAGGCCAGGCGACAGGCATAGCATTTAACACAGAGACTATGGTCCATTAATATCGTCTTTCTATCAGAGCTATAATCCTGGGCCTTAGATTTGTCTGGTTTTACTAAATTCAAACTGGAATAAAGCGCTGCTGTACCCAAAGCTGTCTGCTGCAAAAATTTCCTTCTACTTAAACCTTCTTTATCCTTTGACATAAAAACCCCCCCAAATTATAATTATTTGATCCTACATTGTGAAATTATAAACTTAAAAGAGCAAAAATTAACTAAAAATTATTACTAATCACCTTATAAAAAACTTTAGTTACTGTTATAACAATTATTCTTTGCTAAAAAAAGAATTCCTTCACAATTATAAAAAAATTACTAAGTTAATTTCCTGTACATTTAAAGAACTTGCTTAGGATAAGGAGGCTTCATATTCTTTATGATTGTTGTTATATAAGTGATAAACCCCTCTGCTTTTATAAAAAGAGAGGGGTTTATAGGAAAAAAGTAGTAATTCAGTTAGAGTAAATCACAAAATTTAACTCACTAAAATTCAGGAGCAAAAATCAACCAGGAGGCCATTTTAACTGTCTACCACCCAGCAGATGAAAATGAACATGATTCACTGTCTGGCCACCTTTTGAGCCGCAATTATTCACTATACGAAATCCTTCACTAGCTAATCCCTGTTCTTCAGCTAATTTAACTGCCACTTCGTGAATATCAGCTACAAGCTCGAATTCAGAACCAGTAAAATCCTTTAAAGACGGTATATGTTTTACAGGAACTAGCAAAATATGGACTGGTGCCTGAGGATTGACATCTTTAAAAGCCACAACTTTTTCATCCTGGTAAAGTATTTCCGCTTCCATCTCACCCTGAATTATCCTGCAAAAAATACAATCATCCTGAGCCATAAATTTACCCTCCTTTTAAAATAAAGTCCTGTTGAGTTAGTAATATCAAGTTAAAGAAACAGCCGTTGAAGTGATTGTTGCTGGGAGTTCACCGGATTTTCTGAGTTCTTTAAATTTAACTTCAACAAAGCTATTAGCCAACTCAGCGTCACCACTTTTTGCAACATCGGTTTTATTAACTTTGACTCTAATATAATTTGAAGTATAGCCGGCATATTCATTGTCCCTTTTTTGTTTTTCTAATAAAGCAATTAAGGGAGTATCAACAAAATTTTGATAATATTCATAACTTAACTGCTGGCCTATTTTTTGCAAAATCTCAACTCGTCTATTCTTTTCTTTACTATGGACCTTTTCCTCCATCTTGGCCGCTTTGGTACCTGAGCGCGGTGAAAAAGGAAATACATGCAATCTGCTAAAGCCAACTTTTTCCACCAATTTACAGGTCTGCTGGAAATCTTTTTCACTTTCTCCAGGAAAACCTACCATTACGTCTGTTGTCAGGGCTATCTGGGGTAATTTTTCTTTAATATCTTCAATTGTAGCCTTATATTCTTCTCGATTATAGGGGCGGTTCATAGCCTGCAATATTTTATTACTGCCACTTTGCAAAGGGAGGTGTAAATGATTACAAAGTTTAGGGCTTGAAGCCATCAATTGTAATAATTGAGAATCAACCTCTCCTATTTCCAGGGAACTTAGCCTCAGGCGAAAGTCACCCCGGTACTCAAGTAATTGGGAAACCAAAGAAGCTAAATTTTCATTGCTATTTAAATCTTTTCCATAAGCCCCTAAATGTATACCAGTTAAGATAAACTCTTTTATATCAGATCTTAATAGATTAGCAAACTCTTCTTTTATTCTTGCAGGGGGCTTGCTGCGGGGTTTTCCTCGAGCTAAAGGAATAATACAATAACTGCAGAACTGATCACAACCATCCTGGATCTTTAAATTAGCCCGGGTCCTTTGCTTGACCTGCTGCAAAGAAAAGTCAGGAAAGTTATTAATTTGAGAATAATTAGCCCGATTGCCTAGTTCTTTTTTCTTTTTAGAAACATCAACAGAAAAAGAAGTTTGCTTTTCAGCAGCAAAAATTTCTCTCTCTAACAATTTTACAACATCATCTTTATCATCTGTGGTGACATAGTAATCAACTTCTTCAATTGCTGCTACTTCTTCCGGTGATATCTGGCTATAACAACCTATCATAATAACCCTGGAATCAGGCCCTCCTCTTCTCTTAGCCCGTCGGGCTACTTTGCGAGATTTGCTGGCAGCTGAGGTAGTAACAGCACAACTATTTACAAGATAAATATCAGCTTTTTTATTAAAATCAACAATTTCATAGTCAGCCTGACGAAATTTTTCTGCTAGAGCTTCTGCTTCGTATTGATTGACCCGGCAACCAAGATTATAAAGAGCCACTTTCATTAAATATCACCTAATTCATAAAGTAATAATCCTGTCAAGAGAGGGCCTGCTGTTTCAGTTCGCAAAATTCGGGGGCCTAAATCTAATGAATAAATATTTTGCTCCTGCTCTAAAAGATATTTCTTTTCTTCCTCAGTAAATCCTCCCTCAGGACCTATGAGGACTAAAATTTTCCCCTCAAAGTTAGCTGGTCTATTTTTAGTGGTGTTTATCTTTTCTTCAGCTTTGAAGTCAGATAAAATTTCCCTCAAATTTTGCTTAGCTGACCGAGCCGCTGCCAGTAAAATCAAGTCAAATTCAACAAATTGCTCTGCTATCTCCTCTATATCACATAATTCTTTTAACTCTGGAATTATTCCTCTTTCTGATTGACGAGCAGCCTCTCTTATGATTTTTCGCCAGCGCTTATAACGCCGCTTTTTTTTCTGAGAAGATAACTTGACAACAGTATTCTCGGTGGTTAGAGGAAAAAAACCCTTTGCTCCAATCTCTGTGGCCTTCTGTAAAACTTGCTCAAAGTTGTCTTTTTTAGCTAAGGCCTGAGCCAGATAGATTTGAGCTTTAGGCTCAGTTTCAACTGCTGCTATATTTTTTATCTCTACTTGTAATTTTTCCTGGCTTATCTCCTTTATTATTCCTTTATAGGAAGACCCCTGGCCATCCAGCAATATTATTTCATCCCCTTCCCGATGGCGCAAACTATTCACAATATGATTATAAAGTTCACCAGAAAGGGTTACCACCTGGCCTATTTCTTGCGGATAAGAATTTTTGGGGGGAAGAAAAAATTTCCTCATCTAACTTCACTCCAAATTTATTTCGGTTTAGTAATTAAGACTTGCTCTCTTTTTGCACAAGATAAGCTACCCAGCCTTCTTTAGCTGTCCTTTTTATAAATTTTACCTGCTGGTTATTTAAAATAACATCAATTATAGAATCTTCCTGCTCAAATTCAAAACCACTGATAATCAAATAACCCTGCTCTGCCAATATCTCAAACAAAAAAGGAATAACTTCCAATAAAATAACAGCAAGGCAATTTACAGTTATAATATCATATTTTTGTCTTCGGGCAATTTTTTTCTGGCAATGGGCAATAATATCCTGTTGGTGAATTTTGATACCTGATTTATTGGCTAAATTATTTAAGGCTAAGTTCCTTTTGGTATTTGCAATAGACTCAGGTTCAATATCAATGGCAGTGATATTATTTAAACCCATTTTACTGGCAGCAATTGTTAGTATCCCACTGCCACAACCGGCATCTAAAAAGGCAGTAAACTTTTCTTGATAATCAGTAACTTCATCAAGCAACCTAAAGGCTAAAACTGTACTGGCATGAGTGCCGGTACCAAAAGCTATTCCAGGCTCAATAATGATTTTTTTTAGCTCAGACTGTTTTTTAAGGATTTCAGAGCTCTTATTTGCATTTTTCTTCCAGGGCGGGAAAATCACCCAGCCGTTGAGGGGATAGACTTCCTGATAGTTCTCCTGAAAATTCTGTACCCAATTGAATTCCTTTTCCTGCTGACGACGCAAAATGTACCCCCCAGCGTCTCTGAGCTCCTGTTGATGAAAAGCTAATTTCTTTAATAATTTTTGCCAAATTTGTTTCGAGGAAAACTCTCCTTGCTGTTTCCCTGCTGATTGATAACCAATAAATAAAAAGCTGTCATCTACTAATTTTCGGACTTGAAAACCCTTTGAGAAAATATCTTCCATGATAATTTCCCCTAACTTTTGGGCAGTAGATGACAACTTTAATTGATACTTAATAATAAGCATGACTAATTCCCGCCGAAAGCTTCTTTAACTTTCTTAAAAAAACCCTTGCTCTCCGGGTTTATCTCTTCTCCTGACATTTCGGCAAACTTGCGCAGCAGCTGTTTCTGCTCCTGGTTTAAGGATTTAGGTATAACAACTTTTAATTTCACATATTGATCACCACGACCAGAGCCATTAACAGCTTTTATTCCCTTGTTTCTCAATCTTAAAACATCACCAGGCTGGCTCCCTGAGGGTATTTTGAGCTTAACTTTGCCATCAAGGGTAGGGACTTTAATCTCATCGCCAAGAGCTGCCTGAACAAAATTAATAGGAACTTCACAGTGAATATCATTGCCTTTTCTCTCAAAAATTTTATGAGGCTTAACTTTAATGACAACATAAAGATCTCCTGCTCTAGCTCCATACTCTCCAGCCCCACCTTCTCCGGTTAGCCTCAGTTGATTGCCATCGGCAACACCGGCTGGAACATTTACCGTTATCTTCCGGCGGCGTATAATTCTACCTTCGCCATCACATTCTGGACAGGGGTCTTCAATGATCTCTCCCTCTCCCTGACAGCGATCACAGGTTTTAGCCTGGGCTAAATGACCAAAGGGGGTTCTTTTTGTCACCCTTATTTGACCTGTTCCCTGACATTTAGGGCAGGTTTTTCTATCTGTACCGGGTTTAGCTCCAGATCCTTCACAGGTAGGACAATCTTCCTGGCGGGGAATAGTAATTTCCTTTTCAGTGCCAAAGGCCGCCTCTTCAAAGGTGATTTCCAGTTTGTATTTTAAATCCTGGCCGCTGCGGGGTCTCCTGCGAGAACGTCCTCCACCACGGCGCCTATCACCAAAGAACATTTCAAAAATATCATCAAGGCCACCAAAGCCTCCCTGGGCAAAATCATCAAAATTAAAGCTAAAGTCCTCTTGATCTATACCTGAATGACCATATTGGTCATATCGTTTTCGTTTATCAGGGTCACTTAAAATATCGTAAGCTTCTGATATCTCCTTAAACTTCTCCGCTGCATTAGGGTCGTCACTGCGATCGGGATGATATTTCTTTGCTAATTTGCGGTAGGCCTTCTTGATCTCCTTTTCATCCGCATCTCTACTTACTCCTAATACCTCGTAATAATCTTTTTTTGCTGCCATAAAATCACCATCCTATAATAAACAGAGAATAGAAGGGAGCAAAGTACTCCCCTCTATTTAGGTCTGTTACTTATCTTCCTCTTCTTCATCTACCTCTTCAAAATCAACATCTATGGTATCATCATCAGAGTCATCGCCTGCTTCACCACTAGCTGCTCCCTGGGCAGCTCCACCAGCTGCTCCAGCCTGCTGCTGGGCTTGTTGTTGCTGCTGATATATCTGCTGACTTAATTCAGTCAGGACTTCATTAAGGGCATCCATTTTTTCCTGAACAGCATCTACATCAATCTCCTCATTATCCAGTTCTGCCTTCAGGTCATCTTTAGCATTTTCAACCTGTTCTTTAGTGTTTGCATCCACCTTGTCTCCAGCTTCATCAAGGGTTTTCTCCACGGAGTGAACTAAAGACTCAGCTTCATTTTTGGTTTCTATTCTTTCTACTTTTTTCTTGTCCTCTTCAGCATGTCTTTCAGCTTCCTTTACCATCTCTTCAATCTCTTCCTCGCTTAGACCACTATCAGATTGAATCGTTATATCCTGCTCGTTTCCTGTTCCCTTATCCTTAGCGGAAACGTGAACAATTCCATTTTCATCGATATCAAAGGTTACTTCAATTTGTGGTACTCCTCTGGGAGCAGGGGGAATATCAGTCAGCTGAAAGCGGCCTAAAGTTTTATTATGCTTGGCCATCTTTCTTTCTCCCTGCAGGACATGGATATCAACTGTAGTCTGATTATCTTCTGCAGTAGAGAAGACCTTACTCTTAGAGGTTGGAATAGTGGTATTTCTTTCAATTAATTTGGTGAATACTCCGCCTAGGGTCTCTATACCCAGGGAGAGAGGAGTAACATCTAATAAAACCAAATCATCAACATCGCCGGCTAAAACTCCACCCTGGATAGCAGCTCCAATTGCCACAACTTCATCAGGATTAATTCCCTTATTAGGAGATTTACCAGCTAATTCTTCTACTGCTTCCTGAACAGCTGGAATTCTAGTGGAACCTCCCACTAAAATCACTTCATCTATTTCACCTGTGCTTAATCCGGCATCCTTCATGGCTTGCCGGGCAGGTCCCATGGTTTTTTCCACTAAATCCTCGGTCAATTCATTGAATTTAGCCCTGGTTATATCTACATCAAGATGTTTAGGACCGTCTTCAGTCTGGGTGATAAAGGGGAGATTAACATTGGTTTCTTTAACACTGGATAGTTCTATCTTGGCCTTTTCGGCGGCATCTTTCAGGCGCTGCAAAGCCATTCTATCCTCTCTTAAATCAATACCATAATCGCTTTTGAAACTCTCAGCTAAATAATCAATGAGCCTTTCATCAAAATCATCTCCACCCAGTTTATTGTTACCACTGGTAGCGATAACTTCAAATACTCCGTCACCTATTTCTAATATCGAAACATCAAAGGTGCCGCCACCAAGGTCATAGACTAAAATTGTCTGGTCTTTATCATCATCAAGTCCATAAGCTAGAGAAGCAGCAGTAGGTTCATTTATTATTCTCTTTACCTCTAGACCGGCTATCTTTCCTGCATCTTTAGTTGCCTGCCGTTGACTATCACTGAAATAGGCAGGTACTGTAATAACCGCTTCTTTTATCTCCTGACCTATATAATCCTCTGCATCCTGCTTCATTTTTTGCAGAATCATTGCAGATATTTCCTGGGGAGTATATTCTTCTCCCTTTAAGGTAACGCTATGATCAGTTCCCATATGTCTTTTGATAGAGCTTACAGTCTGGTCAGGATTAGTGATCGCCTGTCTTTTAGCATGTTCTCCAACTATTCTTTCACCTTTTTTATTATAAGCAACGACTGAAGGAGTAGTTCTTGAACCTTCTTTATTTGTTATTACCGTAGGTTCATCACCTTCAATAATTGCCATGCAGGAATTGGTGGTTCCTAAATCAATACCTAATATTTTACCCATATTAACAGCCTCCTTATTCTGTTGTTTTCATAGTGATTTTCTATTTAGCGACCTTTACTAAAGCAGGTCGTAAAACTTCATCTTGAAAAGTGTATCCTTTTTGCATCTCTTCTATGATGGTGCCAGATTCATATTCATCTGTTTCTACCTGTTCAACAGCCTCATGATATTCAGGATCAAACTCTTCCTCTTCCGTGGCTATTCTTCCAACACCTTCCTGTTCTAAAACAGAAGTTATCTGTTTATGGATCATTTCAATTCCCTGATAAAATTCATCTTTCTCCTCACAGCTGTCTAGGGCTCTCTCAAAGTTATCCAGGACTGGAAGAATCTCAATGATAACTTCTTTTTTATACTTGCGACAGAGCCCAAACTTCTCCTCAGTAACTCGACGACGATAATTGGCAAAATCAGCTTTTGATCTCTGCAGTTTATTGCGATATTGCTCATTTTCTTTTTTTAAAGCAGCAATTTCAGCCTCTAATTCGTCAATTTTTTGCTGCAACTCTTCTGGATCTCTCTCTTCTTCTCCATCTACTTCCTCGGTAGTTTCTACTGCTTCATCCTTTATTTCTTCTTTTTGATCTTCTTTTGCTTCAGTTTTAACCTGCTGATCTTGATCCTCTCTGTCTTTAGCCATTATTAATCACCTGCCTGAACGGGAAATAATTTTACTTATTAGTTCTGCCGTTAAATCCACGGAGGAAATTACACGGGGATATTCCATTCTGGTGGGACCGATAACACCAACTCTTCCAGTGCCACCTCCCTGCAGTTTATAAGTTGCCACTACTAGACTGCAGTTTTGCATCTCCTGCAATTTATTTTCAGTCCCAATTTTAACTTCTAGTTCATCCTCTAGGTCAGCTACTAATCTTCTCAATTCCTCTTTCCTATCTAAAACTTTTAGTATTTTCTTAAGGCTTTTTAGGTCATTAAACTCAGGTTGTTCCAGGATATATGAGGTGCCATCTAAATATATTTTCATCTCTTCCTTAGCCAAAATGCCAGTGATTTCCTCTTCCAGTCTTTTTATTATTCTAGCAGTATAATTCAAGCGCCGCTTAAGCTCCTCTTCTAATTTCTGCAAAAATGATTCGGTGATCTCTTGAATCTTTTTACCAGTCAACCTCTTAGATAGTATTCTATTTAGGTCATCTAACTCTTCCTCAGTTAATTTGCTCTCTAAATTAATAACTTTATTATTTACCAGACCATTACTGGTAATAACAATTAAGAGTAATTTTCTCTTAGAGATGGGCAGTAATTCCAGGCGAGAGATTTTACTCTCAGCAAATCCCGGTTCACTAACTATAGCTGTATATTTGACCATTCCCGATAGCAGTCTGGCCATTTCAGACATTATATCCTCCAGGCCTGATTTCTGACGGGAAAGTTCCTTTAAATATTTCTTTAAAGAGACTGGTTTTTCCAGTTTTCCTTCCATTAATCTATCAACATAGAAACGGTATCCCTTATCAGATGGGATACGGCCAGCTGAAGTATGTGGTTGTTCCAATAAACCCATTTCTTCTAAATCAGCCATTTCATTTCTAATAGTTGCCGGACTGAAATCAAAATCGTATTTTCGGGCTAAGGTCCTTGAACCTACAGGTTCAGCCGTTAAAATATGCTCCTGGATAATGGCTTTTAAAACCTTCTCTTTTCTGCCAGAGATTTCGGCTAACAATATGACCACCCCTTTTTTAGCACTCAATAAGGAGGAGTGCTAACAGCTATAATTAAAATACCATATCATTTTTTCTTTGTCAAGGCATAGCAGGGACTGTTATCAGCTTTACAAAAAAACAGTAAAGACTTGATTTGCCAGTAATAATCCCTTATTACTCAGTCTTATTTTATTGGGGGTCTCTATTAATAATCCCTGGCCAACTAAATCATTAATTTCCCTTTCATATATATCCTTTAATTCTCTTTTAAATAACGTGGCAAAATCTTTTTTGCTAATACCCGCAGTTAATCTCAAACCGGTAAAAATATAATCTTTAATTAAATCCTCTATAGTAAGAAAATCTATTCTAGCAATTTCAGAACTCTCTTTCTCAGCTGAAGCTAAATAAATATTGAGGTCTGCAATATTGCAGCGGCGCTTTTTCATATCAAAACTACAGGCCGCCGGACCAAAGCCAGCATAAGGTCTAAATTGCCAGTAGGCTAAGTTATGATGGCTTGAATATCCCGGAAGAGCATAATTTGATATTTCATAATGGCGGTAACCTTTAACAGTTAAAATTTCTCTGGTTTTTTCGTAAGCTTTAGCATCTTCTTCTTCACTTATCTCCAAAAGTTCACCTGTTTGCCAGAGCTTATTAAGCTCGGTATTGGGCTCTATCTGTAGATTATAGCTGGAGATATGTTTGGGAGAATAGTTTAAGACCAGCTCCAGGCTCCTGAGATAATCACTGGCCTGCTGGCCTGGAAGGGCAGAGATTAGATCTACGCTATAATTAAAATCTGCTTGAGCCAAAATAGCAAGAGCCTTTTTTGCTTCATTGATTCCATGGTCCCGGCCTAATAAATTTAATTCATCCTCTTTAAGAGATTGTACTCCCAGAGAGATCCTATTGATTCCCAGTTGTTGCCAGTCTCTTAAAGTCTTCTCCTTTTGCAAATCGAGGGGGTTTACTTCTAAAGTTATTTCACTATTTTTAGCCAAGAAATAATTTTCTTCAATTGAGTTCATGATGGCCGCTAAAAAGGCATTAGTTAATAATGAAGGAGTTCCGCCTCCAATATAAATGCTGGTTACTTTAGCAGATAGATTATCCGCCCTACTCTTAATTTCCTTGGTCAATTCTTTAACAAAAAGAGCCTGCTTTTTCCTTCCAGCCCTTATTGAATAATAGTTACAATAAGCACACTTATTTCTGCAAAAGGGGATATGAAGATATAAGGCTAGTTCATCTCTCTCAATCACCATTTCCGCGCTCCAAGACAGCCAAGAAAGCTTCCTGGGGTATGTCAACACTACCTATCTGTTTCATTCTTTTCTTACCCTCTTTTTGCTGTTCTAATAATTTTCTTTTCCGGCTAACATCTCCACCATAACATTTTTGCAATACATCTTTTTTGCGAGCCTTAATATCTTCTCGAGCCACTATATTATTGCCTATTGCCGCCTGAAGAGGAACGGCAAATAATTTTCTAGGAATAATGTCTTTTAACTTTTTCAAGAGTTCTCTTCCAACTACTTCAGCTTTATCGCGATGGACAATTATTGAAAGGGCATCAATTTTTTCTTTATTGACTAAGATATCAAGTTTTACAAGGTCAGATTCCTGGTAACCCAGGGGCTCGTAATCTAAAGTGGCATAGCCTCTGCTCTTAGATTTTAGCTGATTGAAAAAATCAGTAATGATCTCACTCATCGGCATTTCATATTGCAACTGAACTCTATTTTGGTCAATATAGGTCATATCAGAAAATTGTCCCCGGTTATCCTCACACAATTCCATTACGGAACCGATATAGTCCTCAGGTAGACTTATAGTAGCCGTCACATAGGGTTCAGCAATAGTGGATATCTCTGAGGGGGCAGGAAACTCGGCCGGATTATCAATCTCTTTAGTTTCTCCATTTTCGAGTGTCAATTGATAGACCACACTGGGGGCAGTCATAATAAGATTAATGTTGAATTCTCGCTCCAGTCTTTCCTGCACAATTTCCATATGCAGCAACCCTAAAAAACCACAGCGAAAACCAAAGCCCAGGGCTGCTGAAGTTTCAGCTTCAAAGGTAAAGGCAGCATCATTCAATTGTAGTTTTTCTAATGCTTCCTTTAAGACCTCGTAATCATCATTATCAGTGGGATACATACCACTAAAAACCATCGGTTTAACATCCTGGTATCCCGGCAGGGGTTCTGCAGCTTTATTATTAGCAGTGGTGATGGTATCACCAACTTTACAGTTGCGCACATCTTTTATACCGGCCATCAAATAACCCACCTCACCGGCCTTTAACTGGGAAGTTTTTTTCATCTCAGGGGTGAATATTCCAATTTCATCAACTTCATACTCTTTTTCACTGGCCATTAAAAATATTTTCTCTCCCGGCACCACTTTGCCCGTCATTACCCTAATATAAGCAATGACCCCCTGATAAGAATTGTACAGGGAATCAAAGACTAAAGCTTTTAGAGGAAGATCCTCTTCTGGAGCTGGTGGAGGTACTCTGGTAATTATTTCATCAAGAATTTTTTCCACACCCGTGCCTTCCTTAGCACTGGCCAGTAGCGCTTCAGCAGGGTCAATGCCTAACTCCAATAATTGTTCTTTAACTCTTTTTACATCTGCTGCTGGAAGGTCTATTTTATTTATTACTGGTATTATCTCTAGATCATGTTCTAAAGCCAGATATATATTAGCCACTGTCTGAGCCTCTATACCCTGAGCAGCATCTATAACTAAAAGAGCACCCTCACAGGCGGCTAAACTACGGGAGACTTCATAGGAAAAGTCAACATGGCCTGGAGTATCGATTAGATTAAAGCGGTATCCCTTATAATCTAGAGAAACAGCCTGGGCTTTTATGGTAATACCTCTTTCCCGCTCTAAATCCATGTTATCTAATACCTGTTCCTGCATCTCCCTATCCTCTATGGTATTTGTGAGTTCCAATATTCTATCGGCTAGAGTAGATTTGCCATGATCGATATGGGCTATTATACAAAAATTTCTTATCTTATTGACAGACAAAGGTTTTTCCTCCTCAAAATTTATCCATGTAAATTAACATCAAACTTAATTATATCATTATGAGCTAAAACATCAAATTCTCCCCTACCAGGCTTGCTTTTTATTATTGCTTCTGGTAAAATAATATATGTTGCAAATTTGTTTAGGAGGTGTAATTTCATGCCTATTATTGAATCAGCTAAAAAAAGGGTAAGAGTAACGGAGAGACAGACCGAGCAGAATCGCCGCTGGAAAAACAAGATGAAAACGGCGGTAAAAGAATTTCAAACTGTTATGGATGGAAATCCTGATCAGGATGAAGCTAAAGAAGCTTTAAGTCAAGCCTTTAAAATGATAGATAAAGCTAGCGGGAAAAACATCATCCATAAAAATAAAGCTGCCCGCAAAAAGTCACAGTTGCACCAAAAATTTAATGAAGCCTTTGCTGAGTAATAAATAGTACCTAAAACTATTTTTCTTAAGACAGGCCCAACCAGGGCCTGTTTATTTGTTTTTTATTATAAATTCTGTAAAAGATAGTCCTCAATTGCTATCTCTGGACTCCTCACTTTTCCAGTGATTATATCTCTATTGAGCTGTAACAGATTTTCTAAAGCCCTTTCAAGTTGCTCAAAAGTAAAGGCTGCTGTCTGTTGCAGACATTTTTTTACTGGATAGGGATGTTCTGAGATTTTTTTGGCTATCTTTTTTGCCGTTAAATTTTCCTTTTTTAGTTCCTTTACCACCAGCAACAACCTCAACTGACGCTGGAGCATGCTGAGGATTTTAAAGGGCTCTTCACCATTTTTAATCAACCTGCGATATATTCTTAAAGCCTTAGAAATGTTGTTCTTAGCCCAGTTATCCATTAATTTAAAAATCATCTGGTCAGTTATAAATCCTCCTTGAGCCAGCAAATCCTGCGAATCAGCAAATTTTATTAACTCTTTTTCCATATTGCAGGTAATTAGCTTATCAATTTCTTTAGCTAAAGCCTCTAAATTATTATCAAAGATATATTCTAAGTAATAAACTAATTTGGCTTCAACTTTTTTTCCTTCTTCTGCAAAT
>PWEJ01000013.1 GCA_003553485.1 Halanaerobiaceae bacterium | reverse complement strand
TAAAAAAGATATGATGAAAATTACTTACATAACCACCTAAACTTGTTCCTGCAATATTAATATCCTGACAGTTCTCGCTTTTAAACCGTAAGACTAACTCTTCAATCAGTTGTACTGAGGTGGCAACCATGGCCAAAAAATTATCCAGGGTCACAATATTTTCACTGTATTCCTTTCTGGATAGATGAAAGGGTGCCCTGACCAGAATCAAATTGGCTAAAATCTCCTCTTTTTTATAGGGAAATATTTTCTTAAAGCCAAAATCAAATGGGGTTTCCGAGGCGCCATGATGATAAATAATAGTAGGGCAATCGCTTCCCTTCCATTGAGCTATACGAAAGAGGGCATCAAGATCACCGGCCAGAGTACTAGCTTCAACCTGATAATCGCCTTCACAATTTGCCAATGACAACTCAGACACTTTAAGATTAATAAAATTTAGATGATCCTCCAGTGGCCTGCCAGCTAAATCTTCTCGAAAATATTTCTTAATAAAAAGTGAGCCCAGTGATATTGATACTGTATCTATCAAGCCATGTAGCTTCACAGTAAAAACCTCCATATTTTTTTTATATCTGCCCTGGACAGATTATTAATTTGCTTTAATTCTTTCAAGTATTCCTACAAGAAGATAATATATCCTCCTGGTCGTAATACTTAGCAAGCTTATCCATAGCCGGGGTTTTAATCTTATCCCTATCTATATTTCCAATCAGTTCTTTATAGATATACTCCATTTCATCCTTTGCATCTCTGGGATGTCCTTCAACACTTGATTTGGCAAATTCTTTTCTCATCATCCATCCGATTAGAGCTACCATCAGAAAATTTGGTATATAGGCGAATATTTTAACTGCCTTTGGACTTGGTGGTATTCCTGAGACCCGAAGAGCTTTAAGTGACTCTTTAGTTGCTTTCATGGCATCATATAATAATTCTTTATCATTACCCAATTTCTTCATATCTATATCTGCAGCGTAAATTGCTGGCACAAAACCTGACATTAGCATTGCAGCATGATATTTGAGCCAGGGAACCATATCTTTCCTTATTTCAACTTTATATCCTCGCATTTTTCTTAGCAATTCTGCTACCTCTTCTGTTCTAGGCCTTATCTTTCCGTCAACCTCACCAATTGGAATTTTATATTGTTTTTTCTCATCAATTTTAAGGACAACGACTTTAGGATCTTCTCTGTGACCTCCCGGATAGGGAAACCCCAGCATAACTCGATTTTCACCCAGGGAATCAATTAATTTTTCAGGACCTTCAGCATTATTACCCATAAACAGATAAGTGGGTACATTCTTATTTTGAGCTAGATCTGGAATTATTTGATCGGCCTGATTTTTTCGCATAACAATAATAACCAGATCATAGTGATCCTCGGGGTCAAAGGTGTCAACTAGCTTAACTCTTTCAACTTCTTCAATATCTGTACCCTCGATATTGATAACAGCCCCAAATTTTTTAAGATCATCATATCTTCTGCCTCTAGCTAAAAGAGTAACATCCTCTCCAGCTTCGTGAAGGCGAGCCGCCATTAATGTTCCTAAAGGTCCTGCACCGAAAACCAAAGTTTTCATTTGACTTCACCTCTACCTAATTTTAAGTTAATTCATAACTCAGTCTCATGTTCAAAAACCAGCAATTAGGATGGTTCTATTTTTTCATACATTTTCTCTTTTAAAGAATAAATACAATGAAAATTATCATTATTATTGCAAAGATCATAACTCCTCGCAATAAAAATATAGTTCTCTTGCTGTATTCATATTTTACTCCTATAACTTTATATACTTTCTTCTGCATTTCCAATAAAATTTCTGTTTTCATAAATCCCAATAGGGCAAATAGAAAAAATATAACAAGTATAAAGGCTTCAGTGTTAGTAAGGTTATCCATATTTATGCTTCCTTTCCATGATTGGTTTTAATTATTTATGGGTGATTTTCAAGCTTAGCAATCACATTTTTCATTAAATCACCTCTATTATATTGAAATATTCTGATATATGATTTATACTTAATTTCACTTTTATTTGTTAATGTCACCTCCTCTTTCAAATATTTCTGCAAAATCCTCGTCTATATCGATTTCCCAGTCAGGGATAACCCCTCTATCGGACTTTTCACCACTTGGACGAATGAAATATTTATAAGATGAACGAGCTCTCAAACCGGTTTGGGGGAGGTCGAAGAAAAAAGAATCCCCATAACTGGTAGGTAATCCTCCTGTTTCCTTCCCTACTATCAGGGCAGCTCCATAATCCTGACACAGGGCAGCAAAACCTGCAGCAGCCGAAAAAGTCGCAGGACCCACTAAAAGATAAGTTTGACCTGTAAAACGATAATCATTTTCCGGCGGATGCCGTAAATCAGATTCAAACATAAACACGTCATCTCTCCTGATAAGACTGAGCAAACCAAAATATAACTGCCTGTACCAGGGATGATATTTGGCAAGTACGGGTCTGGAAAAACGGGTATAAACCCGAGAATATGAACGGTAAGGGGTGTCGCTTAAATAGTGATAGACTTCATTGAACTGATGGGTAGAACCACCCCCATTATTTCTCATATCTATTAAAAGATATTCAATTTCTTTCTCTTTGATCTCTTTAAATGATTCCTGCAAAAAGTCGAAATAATCATCGTTAATCTCACCGGGAACTGAGTTTATTACAAGAAGAGCACTCTCTGGTGATAAAAATTCCAATCTATAAGGCTCCAATTCACCTCGCTCCGATAGCTGTTCAGCCTTAAATCCCTGCAGGGTTATCTTCTCTTCTGTTTCTCCTGGTGTTCTATAACTGATTTTAAATGGGCCTTCGATTTCAAATAGTGCCCAGAGTAAACGGCTAAAATTATTGGTCAAAAGCCTGGCTCCAAAAGCTCTACTCTCATAGCTGAGTGTAGATAACATTTCCGTTTTGAGCTTATTAGCCGGTATCCCATTAATAGATAAAAGTTCTGACCCTTCAGGAAGCTTTTTTTCAGCCAGGATATTTTCTAGAATCAAAATTTCATCTGCAAGTTGCACCCTTAAAGGGAAAATTCTGCCTCCAGCTGCAAGATAATTATCCCACTCTTTCTGGGGAAAATATACCTGGGTATGACCATCCCGAAACAGAGCAGCCAGAGAAGCCAATTTTTTATAAGCTTCAAGGAATGTATACTCCTCCTTTTCATATAGCTGACCTATCAAATCTGTCTGAAAAGATTCCACTACTTCTTCTGAAGTAGTATGGTAAAGATTGGGATGGACCTCTTCTAATAACTCCCTCATATGAAGAAGATCAGCTTCTATTTCCTCAGGAGAAATAGCCTGAACTGGAATAGAAAATAATATAAATGCAAAAATTAAAGAGATCCAAACTTTTTGCAACATATTCTTTCTCATTTTAATTCAACTCCATACTATTGTTTTATTCTTATTTAATTCGCAGCATTTATTTGGAAGTCATTTCTGGATTCAATTTTTTCAAATAACTTCCTATATTAATCACTGCTGAGCTTTACTCGCACTAGCGGAAACTACCCCGGGGTCTTTCTGCTCGAAATATTCAAAAGCAGGTATCTTAACTATGGAGTAAGAAAGAATCATGGACATGATTCCCGCCATAATGAACAGCGAAAAAGGAGAAATATTATCCAGTATTATTCCCACCAACCCCATAGAAACAGGTACCAGCCCCTGGCTGAATGTTCCCAAAAGACCAAAAAGACGCCCCCGTAAACTGTCCGGAATCATTTTCTGGAACAGAGTGATTACCGGAATATTGGAAAGAGCATTTATAACACCGATGGTAAACAGAATTACCAGTAAGATAAGATAGATATTTATAATTGAAAGGCCATTTAAAGCTAGAGGGCTGATTGGCAGCCCCAGAGTCATCAGCAGAAAACTCTGCATGAAGATACATTTAGCTATGAAACTGCGATAATTTTTGATTATATAGTAGTTTATCAGCACTGATCCTAGAATGGCTCCTATGGGAAAGACTGATTTAGCCAGGCCAAACATCATACTATCTACTTCAAGAATCTGATTGTAAATATAAGGCAGTCCAACAGCAAACAATCCACTAAATAAGAAATTCAAAAACAGAGACACGATGAAGAGAGCCATAATCTCTTTTCTTTCTTTAATAAATTTTAAGCCAAATTTAAAATCCTGCAAAAATGTTGGTGTTTCGGTGGAAACTTCAATCGGTGGAATTTCGATAAATAGCTCAGAAATGCCGGAAATAAGAAAACTAATTCCATTAAAGATGAAAGCTCCAGGTATACCCAATATACCGATCAAAATCCCACCCAGTATGGCTCCGACGATCTGGGTAAAATTCAAGCTGATATGCTCTAAAGAATTGGCTTTTTCTAAGTTCTCCTCTGTAACTAAGTTTGGAAAAACCGCACTGACGGCCGGGTTGAAAAATGATCCGCTGATAGAAATCAGGACAGTCGCTCCTCCCAGCAGCAAAAAACTGCTGCTGCCATTATAAATTAACAGTCCCAGACCCAAAACTATAACTCCTCGGAAAAAATCATTGCCTACGATAAGAAGTTTTCGGTTAACCCGGTCAGCCAGCAGACCTCCAAAAGGACCAATGAGGACAGCCGGCAGAGTAGACAGCAAAAGTATAGTTCCCGTTGCAGTTCCACTTCCGGTTAACTCCAGGATAAACCAAACCAGAGCTATATTATGAATGCCACTGCCCAACCGTGAAACTAAACCTCCAATATATAATAATAAGAAATTTTTGTTTTTCCAGATTGAATTCGTTTTATCTGTCATATGTTTTCCTCCTGTAATTCCCCCGTTATTTGAAGCTATTAATACTTTATTGATTGGCAGTTTAATTTTTCACTCTGTAGAGTGCTCACTTTGACCGGTACTGGTAATTTTAGCGCTAAATATTTCCAGAAGTTCAGGCGAGAGCTGTTTCCTGGAGATTCTTAATTTCCTGATTGTTCCGGCATCATCAAAATCTAAAGCTATAGCAGAATCCTGTATTTCAATTTCTACATTATTCTTTTCCAGTTTATATTCTCTTCCCGATGTCATTATTAAAAGGATTTCGTCATCAGAAGTAATTACTTTTCTGGGATAGGTGATATCTCTAAGTTGCCAGAGATACAAAAATATAAAGCCAGGAAGGGCCAGGAGCCAGTAACTGCTGCCAGCGGCCAGCAAAATGATCGGCATTTTCTATTATTTTTTGTCTGCTATTTTTGGACAGGGTTAATAGCTCTTTTTGGCTGTTTGCGAAATAATTATATGTCTCGGGCTGTTTCTTTTTCATCTTTAAATTATCTGCTGTCAGAACTAACAGCGGAAAATCTCCAAGCGTTTTGTCACTATTTTTCAAATATTTATTTGACTATAGGTTTATTCTATTTTCTCAATAAAGGATTCTATAATTTCATTAAACTTTTTTGGATTATCCTGGTTAGCAATATGGTGGGCATCTTTTGTTAGCACCATATTCCTGATAATATATATTGCCCTGACTGCTATTAAAATACATTACAACTACCCTCCCTTTATTAAGTCACAATTCACAAAGCAACAATTAATGCCATCAATGTGTTGGCAGTTCCATGTATCAACCAGCCTATAATTATGCTTATAAAAGCTAACTTCGTCAGTGCAACTGCTAATTCTCCTTATGGCTTATAATCATCACTTCCATTTCATCCATCTTTAGTCGCTCCCTTTTCCAGCTTCCCGCTGTTCCCCCATAAATATTTTCTACTCTAAATCCTGCTTTTTCCAGCATCATTTTTAATTCTGATGCTAAAAATCCCTTTTCTTTTATTGTGATTCCTTCTGGAGCTTCTTCCAGCATCTCAGATAAGGAATAAATCTCTACTATGTCAATTGGATCAAACCTTCCCTTTTCAACGTCTTCTTCTGAAAATTCCCTTATTTTTTTTAAGCCATTTAAAGCCGTCAGAATAAATTTTGCTCCCGGTTTAAGCACCGAATAAATATTACCTAAAATTTTTTGATCTCTGACAAAGGGTTTTTCATGCATTGATAGCAAACCAAATGCCCCTTCACATAAACAAATACAGGCAGCAAATTTATCAATTAAAGTAAAGTTAACAGCATTAGCCTGAATGAAATTCACCTCTAAATTCTCGGCCTCACTTACTTTTCTGCCTTCATCTAACATTCTGGCTGAGATATCTAAACCTGTAACTTTATATCCCCTTCTTGCCAGCTCTAGAACATGTCTACCTGTTCCACATCCTACATCAATAATTGCAGCTTTTTTAGGTAGTTTAAACTCTTCTTCTATAAAATCAACTTCTTCAATAGTATTCTGCGTAAAACTCTCTTCCATATAATGAGGAGCATAATTATCGAAAAATATTTTCCAACTATTTATTTCAGACAATGATTTCACCTCCGATATAACTGCATCACTTTAATTTCCTATTAGTCAAATTCAAATCCACAATTTACTAAGCACTCAACCAGATCTCAACCCCAAATGCTATTCAATAATCATATTTATCTTTTTTAATCGAACTAATTATATCATATATCTTTTTACTTGACTACAAGTTTTTAGTAAATATGAAAAACTTTTTTTATTTTTAAAAAATTAACTTAATTAAACAAAAAATGCTTGACAAAAGTGTCCG
>PWEJ01000046.1 GCA_003553485.1 Halanaerobiaceae bacterium | reverse complement strand
TTTTTATTGACATGTTAAAAAAGAAAAATATAGAAAAATTGTAATTATATCTAATTATACTACAATTTTTAATGGCTGTAAAGAGAAATCTGAAATTTTTTACAAGATGTTTCTTTACAAGGTATTTTATTAAAATATTTATTTTATTTTTGGTTGGGTAATTAATACAGGATAAAATTTAGTTAATCGGGATTGATTTGTTATTGGCTGAATTTTTTGTCCGGAATTTTACTGGAATCAGCAGTTAAGTACATATTCAGATAATTAGTCGAAAAATGACCAAAATAAAACCAGAATATGACTGAAATATGACTGAAAAAATAAAAAATTGTGGAAAAATAAATTATAAGTACTAAATATGTCTCAATTTATTTCAAGGAAACAAAATAAATCATTAAGAAAATAAATCATTAAGAATATAAGGCTTTATGATATTTAACACCTATTATATTATTATTTATTAACTATTTTTTTAATTGATGCTTTTGGGGGTGATTTAAAGAATAACTTACTAATTAAAATATTTCTAGCATGGTTTTAAATAGAAACATAAAAATAAGGAGGCTGAAAAAGATGGTTATTAAATTAGTAAGAAAAATTGCAATATTAGGACTGTTAACTTTTATAGCAGTAATTATCACATCCTGTACCGTGGGTCATGAACCAGATGATACAGTAATAGAACAAAATATTTTTGACTCACTTATAACAATAGAAGGTATTGCTGTTGATGAACATGTAGAGTATTTTACTTTGATTATATCTGATGCAACAGAGACCAGAATCTACGCAGAGGAACTGATGCAGATCGGAGTTGTTAATGGAAAGCTGGAAATTGAAGTTGAGAGGCTGCAAACTCAGGCTGAAATAGCTCTGGAAATAGATAATAGCAGAATTGCAGGAGAGTATCAGATACCCGAACTAAAAGCGGTAAATCCAGAGACTCCTAACGCTACTTTTTCCCTTGAATTTATTGCTTTAATAACAGAGGTTAAAATAGTTGCAGTGGAAGAGCTTGCCAGCCTGGAAGTTCCTTATGGCACAGCCTTTAATGATCTTGACCTGCCAGATCGGGTAGAGGTTATGCTGGAAGACGAAAGTAATATAAAAATAGATGTGCAGTGGGATGAAACCGCTTATCAGCCTGAAGAGCCGGGAGAGCAAGTATTGTTCGGAGAAATTGTTAATTTGCCTGATATGGTAGTAAATCCAGATAAGCTAGAGGCTGAAATAATTGTAAAGGTTGGTTTTGCTCCTGATTTAGAAGGTGAATTTCAGTTATATCAAGAATATGAAATTCTTTATATTATTGAGCTGGAAGGCCATCTGATAGTAAGGAATCCAGATATTCGTTATCTAAAATTTATCAGTGATTCCAATGTATCTATGACAATTCCCAGGGTTATTGACCTTGAGACTTCTAAAATTGTTACAGGTAATGATATAAGAGAAGTTAACTTTTCCCGGGACACCATCCTGTTATCAGCATACAAAAATGCTAATAATATCATAGTTAGAGGACTGGATCAAAATCAACAAGAGGTGGCCTGGATTAGTGTAAGAATTGAGAGATAGAGACCTTCAGTCAGATTTCTGTCTGTCAGGACATGCAGCTTGCATAGTCTTGATATCTGATAAATAAGCTGGTTTATGGAGTTTAAAATTATTGCGCTATTTACTGGTTTTGGAAATTAAAATAGAAAAGGTGGTGATTAAAAACAATCAATAAGAGTAATCAAACTATTTTTATTTGGGAAAGGTGTTTTCAGGTAGGATGGAATGGATAGGAAAAATCTTTGTTGTATTATTAATTTCTAAATAATTTAGAAAGAGGAGGGCAATTAAATGTGTGCTAAAAAGTATTATCTGCCTTTGTTCGCAATCTTAGTTGTTGCTCTGGTTGTCGGACTTACAGGTTGTGACATGGGAAGCTCTGATGTTGATGCAGTTGTCAAAGATGCTGAATTAATTGCTACTGCTCCAGAAACTGTAAACCATATTGATATATTGGGATTGCAGGAATACAGATTGACAGTAAAACTGGAGGGTATTGAGCAGGGAACTTTCAAACTGGAGAATGCGATACTGGCAGAAAATGGTGAGGATAGTATAACTATAAAGGGTGAAAGAAGTTTTAATGTTATCACCGACCACAAAACCTCTTCTTTTAGGTTGATTGGCGAAGGAACAAGTTTGAATATTGAGCTTGCTCCGAGGGCTGATTCCTCAGCGGTCTTCACGCTTGATAATGCGGAAGAGGTCCACGGTTTCTTTGTATATCGTCACGGCAGGTGGGAATATTACTGTCTTGAATATTTAAATGAAATGTCCTGGTATGACAGGTATATTTTCCTGAAAAATGTGCTGGATTCTAATCAGGAAAACTCCTATGTCTGGTATAACGGTCATTATGCCAGATGGGCTGACTATGAAAATATTGAAAGTCTGATGGAAGGCGATCTATTTACAGATCTAAACATCGAGGTATTCTGGAGTGTTCCCTGGGAAATCTGGATTGAAGTGACAGAGGATGGTTTCAATTATCTTGATGAAGAGCCTGAAATAAAGATGTATGAAGTACGGGATGAAGCTGATTTCATCAAAGCCCTGAATAATAAGGAAGCAGGTATCCTGTTGAAGAGCGGCTTTTCTCTAACCAACAGGACTCAAATTCGCTATGATTTAAGAGTGCTGGATCTTAATGGTTATACCATTAGAATGACTGGGGGACCTCTAGTTTTTGAGGGTAATGGTACCCTGGTTAAAAATGGAGCTTTCAGAGGTCTTATGGACTTTGAAGGTGGCCATGATCGCGATAATGTTGTGCTGGTTACCGGCGAGGCTGTTAAATTCTCTAATATCAATTTCCGGGTTTTAGTGCTGGACTGGTTTCAGAATCAGGATAATCCGGCTAAGCATCTGGTAATTGAAAACTCCTATTTTAGAGGCCAGGCAGTTTTTGCCGGTGGAGTTACAATTAATGATTCAACTGTCTATAATAGAATGGGTCTTGAGCATGATGGTGCAGTGTTTAACAGAGTAGCTTTTGATAAAGACTCCGTGTATGGTATTCTCTATGTAGCAAGCAATGCGACCCTAAACGATCTGATCTTTGACCACAATTTCACCGGTATGTATGTAGGGAAATCCTTGAAATATTGCGAATATGTCCCGGCTGAGCCTGTTCTGAATAATGCTCAAATTAATACCACAAAAGAAGGAACTGTCTGGTGGGCAATTAATCATGACAAGGCGATATTAACTGTGAGAGGGGTCGTTAATATCGTTGACCGTCATGGTGAACACGGATTGACCCTGGTTGGCAGTTACGGTGACTATAATGGCGGCCATATTTATGGCAATGCCGTCTTTGAAGGTCATCCCGTGCATTTTGGCTGGAATACCAGAGACTTCACCCGCGGTGAAGAAGGCAAAAAATATCCTGATATTCCCAAAGAGGTTGACAAGCAGGCCCGTGAGAAAAATGCTGATAAGCTGACAATTCACGGTCCAACTTTCCAATCTGATGTTTATATCTTTACCCCGGCAAATAATTATATTACCAGACCGGGAGCACCAATGGAGGAAACTGTCTGGCTTGGCAATGTTAACTTTGGTAAAGTCTATCTCTGGGGTGATTTTACAGTTATTGACAAGAAAACTGTTACCTTCGAGAAGATGATTGTCAGCTGCGGCAATATCAGAGGTGTTTTTGCAGAAACTACCGGAACCAGCATACTCAAGCACCATGTTGATCACACCTATCCCAATTTTGTCCACAGAGGAACCCTGGTAGGTGGCAGTATTTACAGTGATACCAAGGGTGGAGTGCTGGTACTGGGCGATAACCTGCTGGTAGAGAATGTGGTAGTAGAGCCTGAAGTCTTCAATGTCATTCTGGAAACCACCAAGCTGAAAAATGTAACGCTTAATGTTGGCCACGATAAATACACCAATGATCGGAGAGTTCTGGGATACCGCCTGAATTATGATGTCCATGTCTGGGATGGCAAGCATGCCATTTTTGAAAATGTCACCTGGTCTGCTGCTACCAGAATAGAAGTGCTGGGCAACCCGAAATACGATCACAGGGGAGCAAAACTGACTTTTGCCGGCAGCATCAATAATCGCGGCCTGGTTAAGTTCCAGACCTATGCTGCTATAGGTTTTGCTGCTGATAATAATCCTAAATTTGCTAACCGTGATCCCAGAAATCTTGCCACAATCAATATAAGAAATGAAGCAAGAATGGCCTATCTGGATGTCAGTTTTGTCAGCTTTGATCGCTACTGGAGGTTTAATAACTGGAAATCTGATATACTGATATCCTTCTGTGAGGAAGCATCTTCCAGCAAATATGAGCTGAGAGATGATCTGGGCAATATCTTTATCTGGGATTACCGGAGCACTGATTTGGATCACATGCTGAATAACTGGATTTCCGATACGATTGGAACTAGAGATCTTCAGGCCCGTTCAGGCAGGAGTGTATCCTATCGAATCAGGTCAGAAGAGACTAAGGAATTTGGAATTTCGGTTGAAAAGTGGGCCCGCAACAGCTGTTCTGCAAAGCAGATAATGTTTGATTCTGATCTTAAAATTGTCACAATGGAAGGTAAGGATATCCAGGTGAGCAAGTTTGCAGTAACTGATATTGAAAAGGATCATGAAGTTTATGCAGGTTCCCAGAATAATATAGTCAGGGTTTATCTAATCAATAATGGCACCGCTGCAGGCAGCGAGTATATTTATCTCCTGGTGGATGGAATTCAGGCTGATAGAGCAGGTCCACTGCATCTGGAGCCTGGGGAAGTAGCGCCTGTAACCCTGAGATATGATGCTCCTGAGGAACCTGGTAATATCCAACTAAGAATTGGAGTAAAAAGTCAAACACTGCATAGTCAGTATGTAACTGTAGTCGAAGCAAATGAACCACAATAAAATGCGAAATGTTGCTCTATAAACCTATACTGGTGAAATGAGCGGAGATAAAGGGCGAGGTAGCGATTAATAACTATGCTGAACAGCATCATGGCTATCCTCGCCTTTATTTCTAACTCCTTTACCGATAATCAGGGACAAAATTCCCGGGGCAGACAGTTAAGCCTGCCCGCCTGATCCTCCTGCATCATGATAAAGCTGTCAATTTATTATGGTGAAGCCAGGTGAAGTCGTAACAGGGTGAAATTCCCTGTGCGGGGCTCCTTAAAGATTGTCATGGTGAAGCAGATAAATCCCCGATTATGCGTGTCAGATTTGAGCCCGTGCTGTTAAATAATTCGACTGCTTGGTGCGGGATATTTAAGGCCTTAATTATCATTAGATTGATCTTGGATATGGATATATTTTAAAGCTAAGTTTTATTGTCAGCAGCCATGATGGCCTTTAAATAGTGGGGCTTTGACCTCAATCCGCTGGCTCGTTAGGGGACACCTAAAACAATCATAATTATGGATAGGTGAAGGGGAACATTTGAAGCTGAAACGGGGAAGAATGGACAGATTCTATGAACCCGATTTAGTGGCGGCGGGCTCGTAGTAGCATTGATGGCAGGCCGTTTGTACCAGTCTGGTAACAGCCTGGAAGGAGAAAACCTGCCGGAGCCAAGGGGCCCAGTCAGCAATTAATTTAGAGATTAATTGTTGAGGGAACGCCGGATGCGGTGAAAGCCGCCTGTCCGGTGTAGGCCTGCTAAAATCTGTTAATTGAAGCAGATAGGCAGGAATGAGATTCCTAAATTTCAACTGACTATGGCTGTTGATGGTAATGGTACTGCAATAGATCTAACAGATGCTGGACCATATGAAGAAGGTGAAGTAATCGAGATAGAGGCGGTACCTGATTCGGGCTATGAGTTTCTTTTCTGGTCAGCAACAGCAGGCTATTTTGATGATATAAACTCTGCTGTAACCACCTTTATCATGCCAGACCAGGATGTGACAGTGACAGCTCGCTTCCTGGACTTTGACTCTGAAGAATTCGTTTATGACACTGAATGTGGAGAGTGGACTCCCTGGCGTACTGCCAGAAATGCTCCTGGAATCTATATTGATACCTGGGATATCAGCAGTATTGCAACTGGAGCTGTAATGGACTTTGATTTTGATGCCTACAGTCTCCCTGATAGATGGTGGATATATTACGATGGTGAGTTAGTGCTGGAAACAGGCTGGAGAGGATCGGCAGGTTATGAAGGTGATCCTAGATTTCCTGGCGGGATAGCAGGGCCTGGACGGGGTGAGGCATTAGCCTTTATGACTAAGATCGAGGGTGTGGACGAGCTGGTTATTAGAACTGAAGGTGGAGATACTGGCACCTGGTGGGATTACAGATTAAGATGCAGAATTTTAGATTGAACTAAAATTGCTGACAATATCAAATTAATTATAGCTATTAGCTCCTGCTGAATCTAAAAAACCAGGATTTTGCTTAACCAACCCGCCGCTGATAAAAGAGCTCAAATATCAGCGGCGGGAAAACTTTCCTTATTTTTCTAACAATTTATGTTTTATAATTTTTCATAACATAACTCCACCGGCGACCGGATTGCAAGTTTTCCCTATTAGCACAGGGCTTTTTATAAACCCGTGCTGCCCAGCCCCTTAGCAAATCTGCTGCCGGAACCGCTGGTTTCCCAAAGTCAGCTAGAAAGAACTAAAGAATTGATTGGGAGGCGAAAAATTGCAATTATTAAATTG
>PWEJ01000020.1 GCA_003553485.1 Halanaerobiaceae bacterium | reverse complement strand
TAAAAAGCAGACTGATTATAATCATTGTGGTTATAGGGAAATAAAAACTAAAATTTTCTCTTTCAATCCTGATATCGCCAGGTAAATTTCCTAACCAGGGTGGTATTCCTCCAAAACTCAATAAAAAGCCAATTATTAAAAAGACCGCTCCTAGGATCAGAAAAATTCTTCCGGGATTGTTATAGCCGAACACTGGAGTTTATCCCTCCAATCTCGCCTGGTTCTCTAAAGCAAATAGCTCTAAACCGTTTTCCGTTGTTATTTCAGCCAGTTCTGATACTGGAATACCATGGCAATCAGCCATCACCTCTGCTACATGAGTCACAAAAGCCGGTTCATTTCGTTTGCCTCTCTTTGGCTCAGGTGCCATATAGGGGCAGTCTGTTTCCAGCAAGATTTTATCCACCGGGGTCTGAGAAGCTATTTCCCGCAGCCAGCTGAGATTTTTAAAGGTTAAGAGACCGGTAAAACCCAGATGAAAACCCAACGCAATAACTTCCTGGGCCATTTCACTGCTGCTAGAATAACAATGGATAACTCCAGGAAGATTTTGAGCTTCTTCCTTTAAAATTGCCAGGGTATCTTCCTCGGCCTCTCTAGAGTGAATAATAACAGGCTTATTAAGCATATTAGCCAGTCTCAATTGGGAGCGAAAAGCTTTTCTCTGTTCCTCCCGGGGAGAATTATCATAATGGTAATCAAGACCTGTCTCACCAATAGCCTTTACTTCTTCTTCCTGGGCCAGCTCCTTAATTTCTCTGGCCACTTCCTGATCAAATTGGCTAGCATCATGGGGATGTAACCCCACCGAGGCCACTATTCCCTTATAGTGCTTGGCCAGTTTGATAGCTCTGCGGCTAGAAGAAAGATCTGCGCCTACCGTCAGGATATTAATCAAACCAGCTCTTTTAGCTCTATCGATAACCTCATCTCTATCTCTGTCAAAACGAGCAAAGTCAAGATGGGCATGAGTATCAAATAATTGCAAACCTGTCCCTCCCTATTTCTTCTAAAAGCAACTATAATTTTTGTATTTTGTATATATTTTATTAGTTTTATTATATCCTTCACCGACTATATATGCAAGACTTCAGGAGTTTTAGCTGCTGATATCTTAAATAAAAGAGCTTTTAAGGCCTTTAATATAATTCAACAAAAATTTTTTTCTTCCTTTATTTGAGGGGCAAAAGGGGTAAATATTTGACTGGCATTTTAACTCCCCTCTATTTATGGTATAATTATCATGTTCATTAAAATCAAAGTACGGCAAAGTTGCAGGAGGCTAAAAATGAAGATCTATTTTGACAATAGTGCCACCACTCCCTCTTCCAGAGCGGTGGTTAAAGCAGTCCAAAATAGCCTGACCCATAAATTTGGCAATCCTTCTTCTGTCCATCAGAAAGGAGTAGAGGCAGAAAGAATATTGAAAAAAGCTCGTTCTCAGGCTGCTGAAGTGCTAAATGTGAAGAGCAAAGAAATATTTTTTCTTTCTGGAGGTACTGAAGCCAATAACCTGGCGCTTCGAGGAGTAGTTAAAAACAAAGATCAGGAGGGGCCTCTTCATATAATATCAAGCTCCATTGAACACGATTCTGTCTATCAAACTCTAAAAGAAATTTCCTCTAGTCCCCAAATAAATGTCACTTTTATCAAGCCCAATGAGCAGGGAATTATAACCTCTCAAAAAGTGGAAAAGGCTCTTCGGGCAAATACGATACTGGTGAGCATTATGCTGGTAAATAATGAAACAGGGGCAGTTCAGCCTATTAAAAAGATAGGCCAAATGCTCAGTAATTCTGCTCCACAGACTCTTTTTCATGTTGACGCCGTTCAGGGGTTAGGTTATTTACCCCTAAAGCTCAAGGCCTGGCAGGTAGATATGGCCAGTTTTAGCGGCCACAAGATTGGTGCGCCTAAGGGCACTGGCTTTCTCTGGCTTAGAGATTCTCGCCTGTTAGAGCCGCTAATTAGCGGGGGGAAACAGGAAAAGGGGTTGCGCAGTGGCACAGAAAATGTGTCTGGAATTGCAGGTTTGGCCGCTGCCTTAAAAGAAATACCCCGTTTCTCTAGCAGTTATCAGTCAAAGCATCTTCCCCTAACTGACCTGAAAGAATATTTCATCCAGCAGCTAGAGAGTAAATTACCAGAAGCCCGGGTCAACACACCTCAAAACTCTGCACCTCATATAATCAACTTCTCCTTAAAAGAGATTCCTGGAGAGGTTATGGTCAATGCTTTAAGTAGCCGGGGCATATTTATTTCGCGGGGCTCTGCCTGTCATGCCCGCCAGGGAGATGACAGCAGGGTATTAAGGGAAATGGGAGTAACCGGACCCTGGTTAAAGGGGGCTTTAAGAATTAGTTTTAGCCGCCAGAATACAAAAGAAGAAGTCGATGGATTTTTTGCTGCGCTGTTAGATGAATATCAGCTATTGCTCTAACCATTGTTAAAATTAGGAGGAATAAATAATGTATGATCTGATAATAATCCGCTACGGTGAAATGGGTCTTAAAGGAAAAAACTTCTCTAAATTTTCTCAGGCCCTAAAAGATGATATTAGACGTCGATTAGCCGGCCTGCTGGAGTTTAAGATTACCAGTACCTATGGGCGTATTTTTCTTGATTTAAACCAGCCTATAGCAGAATTGCCGCCAGAGGTAGTCCGGACTTTGCAGTTGCTGCCTGGAATAGCCTCTTTTAGTCCAGCTGTTACCCTCAAGCCCTCTGCTGAAATAGATAAATTAGCTGACATCGGCAGCAAACTAATAGAAAGTGAACTAAACGAAGGGTCTCTTAGCTTCAAGGTAGAAACAAATAGAGCAAACAAAGATTATCCCTTTTCCAGCCCTGAAGTGAGCAAAAAAACCGGCGGTATGATCTACCAAAAAATAAATAACTTATTAGAGGACAAAAAACAAAAATTAACGGTAGATGTTCACAGTCCTGATATCCAGGTTGAATATGATATCCGAGACAGCGGTATTTATGTTTTTTACAAAAGATTCAGTGGTTCAGGGGGGCTACCCTTAGGCTCAGCAGAGTCAGCTTTGCTACTCCTCTCGGCCGGAATTGATAGCCCCGTGGCTGGCTGGCAGATGATGCGCAGAGGGGCACAGATAAAAGCCCTTCATTTCCATACCCCGCCTTATACTGGAGAAAAAGCCCTGGAAAAGGTACGGGACCTCAGCCAAAAACTGGCCCGCTATAATGGCAGTACCGAACTCTATATCTGTGAAATAACTGACATTCAGAGACAAATTAGGGAACACTGCCATAAAGATTATAGCATAACAATATTGCGCAGAATGATGCTGCGAATAGCCACAGAGTTGGCTAAAAAAATTAACGCCCAGGCCCTGGTGACTGGAGATAGTCTGGGGCAGGTGGCCAGCCAGACAATTACTAATTTGCGGACTATCTCCTCTGTAGCCAGACTTCCTATTTTAAGGCCCTTACTCACCTGGGATAAACATGATATTATTGGAATGGCTAAAAAAATTGGCACCTACGAAATCTCTATCAGACCTCATCAGGATTGTTGTTCAATCTTCGTGCCGGAAAATCCCATTACCAAACCACGCCCCAGACCTACAGAAAAAACAGAAAAAGCTCTTCCTATAGAAGAACTTGTTCAAACGGCCTTAGATGAAATAGAAAAAGAGATAATTACCGCAAAATAATTTATATATTTCCTCTTAAAAAAAGAAAGGTGATAATATGGTCATATCCTCAGAACAATTTTCTGCCCTGGCAGCAATCCCGGATTTGATTCTAAAAAAGGAAGAAAGTCTTAGCCAGCACACCACAATGCAGGTTGGTGGTCCAGCAGAGCTCTTTCTGCTGCCAGAAAGCCAACCAGCTCTAGCTTCGGCAATAAAAAAGCTGACTGATTTAAATATTCCCTTTAACCTCCTGGGAGAAGGCAGCAATATTATTCCAGCTGATGCCGGGATTAAAGGGGCTATAATATCTACCTGCCGATTAACTAGCTGTAATATTGTTAGAGAAAACAGACTTGTAAAGGCTGAAGCTGGCATAAAAATGACAGATTTTTGTCAGCAACTGGCAGAGGCCGGACTGGGAGGTCTGGAGTTTGCCTCTGGTATTCCTGGTACTTTAGGTGGGGCTATCTTTATGAATGCCGGTGCTTATGGAGGCGAAATAAAAGACCATCTTCAGGGAGTTGAGGTTTTAAACACAGCTGGAAAATCTCATGAGCTTTCTGTGGAGGAGTTAGAATTGGGGTACCGCAGCAGTTTGCTGCAACGAGAAAAGCTCTTTGCTGTCAGAGCCACCTTCAAGCTTAAAAGCAAATCTCCTGAAAAAATCAAACAGCGCATTGCGGAATTGAAAGAACGACGCTGGGCCAAACAGCCAATGAATAAACCCAGCTCAGGTAGTGCCTTTAAAAGACCTCCCGGACACTATGCCGGAAAACTCATTGAAGAAGCGGGCTTCAAAGGCTTCCAGCTAGGGGGAGCAAAGGTATCAGAAAAACATGCAGGCTTCATCATTAATACCGGCCAGGCCACTGCTCAGGATATAATCAGATTAATGTCAACTATTCAGAAAAAGGTCCAGGAACAATTCGGGGTATTGTTAGAGCCTGAACCCAGGTTTATAGGTGAATTTGACGAGCTGCCTTAGTCAGTTATGGCTTTCTCACCCCTGATGATTGCTTCTTTGCAAGAGCGAGGATATTGTTTAATCTGATATTCCAGTTGCAATGCCCGGCTTTTGCTCTTAAAATCCTGATAATAAACCAGTTTAACTGGCCTCCTGCCCCTGGTATAAATAGCTCCTTCGCCCCTGTTATGTTCTGTTACCCTCCGCTTGACTTCAGTGGTATAACCGGTATACAGAGTTCCATCTCTGCACTCCAGCAGATAAACATAATGTCCCTTCTGCACCGGAGGGGATATAGCTTTAAAGTTTTTCATTTTTTAGGCTAATTGAGCTTCAAGCTTTACCAGATCTAAAAGATGCTGCTTCTCTTCTTTTATTAGCTGGTTTAAGACCTTCTTGGTATTACCTTCATTGTGGGGCAGCATTTCCGTATAAAAGAGAATGGAATCCTTCTCAGCCCCAATGGCCAGTTCAATAACCTCACTCAGCTCTGAAAAATCCATATCGGCAACTTCAGCTTCAGCCGGGAAGACCGAAAATTCCACTAGGGCATTAAGATATGCACTCACTTCTTCATCATAGAGGTATTCAACTTCTTCTCTGGTTTTGCTCTTAACTGCTTCCTCCAGGTCCGAAAACCTTTTATAATGGTCCTCTTCATCGCTGGCCAACTTCAAAAATAATTCTCTTATCTCATCATCTTCAACCTTATCGGCCTGATACTCATAAAATTCCTGACCTCTTTTTTCAATATCTTTAGCCATTTCCAATACTTCTACTGAATTAAATTTTTCCCGCAACATATTTAATCATTCCTTTCCCTGTTAAAATCATAATTTTTATTACTAATTAGTATTTTATCATAAGAGTAGCTTTAATTTAAAGATTAATTTCTGGGATGTTTACCATAAATTAACTAAAAATAATGCCTGGAGCAACTAGCCACAACATATAGGGTTAGAAAAAAATTACCCCCCTACATATAGTACCATTTAGCCTTCAGCTATTTATTTCTCCATCAAAATTTGATATAATTATTTTGTTGAGTTAATTATACTAAGAAGTTGAATCTAATGACAGGTACTATCAACAGTCAAAATGATGATTATTTTAATCGAGGAGGATTATTTATGAAAGATGAACTGGATTTAACTGATAATGCTAGAGAGATACTTAAAGCTCGTTATTTAAAAAAGAATACCCAGGGAGAGTTAATCGAAACCCCTGCGGAGATGTTTACCAGAGTGGCAGAAAATATAGCCAGTGCCAATACCGAATATGGTGAGCCCTGGGAAGAAGATGCAGAGAAATTTTATCAGGTAATGAGCAGGTTAGAGTTTCTCCCCAACTCCCCAACATTAATGAATGCTGATAATGATCTGCAGCAATTGAGCGCCTGTTTCGTATTGCCAGTCGAGGATAGCATGGAGGGGATCTTTGACGCCATCAAAAATTCGGCCTTGATCCATAAAAGTGGCGGTGGAACAGGTTTTAGTTTCTCTCGACTCCGGCCTAAAAATGATAGAGTTAAAAGTACCGGAGGCGTTGCCAGTGGGCCAGTTTCCTTTATGAAAATCTTTGATGAAGCAACCAATACCGTAAAACAGGGAGGCAAACGCCGGGGGGCTAACATGGGGGTCTTAAGAGTTGACCACCCTGATATAAGAAATTTTATCACCTGCAAAGAAGAAGAGAGTATTTTAAATAATTTCAATATCTCAGTGGCCCTCACTGATAAATTTATGACCGCCTTGCAAAATGAAAGCGACTACCCCCTGATAAACCCTCGTAACGGAGAGGAGGTAGGACGAGAAAAGGCAGAAGAGATTTTTGATTTAATTGTAAAGATGGCCCACAAAAATGGTGAACCTGGAATTATTTTTCTCGATAGAATAAACGCCGATAACCCCACCCCTGCCCTGGGTAATATTGAAAGCACTAACCCCTGCGGAGAACAACCTCTCCTCCCCTATGAAGCCTGCAATTTAGGCTCTATTAATCTGGCTAAAATGGTCCAGGGAGAAATAGGCCAGGCCAGAATATATTATGAAAAATTAGAAGAGACTGTCCGCATTGCAGTTAAGTTTTTAGATAATGTCATTGACATGAGTGAGTTCCCCCTTCCTGAGATTGACCGGCAGGTTCAGGGAAATAGAAAGATTGGCTTAGGAGTTATGGGCTACAGTGATATGTTAATAAAGCTGGGCATCCCTTATAATAGCCAGGAAGCCGTGCAGACTGCAGAAAATGTCATGAGTTTCATCCAGGAAAAGGCCCGGGAGAAATCTCATGAATTAGCTAAAAGCCGGGGGCCCTTTCCCAATTATCCAGATAGTGTCTTTGATAAACCCTACCGTAATGCCACCACTACTACTATAGCACCTACTGGTTCTATCAGTATAATTGCTGGTACCAGCAGTGGTATTGAGCCTCTCTTTGCTCTATCTTTTAAGAGAAATGTGCTGGATGATACTTTTATAGAAGTTCATCCTATTTTTGCTAAATTAGGTCAAAAACGTGGTTTTCTGGAGCAAGATCTGCTAGAAAAAATTGCTGAAAAAAGTTCGATTCAGGATCTTGCGGAAATCCCTGCTGATGTCAGAGAGATCTTTGTCACCGCCCATGATATAAAACCAGAATGGCATATAAAAACCCAGGCTGCCTTCCAAAAATATGTAGATAATGCAGTCAGCAAGACCGTTAACTTTCGTCATCAAGCCAGCAGAAGCGAAGTAAGGGAAGTTTATGAACTGGCCTACGAGCTAGGTTGCAAGGGTGTCACTATTTATCGTGATGGCAGTCGCTCTGAGCAGGTCCTCACCACCGAGGATAGTAAAAAGCAAAAAAGGCAGTCCGGCATAACCAAAAGACCCCGTCCCACGGTCACTGTAGGAACCACCGAAAAAACCCTCATCGGCTGTGGCAAGTTGTATATTACCATTAATTCAGATCAGGAGGGCATCTGTGAGGTCTTCACCACCACCGGCAAGGGAGGAGGCTGTCATGCTCAATCTGAAGCAATTAGTAGACTGGCCTCTTTAGTGCTGCGCAGTGGAATAGCCATAGAAGAAGTAACTAAACAGCTTAAGGGTATTAGATGTGAAGCAGCTATGATTAGAAATGAAGTCAACAACCTCTCCTGTCCCGATGCCATCGGCAGAGCTATAGAGATTTTTAAAGAAAATGCTGATAATGGCAATATTGATGCTACTAAAATCCAGCATAATTCTGAAATAGTCAAGAAAAAAGCTGCCCAGGCTGCCAGGGGTATTCAGGGAGAAACAACCCGGCAGCCCGGTAAATTGCGCAGCTGCCCGGAGTGCGACAATATTTTAGAAAGTGATGGCGGCTGTGTGGTCTGTCGTAGCTGCGGCTGGTCTCGCTGCGGCTAAGCAAATAATTTTATAGCTCAACCCAACCCCGGGCGGCCATAGCTTCTGTAAGCCTCTTAATTGCCACCATGTAGGCGGCCGTCCGGAAAGATACATCTCTTTCTTCCGCCATTTCATTGGTTCTATTAAAGGCACTTACCATAACCTTTTCCAGTTTTTCATCAACTTCTTCCCGGTCCCAATAGTAATTATACATATTTTGAACCCATTCGAAGTAGGAAACTGTCACTCCACCAGCATTGGCCAAAATATCAGGAATCACCAGCACTCCATTTAATTTCAAGAGCTTATCAGCTTCCGGGGTGGTGGGGCCATTGGCTGCTTCAGCTATCATCTTAGCATTGATATCCATGGCATTATCTTTATTGATCTGATTTTCTAAAGCGGCAGGTACTAAAATATCACAATCTAATGAAAGTAATTCTTGGTTGCTGATGTTCTTCTCACTGCCTGGATAGCCTGAAACCACACCTTCTTCCAGCTTAAACTCCCTTAATTTTTCTGCATTTAAACCATCAGGATTATAGACTCCTCCGCTGGAATCATTGGCGGCAATAACTTTACAACCCAGCTCACGCAGAAATATGCCGCTAAAACTACCGGCATTACCATAACCCTGAATTGCTACTGTAGCCCCCTCAAGGTCTAAGCCGATTTTTTTAGCTCCTTCTCGCACGGTATACATCAAACCTCTAGCCGTGGCAGAATCCCGGCCATAGGACCCCCCTAATATCCTCGGCTTACCGGTGACCAGCCCCGGAGAATAAACGCCCTTGATCTTAGAAAATTCGTCCATAAACCAGCTCATCACCTGGGCATCGGTATAAACATCAGGAGCAGGAATATCTTTATCAGGTCCAATAATAGGTTCTAAAGCCTGGATAAATCTTCGAGAGAGCTTTTCAAGCTCACCTTTGCTCATCTCTTTGGGGTTGCATAATACTCCCCCCTTAGCCCCTCCATAGGGTATTCCTACCAGCGCACATTTGAAGGTCATCCAGGCGGCTAGAGCTTCCACTTCCTTCATCTCCACCTGGGGATGAAACCTAATCCCTCCTTTGGTAGGACCTAAAACATCGTTATGCTGACAGCGAAAACCCTTAAAGACTCTGATCCCCCCATCATCCATCCTCACAGGTATGGAGACCGTTAAGGTCCGCATAGGCTCTTTTAATAACGCCCTGACCTGAGGATCAAGATCCAGCTCATCGGCGGCATCGTCGAGCTGTTCTAAAACCACTTCATAAATTTTAAAATCATCTTTTTTACCCATGATTTTTGCCCCCCATTTAATTGACTTGATAAAGACCTTATAGGTTCACTTCACAGAGTTCCAGCAGAACCCCCCTAGCACTTTTAGGATGTATAAAGATAATTTTCTTATCGCCAGCCCCCTGACTGGGCTTTTCCCCAATAAATTCTACTCCTGAGTTTTTTAAATCTTGAACCCTATCATCAATATCGGAAACTTCCAGAGCTAGATGATGAATGCCCGGGCCTCTTTTTTCCAAATGCCGGGCAATAGGGCCTTCCTCTCCTAAAGGTTCTAGTAGTTCAATCTTACTCTCTCCCAGTTTAAGAAAGGCTACTTTCACCCCCTGTTCCTTTACTTCTTCCTGGCCCTTATATTCTAATCCCAGAGCATCACGATAAAATTTCAAGCCCTCTTGCAGGCTCTCCACTGCTATACCAATATGATCAATCTTCATATTAACCCAACCTTTCTTTAAAATTTGCCATTAGTTCCTCCATGGCCGAATAGGGATCAGTCTTTTTGGCAGCTATCTCTTGCAGCAATTTTGCAAAAGCCGGGCTCTCCTTTAAAGGGTCAAGATATTTTCTTTTAAGACTTTCTTCTAAAAGATGTATTAGATGATTGCTGATAATTTTACCTGGCGCTTTTTGGTTTTCTCCCTTTTCAGTTAAAAACTCTTGATGCTCAGCAATGGTCTTATTGAGCTCCGCAATGCCCTTTTCAGTGGTGGCAATTGTCTTGACAATTGGGACTTCCCACCTATTTTCTGCCTGTTCTCCAGCTGTATTCCCCAATCGCAGCATCTGTTTTAAAACCAGTTCCATTTTATTTACCTCAGGGTGGTCAGCCTTATTTAAGACAAAAATATCACCAGCTTCCATCAGACCAGCTTTAAAGGCCTGAACTTCATCGCCAGCTTCAGGCACTGTTACCACCAAAGTGGTATCAGCCAGGCTTACTATATCTATTTCATTCTGGCCGACTCCCACTGTTTCAATAACAATCTTTTTATAGCCAGCTGCAGAAAGAACTACCACTGTATCAAAAATCGCCGGATTCAAACCACCCAGATAACCTCTAGTGGCCATACTGCGGATAAAGACATCTTTATTAGTGCTGATATCGTCCATACGGATCCGGTCGCCTAATAAAGCTCCACCGCTAAACTCACTGGTAGGGTCAATAGCAATCACGGCCACTTTATTGCCCTCTCTTACCCAGCCCGAGACTATTTTCGCTACTAAGGTGCTCTTACCACTACCAGGGGGACCGGTAACACCCAGCAGATAGGCTAATTCACTGCGAGAATATAACTCCTTTAATAAAGGAAATACCTGCTGGCGTTCATTTTCTATCAAAGATATTGCCCTGGCAATCACCTTTTCTTCCCCGGCAAAGACCTGCTCAGCAGTTATTTTCATCTTATTCTGCCAGCTCTTTCTCAATAAATTCTACAATCTCCTTTATAGGAGTTCCTGGCTTAAATATTTCTTTAATGCCTATTTCCTTTAACTCCTGATGATCACTATCAGGGATGGTACCTCCAGCCAGCACCAAAATATCCTCCAGGCCAGCCTCCTCCAATTCATCCATAATAACAGGAAACAATTCCTGATGAGCTCCAGATAAAATACTCAAACCAATGACATCAACGTCTTCCTGCAGAGCAGCCCTGACAATCTGAGCTGGAGTCTGGCGAAGACCGGTATAAACAACCTCCATGCCCGCCTCTTTTAAACCTCTAGCAATAACCTTTGCCCCCCGATCATGACCATCAAGACCTGGTTTGGCAATCAACACTTTAATATTTTTTCCAGTCATTAAAATCTACCTCCACCCTAGCCAATATTGTTTAGAAATGCCTGGCTTCATATTCACCAAATATATCCCGCAGAACACCACATATCTCACCTATGCTGACATAATCTTTAACTGCAGCCAGAATAGGATACATAAGATTTTCTTCCTTTTCAGCTGCTTCCCTGAGCTTGGTCAGATGTTTTTCAACCTTGGTTGCATCTCTATTAACCCGCACCCTTTGCAGGCTCTCTTTTTGAGACTGCTCCAGTTCCGGGTCGACTTTAAGAATATCTTCTATCTCTTCTTCCTCTTCTTCCTGGTATTTATTAACTCCTACTACAATCTGTTCCTGGTTATCAATATCCTTTTGCATTTCATAAGCAGTTTCCTGTATCTCCCGCTGCACAAAGCCAGCTTCAATAGCCTCAGCCATTCCACCTAATTTATCAATTTCCTCTAAGTAATCCCTGGCTTCTTCAACTAAGGTATCTGTCATACTCTCTATTAAATAGGAGCCTCCTAAGGGGTCTATAACATCAGCTACACCTGTTTCTTCAGCTAAAATCTGCTGTGTCCTGAGAGCAATTTTTACCGATTTTTCTGTAGGCAGCCCCAGGGCCTCATCAAAGGAATTGGTATGCAGAGACTGAGTACCTCCTAAAGCTGCAGCTAAAGCCTGGTAGGCTACCCTGATGATGTTATTTTCCGGCTGCTGGGCTGTCAGGGCTGCCCCGGCGGTCTGGGTATGGAAGCGCAACATACAGGATTTATCTTTTTTAGCCCCAAAACGCTCTCGCATAATCTCAGCCCAGAGGCGTCGGGCTGCTCTGAACTTTGCTATCTCTTCAAAAAAGTTCATCTGGGCATTGAAGAAAAAGGACAGCCTCGGGGCAAAATCATCGATATTTAACCCCCGCTCCAGGGCTGACTCAACATACTCAATGCCATTACCCAGAGTGAAGGCCAGCTCCTGGATGGCATCTGAACCTGCTTCCCGAATGTGATAACCACTAATACTAATAGAATTCCAGCGCGGCAACTCCTGGGAGCAAAATTCAAAGATATCCGTTACCAGTTTTAACGAGGGCTCTGGAGGGAAAATATAAGTGCCACGAGCAATATACTCTTTTAATATGTCATTCTGCACTGTTCCAGCCAGTTTACTCCGATCCACTCCCTGTTTTTCGGCAACGGCCACATACATAGCCAGCAGAACAGCCGCTGGAGCGTTGATGGTCATTGAAGTGCTTACTTTATCCAGGGGGATTTTATCAAAGAGGGTCTCCATGTCCTTTAAGGTATCTATGGCCACACCGACCCGGCCCACCTCTCCCCGGGCTAAGGGCTGGTCTGAGTCATAACCAATCTGGGTCGGCAGGTCAAAGGCCACACTTAATCCCGTCTGTCCCTGCTCTAAAAGATATCGATACCTCTGGTTGGTCTCCTTAGCCGTGCCAAAACCGGCATATTGCCTCATCGTCCAGAGCCGACTGCGATACATCGTGGCATAAACCCCTCTGGTATAAGGATATTGGCCAGGAAAGTTTAATTCTGACAGATAGTCTAAATCATCGATATCCAGAGGAGTATAAAGTGCTTCTAGTTCTATATCAGAAGCAGTTTTAAATTCTTTCTTTCTACTTCCAAAATTATCTACGGTGGGCTTTAACTCCTCTTCTAGCCATTCCTGATAATAATCTCTTAATTCATCCATGCTCTATATCCTCCTCTAAAGCAAAATTTATTGATTAGTCTTATTCTATAACGTTAGCCAATAATTCCTGGCCAGCCTGGAAAGCAGCCAGATTCTTTTCTTCTGTTCCCTGAGGCACTCTTCTTTCGATAGCTCTTTCCAGACAGCTAGAATCTATCTCCGGCAAAAAGCTATCCACAACTCCCAGGGCCACCATATTTGCCGTTACTTCCAGGCCAATTTCTTCCCGGGCAGTAGTTATAATTGGTAAAGAATAAAAATTTGCCCTTTCAGGGTGATAATAACCCCCGCCAAAGCTATCATCGGCTATGACCACACCTTCATCGGTAACTTCTTCACCATATTTTTCTAAGCTCTCTTCAGTAAGACATACCAATATGTCCGCTTTAACCACCTTTGGATAGTCAATGGGTTCATTGCTGAAGATAACCTCCGCTCTACTGGCCCCGCCCCGGGATTCCGGACCGTAGGACTGGGTTTGCACCACATATAATTCTGGATCAAAGAGACTGGCTTCAGCCAAAATTATCCCGGCCAGGATCATTCCCTGACCCCCGGCACCGCTTAATCTTATTTCTTTTCTCATCACTGGTCATCACTCTCCTGGGCGGCAGTAATGATCTGCTGATATTTTTCCGTATACTCTTCTTTCTCCACCTGGTATAAGATTCCCGCAGGTAGCTTATCCTCTTTTTCCTCAGGCGGCAGATCCTGATATTTTCTGTGATTAATAATATGCTCCTTCTGCCAATTCAACATATCCCGGGCCCCGCCTAAATTATTGCGCCGTCCATAATTTACGGGACATTGGGTTATAGCTTCAACAAAGGTTAAGCCCTGATGGGCAAAGCCCTTTTTAAAGATTCTTATTAACTGGCGAGGCTGTTGAGCTGCTCCTCTAGCCACAAAAGTCGCTCCAGCTGATTTAGCTAGTTCACAAAGATTGAAATTTTGGTCTATATTGCCATAGGGAGCAGTGGTGGCAGTGGCCCCGGTGGGGGTCATGGGAGAAAACTGCCCTGCCGTCATACCATAGATGTTATTGTTAAATAAAATAACTTTTAAGTCAATATTTCTTCTACAGGCATGGATAAGATGGTTACCGCCGATTGCAGCCCCATCTCCATCACCGGTAATAACAATAACTGTCAAATCTGGATTGGCCATTTTAACTCCGGTGGCAAAGGTTATAGCTCTACCATGAGTAACATGGAGAGTATCAAAATCCAGATAACCAGAGGCTCTTCCTGAACAGCCTATCCCTGATATCACCACAGTTTTATCCTGGTCTATACCACTGCGAGCAAAACCTCTCAGTATGCTGGCCATGACAGTACCATGCCCACAACCAGGGCACCAGATATGGGGCAATTTATCTTCTCTTAGATAACGGTCAATATCTTCTACCATTATTTACTTACCTCCTTTATCCTGGTTAGTATTTCATCAGGAGGAATAATAGTGCCATCATATTTATTGATTCCTGAAACCTCTGCATTTCCAGCAGCTGCTTTTTTAACTTCGCCTATTAGTTGCCCCCTATTTAGTTCAGGCACGATAATCTTTTCCACCTTATTGCTTATTTCAGCAACATAGGATTCAGCAAAGGGCCAGACGGTTTTAAGTTTGACCCAGCCGGCCTTAATGCCTAACTCTCTGGCCTGTCTCACAGCACTGATAGCCGACCTCGCTGTAGAGCCATAGGATAAGACGATAATTTCTTCATCCCCCTGCAGTTCATCCTCTATAATTATAATATCCTGCAGATTCTCTTCGATTTTGGCCATCAATCTATCCATCAGCTTTTTGGCATCTTCAGTCTTACCCCTGGGAAAGCCAGTTTTATCATGAAATAATCCGGTGGAGTGATATCTAAAACCCTCGCCATAATCTGGCATCGGGGGGATATGATCAGCAGTCTCTAAATAGGGATAAAAATTATCTCTATCCTCTGCTGCCGGGCGTTTTCTTGTTATTAATTCCACCTCTGCTGGAGCTGGAACTCTGACCTTTTCGCGCATATGCCCAACAATTTCATCTAAAAGCAAGATAACTGGAATTCTGTACTTTTCAGCCATATTAAAAGATTTTATAGTCAATTCAATAGTCTCTTTCACAGTAGAGGGACTTAAAGCTATAATGGGATGGTCACCATGAGTTCCCCAGCGGGCCTGCATTACATCGCCCTGGGAGGGAGAGGTCGGCAGTCCAGTAGAAGGACCGACTCTTTGAACATTAACTACAACACAGGGGGCTTCTACCATTATACCCAATCCTAGATTTTCCTGTTTTAATGAAAATCCCGGACCACTGGTGGCAGTTATTGCTTTCTCCCCTGCCAGGGAGGCTCCAATAACACAGCCCATGCTGGCAATTTCATCCTCCATCTGAATGAATTTACCACCTTGAGCAGGTAATTTTTGGGCAAAACCTTCAGCAATCTCTGAGGCTGGAGTAATGGGATAGCCAGCAAAGAAACTGGCCCCAGCAACTAGACCTCCTTCAACAACGGCTTCATCTCCCTGCAACAACATAACTCTATCACTGGTTTTATCCTGCTCCGATAAAATTTTATTCGTCATTTTCTTTCACCACCTTGAGCACAAAATCGGGACAGCTTAATTCGCAGTTTTCACAACCGACGCAATTATCTGGATAGGCAATCTCTATTCTTTCCGGCCCCAGCTCAAGAACTTCCACTGGACAGACCTCAACACATATACCACAGGCTTTACACCAGTCAGGTCGAGCCAGGTTAACTTTTCCTCTTTTAGCCACCGCCATCAGCTCCTTTGTTTACCATCCATTTTGTTAAAAAATGAACGCGATTGCAGTTAAACTTCTATAAGGTCAGCCAAAAACCTGCCTAAATTTTGAAAAAGACCGGCACAGGGCCGGCCTTTTTTTCTATTCTTCTTCCATATGGGGATAACGATAATCTCTGGGAGGAACCAGGTTCTCTTTGATTGTCCGAGGAGATAACCAGCGAAGGAGGTTGAGCTTACTGCCAGCTTTATCATTAGTTCCTGAAGCTCTGGCACCTCCAAAGGGCTGGCGGCCTACGACTGCTCCTGTGGGTTTATCATTGATATAAAAGTTGCCAGCAGCCTGGGTTAATATTTGCCGGGCTTTTTCGATGGCCTTACGCTCTCTGGCAAAGATTGAACCTGTGAGACCATAGGGAGAAGTCTCATCACAGAGTTTAAGGGTATCTTCATAATCCTCCTGGTTATATAAATAAACAGTTAAAACTGGTCCGAAAATTTCTTCTTCCATGGTTTTAAAATTAGGGTTAGAGGTTAAAATTATTGTCGGCTCTATAAAATAACCCTCGGAGTCATTATAGCTGCCTCCACAAATAATCTTAGCCTCTTCAGATTCCCGAGCATAATCAATATAAGAAGTGATATCAGAGAAGGCTTTACTATCAATGACAGCATTAACAAAATTTCTAAAATCATCTACTGGCCCCATAGCAATATCGCTGACCTCAGATATAAGCTCCTCTTTAATTTCCGGCCAGAGCTTTTCAGGGATATAGGTTCTAGAAGCTGCAGAACATTTCTGACCCTGATACTGAAAGGCCCCCCTTATTAAAGCTGTGATAAGCGCCTTTTTATCGGCCGAAGGATGAGCAAAGACAAAATCTTTGCCTCCTGTTTCTCCTACTATTCTAGGATAGCTATTATATTTATCGATGTTCTCACCCACTGTCTTCCACATCTCTTTAAAGGTCCTGGTTGAACCGGTAAAATGAACCCCGGCTAAATGGGGGTTACTCATCACTTTAGGTCCTATCTCACGGCCCGAACCTGGAATAAAGTTGATAACTCCAGCTGGCAGACCAGCTTCCTGATATAATTTCATCAAATAGTAATTAGAATATACCGCCGTGGAAGCCGGTTTCCAGACTACTGTATTACCACAGACAGCCGGTGCTCCAGCTAAATTTCCTGCTATAGAAGTAAAATTAAAGGGAGGTACGGCAAAGACAAAGCCCTCCAGGGGCCTGTATTCCATCTTATTAATCTCCTGCGGAAGAGAGGCCGGTTGTTCTTTATAAATCTGGCTAAGATAATAATTATTAAAACGGAAAAAATCTATTAACTCACAGACAGCATCTATCTCAGACTGATAAATATTTTTGCTCTGCCCCAGCATGGTGGCAGCATTAATGGTAGCCCTCCAGGGCTCAGCCAGAAGGATTGCTGCCCGGGCAAATATAGCTGTTCTATCCTCCCAGGACATAGCTGCCCACTCTTCTTTGGCTTCCAGGGCAGCAGCAATAGCTCTTTCAACTTCCTCTGGACCGGCTTTGTGGTAGCGAGCTAACAAAATACTATGGTCATGGGGACAGCGAATTTCACCAAAATTGCCGGTTTTAATTTCTTCTCCAGCAATAATCAGCGGTATTTCTACAACCTCTTCTTTCATCTGCTGTAACTTTTTCTTAACTTCTTTTCTCTCAGGACTATCAGGTCGATACTCTAATATAGGTTCATTTTCCGGACGGGACAGAGAAAAAGTTCGGTTATGACCCAAAATCAATCACCTCTGTTAAGATATTTTGTGTTAATATTAAACAACGGAAGGTTCTAAAATTAAATCTCCCCGTTCAAAGCGTCCTAAATCAAGCTTTAAATCCATGCTTAACTCCTCATCGGCAATCATTTCAGCCAGAATAACTCCTGTCATTGGAGCAATCATGAAACCATGACCACTAAAGCCAATAGCCATATAAAAACCTGGTACCTCTTCCGCCTCAGCAATAATCGGCTGACGGTCAGGTGTAATATTATAAAGTCCAGCCCACTGCCTAACTACTCTAATGTGTTTTAAGGGGGGTAAAAGCCTGGTGGCCTTTTTGGTCATCTCCTCTAAAAAGTGCCAGCTTGCATTGATATTATAACTCTCCGGTTCATTGGGGTCCCCATAACCCATAAGGAAGGGACCTTCCGGGGTTTGCTGACAATAAATATTATAGGAAAATGACATAACCATTGGTCCCTGCAGAGGAGCTACTTTTTCAGTTACCAGTATTTCATGGCGCTCTGATTTAACAGGAAGCTCCAGATCCACCATCTCACCTATCTGCTGCGAATAACCGCCGGCAGTATTGACTACTTTATCAGTTTTGATTTTACCCTTATCAGTTAAGACAGCAGTGATTTTATCGTTCTTTTTTTCAATATCCAGTGCTTCTGTATAGGTGTAAATTTCCACTCCTAATCTTTTAGCTGCTTTGGCGTAGGCTTCAGTTACTAAAAAGGGGTTAGCATGACCGTCAGTGGGGCAGAAAGCACCTCCAACAATCCCCTCCAGATTTAGATGAGGAACTATCTCCTTAGCTTCCTCAGGCGTTACTTCTCGGGAAGGTATATCAAACTTGCTTTGCACTTCCAGGTTTTTCCTAAATTGCTCCATCTCTTTATCTGAAAAAGCCAACAATAGATATCCCTTTTGTTTTAATTCAATGTCTCTTTTGACTTCCAGCATCTCATTCATCTCTTCAAAGATATCCATGCTTTTTTTCGCTAATTTGCAATTCATCTCTGTACCCCATTGCTGCCTAATTCCTGCACCACAACGACTGGTGGCCCCACTGCCAAGATAGGCTCTTTCTAATACCACTACATCCTTAACCCCCAGCCGGGCCAGGTTATAGGCAACTGCTAAACCCACTACCCCTCCACCGATAACGACTACCTTTGCACTATTTTTCATCAGCATCACCTGCTATTTCCATCATTTTTATCCCTTCTAAAGGAGGACGATTGGTGGGCATTTTTATCTCTTCACGGCCGCAGTTCTGTTGATTGGCCAGAATTCTATCTATCAATTGCAAACAGGTACTACCTCGACAGGGACCCATCCCCAACCGACAGATCCTTTTTATCTCTTCTATGGTTGTATATCCTTCATCAATCACCTCCTGTACTTCTGCTAGAGTTAAGTCCTCGCAGCGACAGATGATTGTATTATCTGAATCCATAAATTAGTCCTCCCCTCTTTTAAAATTTCGCACCGTCAGTATCTGCTCCCTGGGCATAGCCAGCCAGATAATAGCAGTTTTGTCCTGAGACTTGCTATTTTGCACCTTTTCAACCCTCGCCTCTCCCACTACTTCACCGCTGCGGTCTAAAGCCTGAACCTTTTCCCCTTCTTCAGGCAGAGGAGAGTACTCATAGGGTATTCTAACTACCCCTTCCTCTTCGCTGTAATTATAATCTAGAACAAATATTGCCAGGCCAGGACAGTTAGCTATACACTTACCACAACCAGTGCAGGCTGCAAAATCCAATTCTGGCAGATCATTTATGTCCTCAAACTCTTTGATAGCCCCAATAGAACAGCTATAATAGCAGGGATCACAGGGGATTTCAGTAAAACATTCAAATACGGCCACTGGCCCCTCTTTTAAACGTTCTTTAGAGGGCAAACTATTTTTAACCTTTCCAGCTTCGGGAATACCGGTCTTTTCCAGCATCTTCATTCCTCCTGACTTTATTTAATCCCTTTCTCACATGTTCTCCAACGGGCCCTTTCCTTAAGGCCTTTAATTTCTCTCGGGTGGTTTTATCTTCCGCTATTAATTCTTTTCTATCAGAAAGTATATCCTGGGCCACATTTATGGCAGCCAGTTCACCTTCTAAAATGGCAGCCGTAGCCTCTTCTATTCCTGCTGAGTCACCAGCAATATAAACTCTGGGGTTGCTAGTCTGCAGGCAGTCATCTCTCACTGGCACATCGCCTCCCAATTCTGCCACATAAGCCATCTGACATCCCGCCTGAATAGCCAGATCAACTTTTGGGGTCAGGCCTACGGCCAAACATATAGTATCGACAGCGAGCTCTCTGGCTGTTCCAGCCACTAATTGCCAGTCATCATCCAGTTCTTGAATCACAGCCCCCTCAACCTCTTCCTTACCCTTGGCTTCTCTGATGGTATGGTTTGTCAGGATAGGAATTCCAGCTCGCCTTATTTTGCTGGCATGTACGGCATAACCTCCTATACTTCCAGTTGCTTCAATCACCGCCTTTACTTTGACTCCGGCCTGTAATAATTGATAGGCAACGATTAATCCAATATTACCTGCACCCACCATCAAGATATCTTCTCCAGGAATTATTCCATATTGGTTCATTAAGGTCTGCACTGCCCCGGCTCCATAGATACCAGGAAGATCGTTATTGGGAAAGGCCAGCATCTTCTCTGAGGCTCCTGTGGCCAGGATAGTCCGCTTAGGTTTAAGCTTATAAAAACTGTTATTGTAGGAATACCCTAAAACATCATCTTCATAATAACCCTGGGCTACTGCGCCCTTGAGAACTTTGATCTCCTCTCTTTTAGCTAATTTCTCTTTAAAAATTTCAGCTATATCAATTCCTCTGGTGCCGGCAAATTGCTTATGGGAACCAAAAAATTGATGGGTCTGTTTAACCAGCTGTCCTCCTAAAAAATTATCCCTTTCCAGCAGATAAATGTCTTTTAGCCCTAGCTCATGAGCTTTAATGGCTGCAGCCAGGCCAGCCGGACCACCTCCAACAATTGCCAGATCACATTTTTTCACTCAAATCACCTCTTCCCTCCTGCTCTTCTACGACCATACCTTCCTCAACTTCAACTACACAGGTTTTTACATTTGGCTCACCATCAACTACCATAAAGCAGGAGGAACAATTGCCGATTGCACAAAAAAAGCCCCGAGGACGGTGGTGCTTTGAACTAGTAGAGAGTTTCCTGATTCCCGCTGCATGGAGCGCCGAGGCAATTGTCTCACCGGGATAAGCGGCAATTTCCTGGCCGTTATAATAAAAGGTAATCTCTCTATCTCGGGCAAAATCTAAGATTGGATGGTTTTTTATCCTCATTATCTTTAGATCCTCCTTTGCTCCTCAGTAAAATACTTCTATCTGTTTATTATATTTCTTCCTTCAACCTCTTTTTCCTGCCAATAAACCCTGATTATTACAGAATAGTTTTAAAGTTAATAATTCTGTTTTTTAATGCGGTAAAGTAAAAATGAGCAGCATCTTCTGACACTTAGAGAAGATGCTGCTCACCGGCAAAATTATTTCTTGCTGGGATCCATACCCTTTATCAACCAGCCTAAAACTCCTATATAAAAGCCATAAAATATAATTACCCAAATTATAGTTTCAATATCCATATTATCAACCCCTTATTCTTGGCGTTCTTCAGGAGACAACATCTTGCCTTCACGCAAATTATCAGCCAGAAAATCATTGAGGAAAAACATCACCAGTGCCAGCAAGCCCCACTGAAAGATCATTGTTCCAGTGCTAAAGACTTCAAAGGGATGCCACCAGTCATCTGGATGCCATTCAATAGACTGCATCACCCACCAGCCAAAAATGATAATAAACATTACAGGAAAGAGTCTGATACAATAACTCCACCACTTGCCTATATGAATATCACTAATTGCATTAACTTCAGCCCGGGCATCTTCAACTCCATATTTCATAATTGCAATGGCTACCAGGAGGCCACTGATTAAAAGGCCAACTCCCCAGACCCAGTCTTGATTATCTAAAAAGTCTATCCAGATAGCAGAGGGTATTCCCATGATGAATATTATCAACCCTGCCAGGAGAGCTGCCTTCTTTCTCTTCAAGCCGGTATCGATAAGGTTGGTAGCTCCAAGCTCAATCATGGCTGTTAGAGACGATATTGCCGCCACAGAAAGAGCCAGGAAAAAGAGGGGTGCAACAATAACTCCTCCAGGCATATCTACTAAAAGTTCGACAATATAAATGAAGGTAAGACCAACATTACCGGCATCTAAGATGGCTTCCCCTTCTGCCACTGAGGGAGCCATAGAAAAGACCGTGATTAAAATTGCTGTACCGGCTAAAAAACCAGCCAATACATCGGCAAAGGCTATAATACTACTATTCCGACCAATATCTTCTTCTTCTCTAGAATAAACAGCATAAACCATTAATAGGCCCCAGCCAGCTCCTGTTGACCAGGCCGCCTGAGTGAAGGCCTCTAACCACACTCTTCCACTTAATAATTCTCCCCATTCAGGTACAAATAAATACCTCAAACCAACGAGAGCGTCAGGTAAAAATAAAGCCCTTACTGCCAGGATTGCTAATAAAACAAAGAGCGATGGCAGGAGAATATTTATTACCTTTTCTACTCCACCTTTAATTCCTCGATAAATTATGGCTACTGTCAGAGCAGTCGCCAAAAAGTGAAATAATATCGTCTGTCCGGGGCTGGAAATAAATCCTTCCCAGAGAACTTCTCCTTCAACTCCTGGAGAAATTGCCCCGGAAATGCTGAAAATAAAATATCTTAAAGACCAGCCAGCAACTACAGCATAATAAAAGGCAATTCCTAAAGAGCAAAAGGCCAGCCAGCCTCCCATCCAGGTGTATTTCTTACCCATGAAATCTCTAAAGGCAGCTATATTACCTACTCTGGTTTTCCGACCAATTAAAAATTCTCCAATCAGTAACGGGATGGCCCATACTATTACCGCTACAGTCAAAGCAAAGAGAAAAGTTCCTCCTCCCCACATACCAGCAATCCGAGGAAAGCGCCAAATATTACCTGTTCCTACAGCCATTCCAATGGAAGCAGCTATAATTCCAAACCTGGTACTAAAATTATCATTATTCTTATCCATAAGCTAATCTCCCTCCTCTAAATCAGTCCGACTACTCAACAAAATACGGATGTTCCTGGCGAAAGAATAAAATTATTAACTCTGGTATGAATTTTCTTACTTTATGAACCAAAAATAAACGCCTATACTTCTGCATTCTCTCTAGGTTAAATTAATATAGATCTGTACTAAATATCCCCCCTTTTTTTATTTAATTAAAGCTAAAAGTAAAAATCCTTATAATAATTCCTTGCAAAATTACTATAAGGAATTTCTGCTATATAATTCTTGGTTAATCAACAAATTCCTTCATCAAAAGAGCAAATTACTCAAATAACTTACTCCAACTCAATTATTATTTTTTATTTAAGCAATTTATTAGCTGACAGGATAGAGAACTGTAAAAGGATCAATCTGCAATTAAGGGTACAAATCTGACGGCCTGTAATTTGCGGCGAGAAAAGCTATCCTGGTTTCTTTTTGTCAGTAAAACTAATCGCTGCCCAAACCCCTGGCTTAAGGGCAGAATCATTTTTCCCGATACCTTTAACTGCTCTTTTAATTCTTGAGGTACCTGAGCACTGGCAGCACTTACCAGGATTTTAGCAAAGGGGGTTTTCTCCCTCAAGCCTTTAGTCCCATCCCCTATTTTAACCTCAACCCTATCATAACCTAACCGGGAGAGGGTCTGTCGGCTCTGCTGCCCCAGCTTTTCTCTTCTTTCAAGGCCATAAACCTCTTTAGCGATTTCTGCCAGAAGAGCCAAAACATAACCACAGCCACTGCCCACTTCTAAGACTCTATCTCCAGGGCTTATTTGCAGCTTTTCCAACATGTAGGCGACAATATAAGGCTGACTTATGGTCTGCTCCTCTCCAATCGGTAAGGGCCTATCATCATAGGCAGCTTTTTGCAATCTTTTCTCTACAAAAAGCTCCCGGGGCACCTTCATGAAGGCCGCAAGTACTCTTTTATCTTTAATACCCCGCCTCTTTAGCTGTTTTTCCACCATTTGTTCCCGCTGTTGCTGAAAAGACATTGCCATCTCCCCCTCCCCTGGATAGGCAAGATACCTAGCAAAATATTTGCAGAGTATTTATGAGCTACCTCAGGCTTCCTTGGCCTTAAATTGCTTCTGACTTTTGCTCAAACTGCATCTCATAAAACCTAAAATATTCTCCTCTTTTTCTTACTAATTCTTTATGGGTACCCTTTTCTCTAATTTTACCGTCTTCAATAAAGATAATCAGATCTGAATTCACGATAGTGGATAGGCGATGGGCAATAACAAAAGTGGTTCTCTTGGCTGTTAGTCTTTCAATTGCCTCCTGGATCAACTTCTCTGTTTCTAGGTCCACAGCAGAAGTGGCTTCATCCAGGATTAAAATCTGAGGGTTTTTCAAAAATGCTCTGGCAATGGAAACCCGCTGGCGCTGTCCGCCTGATAATTTCAAACCCCGCTGCCCTACTTTCGTATCATAACCATCAGGAAGATCAATAATAAAGTCATGAGCATTGGCAGCTTTTGCCGCCTCTACTATCTCTTCTCGGCTAGAACCAGGTTTTCCATAGGCAATATTTTCTTCCACAGTATCAGAAAAGAGATAATCATCCTGCATCACCATAGCAATACTGCTTCTGAGGTCCCGAACAGAAAAATCCTTTACTGACCTACCGTCAATAGTGATCTCTCCCTGTTGATGCTCATATAATCTGGGTATTAACCTAACTATTGTAGTCTTACCAGCTCCACTGGGCCCTACTAAAGCCGTCGTCTGCTGTGGTTCTACATTAAAGGAGACCCCCTGCAAGACCTCTTCCTCGTTATCGTAGGAAAAATGAACATTGGTAAATTCCACTCTTCCTTTGAGTTTGGGTTCTTGAGGAGATTTTGAAATCTCCGTTACAATAGCAGGAGTCTTTTCCATATGGTCATAAAACCTCTCCAGACTGGAAAAAGTATCACTTAAATCCTCTGACATATGAACAAGCCGCAGAACGGGGTTGCGAAATTGTTCTAAATAAAAATAAAAGGCTACCACTGTTCCCACTGAAATAACTCCAGTGGCAGAAATATAACCACCGAAAGCCAGAACCACCAGAATACCAAGGCCATTTAATAACCTGGAACCTGGAAAGAGAATGCTGACATATCTCAAAGCCTCCAGGCGATAGTCGGTATGGTCCTGGGTTGTCCTGCGAAATCTACTGAGCTCATTTTCTTCACTAACAAAGGCCTTAATAACCTTTATTCCTGCCAGATTATCCTCCAACCTATCATTCATAATAGCCTTTGCTTCTCTAGTTTTTCGAAAAGCCCTGTGCATCCTTTTCATCAAAAAACGAGAAAAGGCTATCAGAAAGGGCACAAAAATCAGGGCTACCAGTGTTAGCTGCACATTTAAAGTTAACATAATAACCACTGTTCCAACGAGCAAAATCCCGGACTGAACGATGGCTTCTGGGCCATGGTGGATAAACTCCTGCAGCTTATTTAAGTCATCTACTATTCTAGACATCAGTTCACCAGTTTTTTTGTTATCATGAAAACTCATGGATAAACGCTGATAATGCTGGTAAAGTTCATCCCGCATATCCCTTACTACCTCTTGGGCAATGCGATGACCATGAAAAATAGAAACTTTTTCTACCACGGCCTGGATAATAAAGACCAACAGAGCAATCCCTGCTAAAGTAAAGATACCTGTCACATTACCTGCTGGAATAGCCTCATCGATAATTTCACGCATTATTAGAGGTGGTATCAATAGTAAAATTGCTCCAACAACATGTAAAAACTGGATGCCAAAGAATTGTTCTTTATACCTCTTAAGATAAAGCTTATAAAATTTCAATAACATATCTCTATAAGTATAGTTATATTTATTAGCCTCTTCTTCTTGTTCTTCATTATCTCTCGGCTCAGTCTTTTTTATTTTGGACAACTCAATCTCCCCCTGTATTTATCAGCTATTAGATATAGCTGGTTATTTTTCATAAAAATTATATCATAGCCCCTTGTTTATAACAAATAAAAAAGTCAGTCTCTCCTATTCTATACTAAAGGGAGTAAAAACATCTTGAGCAAAATTAAAATGCTCCAGGAGAACATTTTTGATGCGCCTGGCAGCCCTACCATCTCCATAGGGATTGGCTTTTTCTGCCGTTGACTGATAAAAATCTTTATCATTAATTAACCTGCTGGTTAAAGAAATAATCCTATCCCGGTCAGTGCCGGCCTTTTTAACAACCCCCGCCTTGATAGCCTCAGGCCTTTCTGTTGTCTCTCGTAATAAAACCACCGGTACTCCCAGCCCGGGAGCTTCCTCCTGGATTCCTCCTGAGTCTGTCAACACCAGATATGATTTATGCACCAGGTTGATAAAGGTTAAATAATCAAGGGGTTTAAGGAGGTGAATCCTCTCTTCTCCCGCCAGGAATTCTTCTGCTATCCGCCTTACTTTAGGGTTTAAATGGACAGGAAATATCAGTTCTGTCTCCTGATGCTTTTCAATAATCTCTCTGGCTGCCAGGAATATATTTTTCATGTTAGCCCCTAAGTTCTCCCGACGGTGAGCCGTTAACAGGATCACTTTTTTCCTTTGAAAATCCACCGCGCTTAAAGGAAGTTCTTCAGGCAGAGCATAGTCTTCACCGACTATTTCCTGGACAGCATCAATAACCGTATTGCCGGTAATAAAAATTTTTTCAGCTACAATTCCTTCCTCCCTCAAATTATCCTGGTTTAGTCCAGTGGGCGCAAAATGAAGATCAGCCAGCCTATCGGTGAGACTGCGATTTATTTCCTCAGGGAAAGGGGAGTATTTATCGCCAGTCCTTAAACCTGCTTCCACATGTCCCAGAGGAATTTGTTGATAAAATGCTGCCAGTGATGCCGTCAGGGTTGTAGTTGTATCCCCATGGACAAGTATCAAAGCCGGTTTTTCCGACTGTATAATCTCTGTCAGGCCGGTTATACATCTAGCCGTCAGGTCAGCCAACCTCTGTTCTGGCTCCATTAGTTTTAAATTATAATCGGCTTTAAGAGAAAAAATATCAAGGACCTGAGTCAACATCTCTTCATGCTGACCGGTCAATATAGTTTTATGGCTAAAGCTTTTTTCTCTTTCCAATAATTTTATCACCGGTGCCATTTTAATAGCTTCGGGCCTGGTGCCAAAGATCGATATTATTTTAACCGGGGCTGCCACCACAGTAAAACCTCCTTAAGAACAGCAAGTCCTAATGCTTCTTTATAAATTATAAACCAAGAAGAGCATAAAGTCCAGCAGAGGTCTTAATTATAATCACGTTTGAGAATAAATTCATTTGTATAATCTTGCAGGAGTTTTTGCAATCATCTATAAATATTTGATTGAAGACACAAAATTTTATAAAAGGGGGAATTTTCGTGTTAGACACATTATTGGAGTTTAATGACGTTATCAATGAAATTGTATGGGGGCCTCCTTTTTTAATCCTGCTAATTGGTACCGGACTTTATCTTACTATCCGCATTGATTTCTTTCAATTTACTCATCTAAAAGAAGCCTGGGACCATAGTTTTGGCAGGTTCTTTCGACGCGAAGAAGAAAAAGAGGGAGGAATTTTAACTTCCTTTCAGGCTGTTAGTTCTGCGATGGCAGCCACCCTGGGTGTTGGTAACATAGCTGGTGTTGGTACTGCTTTAGCCCTGGGTGGGCCAGGCGCCATGTTCTGGATGTGGATCTCCGCCCTAGTCGGGATGGCTACTAAATTTGGAGAAGCTGCTCTAGGACTTAAATACCGTACTGAAGACGAAGATGAAGAGGGTAATGCCCGCATATCCGGTGGAGTTATGTATTACATTGAAAAAGGAATGGGGAAAAACTGGAAGTGGCTAGCCGTTCTCTATGCCTTTTTAGCCGGGGTAGCTGCCTTTGGTATTGGAAATATGGTGCAGTCTAATACCCTGGCCGAAGCTGCTGCTGATGGTTTTGGGGTTCCCACCTATGTAACCGGTATTGTCGTAGTTGTTTTTGTTGCTCTGGTTACCCTAGGAGGAGTTAAAAGAATTGGTAAAGTAGCTGAAAGGCTAGTACCTATTATGGCCATTCTCTATTTTGCAGGAGGATTAGTTATCCTGATTCTCAATATCGGTGCTATTCCCGGGGCCTTTAGAGATATTTTTTACTATGCCTTTAACCCCGCCTCTGCCGTGGGTGGTTTTGCCGGTGCTGCTGTTCGCCAGACCCTTCAATTTGGTGTTGCCCGGGGTATTTTCTCCAATGAAGCTGGCTTAGGAGCAGCTTCCATCGTCCATGCCCAGGCTAAAAATACTCCTGCCCGTCAGGGCATGTGGGGAATCTGGGAAGTTTTTATTGATACCATCATCGTCGCCACAATGACTGGCCTTATTATAATAGTCACCGATGCTCTGCCCAGTGGTGAAACAGGGGCAGTTCTAGCAACTGTAGGTTTTGAAACCGGCCTCCCCGGTCCCGGTGGATATATTATAAATATAAGTATTATTATATTTGCCTACACCACCATGCTGACCTGGTGTTTCTATGGAGAAGAGAGCTGGGAATATATCTTCGGAGAAAAGGTTGTTCTCCCCTATCGGGTTCTCTTCCTCGGCTTTCTCTTTGTTGGTGCGGTAGGAGCTTTAGAACCCATCTGGCTTTTAGCTGATACCATGAATGGTTTAATGGCAGCTCCAAACCTGATAGCACTTATAGTGTTAGGAGGTAAATTAGCCAAAGAGAAGGACAGCTTCTTAGAATCTAAAAAACACTCCGCCTAAGGGTAAAGGCTAATAATTAAATAAACTGCCAAACTTCCCGTTAAGATACATTAACGGGAAGTTTTTTTATTGGCTTCTTTAGTTATAATCTGTTAAAATAAAGTATAGACAAAGTTCTTTGTTTAACAATTTTTTTATTCTAAGGGGAGGCAGATTAGCATGGGAATTTATTATAATTTTCCAGCCGAGGATGACATGAACTGTCCAGTAAAGCTCTTCACTTCTCATAGAATATATCAGGAAATTGAAAGGGAAGCTTTAAATCAACTGTTAACCGCAGCTACTGTGCCAGGAGTTTTGGCTGTTGTCGGCATGCCGGATTTGCATCAGGGATATGGCCTGCCCATTGGTGGAGTGATGGCCAGTGAAGAGGGAGGACCCATATCACCTGGAGCCGTGGGCTTTGATATTAACTGTGGGGTAAGGTTGCTTAAAACAGGTCTGACTCTGGAAGAACTAAATAATCTTAGCAACAATTTATTACAGGAACTGCGTAAGCGCATACCTGCCGGCCTGGGCAAAAGTTCCTCGCTTAAATTCTCTGAAAGTGAATTCAAGCAGATTATCACCCAGGGACTTCCGGCTTTAGCCCAGTTAAATCTCCTGGATGAAGTCATATTATCAAGGTGTGAAGACCAGGGCTCCTTCCCTGGAGCTGATAGCTCAGCTGTCTCAAAAAAAGCTATCAATAGAGGTATAACACAGTTAAACACCCTGGGCTCAGGCAATCATTTCTTAGAAGTTCAGCAGGTGGTAAATTCCCAGCCAGAGAGTGACTTTAAACAGGGAGAAGTTGTAGTTATGCTCCATACTGGCTCCCGGGGTTTTGGCCATCAGATCTGCAAAGATTATTTAAAATTAGCTGAAAAATGTCAGCAGAAATATAATCTCTCTTTTCCTGTTAAAAACCTGGCCCATTTCCCCCTAAATAGTCCTGAAGGACAGGACTATTTAGCAGCCATGGGTTGTGCAGCCAACTTTGCCTATGCTAATCGAGAATTATTGACCCAGCGTCTTAGAGAAATCTGGCGGGATTTATTTCCTCAATCAGAGTTAAAGCTCTATTATGATCACACTCATAATATAGCACGCTGGGAAACCCACATTATTGCCGGCCAGGAGCAAAGGGTCTTGGTGCATCGCAAGGGCGCTACCAGGCTTAGCAATGATACTCCTGCTCTTATTCCTGGTTCCATGGGCACCTCCAGTTATGTAGTCAAATCTTTAAATAGTGAAAATACAGCCCTGGCCCTGCAGTCAACAGCTCATGGTGCTGGCCGCAAAATGAGCCGCACTCAGGCTAAGAAATCTATAACCCAGGAGCAGCATCGTTCCAGTTTAGGGGAAGTTAAAGCGGTTTCTTCCAGCGGCGGGAATATGCTCGATGAATCACCCCTGGCTTATAAAGATATCTCCCTGGTTATTGATTCCCTGCAGGAAAGCCAGCTGGCTCATCCTATAGCCCGGTTAAAACCCTTAGTGGTTCTCAAAGGATAAAGATAATTAAAGCCCCTCTTTTAAGAGGGGCTTTAAATTACTGACTTATTTCTTAAATTGCTATTTTATAAGCTATTTTTATTCAAAGACAATGGCCGCTTCAGGGGCATTGACTTTAAAGGTGAAGCTTTGGAAAAGGAATAATTCGACCTCTTCCTTGTCATGGCCATTATATCCTAAAGAAATATCCTGACCGACGAATAATTCAAAATCATCTCCTGCTGCCAGCAACACACTATTATCTTCAAGCTCGGGAACGAAAATTAATTCTGTCCCTAAAAGTTGTTCTATCTTTTTGAAGAGTGGATAACAGGCTGACTCTAAGTCATTCATTAGATTATAGTGCTTCTCGCCTAGCAGTAAATAATAAGGCTCTGTTACCCCTTCTTTAAAGAGCTTTTCTTTGGCGTTAAAAATAGCAGAATAAAAAGAAGAAGAATTATCTGTCGGTATTTCCACCGGGTCATGTTCTTCTTTAGCTGCTGGAATAATTCCAGTAATATCTGCCTCTGGCAGCCCGAAAAATACTGCTTTATTTTCTATTTCTGCAGCCAGCTCAGCAGCTTCTCTCACAGCATCGGCATCAGCATCTTCTGCTCCTCGAGCAAAGGCTGCTAATTCTGAACGTTCTACTTTGATGGGAACTTCAACCTCTACCAGGTTTAAAGAGGAGCGCTGACACATATCTGCTCCGGCAATATTGCTGGATATTTCTTCTCCCCGGCCAGTATTAACAGCAGCGGTCTCTAAACCAGAAGGGCCAACAAAATTAACTACCTTTCTGGCATTTAATCTCATATTTAAAACTTCTTTTGCTTCCTCATCTAAAAACTCCCAGGTTTCACCGGGAAAAGGAGCTAAATCTCTATTGAGTATATCTACCATTTTATTTCCCCTCCTTTAAACTGCCTATTCCTAAGGAACTGTTGCTAGCTGAATCATCATTTTCCTCTTCTTCCTCATCCTCTATCGAGGTAATCTCGGCCTCGGTGAAGAGAAATTCTCTTAACATCTCATCCCAGGTTTCGCTATTTCTCCTTAGCCATTCCAATCCCATGCAGGCATGTTCAATTTCTTCATCCCTATTATGAGCAACAATTTTACGGACCTGCTCATCTTCAGTGGCTTCAGCTCTTTGATTATACCAGTCGACAGCCTCTAATTCTTCAATTACACTCTTAATAATTCTATGGTATTCAATTGCTTCCTGAGACAATGACTCTAACGGTTCATGATACTCACTCATTTTTTTCCCTCCTTAATTTGATCGGTCCGAGCTATATATTGATGAAATTTTAGCCAGATTCACTACCATTATTCTAATATTTCCTTACTCTATTGTCAAGTTTTCCTAATTTAAGCTTATTATAAATCTCTTTCCCTTAACCACTCTGCTAATTCCATTATTTTTTCTTCTTCTCCATAATACTCCACCAATTCTTCTAGAGCATGGTACATGGCTGTTAAATTTAAAGTGCAGCCCCTAAGGGCTTCTTCTACTTCTTTAATCAGATGAACATTCATAGCATCACTGTAGATGCTGGTATCAGCTATTCTGCCTTCTTCTAACTTTAAACCCAGTTCTATTCTTCCCCAGGAAAATCTGGTTTCAAAGGTCATATCAAAGTCAGGAGTTTTACCAAAGCGCCATTCCCAGCTAGCATACTTGCGATAGAGATCGCAGACCTCCTCTTTTAGTTCTGGATCAACATAGGTAGGAGATTTTTCTGCTTCTCCATACTTATCATAAAAGGAAGCAATTATACTCTGTTGTATGTCTTCTACCGTGATCCCCTCTTTAACATCTCCAAGATTAATGACCTTATCCCGGGCCCGTTCTATACCCTTGGCATATAACTTATCAGGGGCGACACTCAAGTGATTATTTAATCTCTTCATATTGGTGTTTACTAGAATAGAACCATGATGATAGGCTGCTTCAGCAGAAAAATAATAGGCGTTGCCAGCAAATTTTTTGTTTTGACAGAAGAATTCATCATCCTGAGTTAGCTCTGCCTCAATTCCCAATTCCTTAACGGCATCTAAAATAACTGCAAGCTGTTTTTCTTTATTGAAATTTTCCAGCCGGGTGATAAAGGTGAAGTTTTGATTTCCCAGGTCATGATAAACAGCTCCCCCTCCGGAAAGGCGGCGAGCCAGATTACCTCCATCTCTTTCCAGACAGGTACAGCAGCAGGCCTGCCAGGCATTTTGATTACGGCCAATGACCACCGTATTTTCATTTTGCCATAAATACAGAATAATTTTATTTTCTTCTACCTGATGGAGCAAATATTCCTCCAAAGCCATATTAAACCATGGGTTATAATTAACAGAATAAATAACCTCAGTTTCTAGTTTATTCACTTTGATGCAAGGCACCTCCTTCTAAACCTAGCGCTGCTTCGTGGATCACTTCTGAAGTAGTGGGGTGGGCAAAAATTGTCTCTCCTATCTCCTTGGTCTTCAAGCCCTGCTCAATTGCCAGGGTAATAGTTGCTATTAGATCAGTGGCATGCATACCTACTATAGCTCCGCCTAAAAGTTTTCCGCTGTTACTGTCAGCAATCAGTTTAGCAAAACCCTGGCGCTCTCCAGCAGCCAGTACTTTGCCATTAGCACTATAGGGAAATTTAGCAACTTTTATTTCATAGCCCTTCTCCTTCGCCGCTTCTTCTCCCAGGCCAACAGTGGCAATCTCTGGAGAAGTAAAAATAGCCGAAGGAACTGCCTGATAATTCATAGTGGCACTTTTACCGCAGATATTTTTGGCAGCCACTATCCCTTGATGCATGGCTACATGGGCCAGCAGGTTTTTATTAGTCACATCTCCAATAGCATAGATATTATCGCAGTTTGTTTCCATCCTTTCATTAACGGCTATCCCTTTTCCCTGCTCTGCTTTTTCCAGGCCCAGTTTCTCCGTATCTATTCCTGATAAACTAGGAACCCTACCTACAGCAATCAAGGCCAGATCTGCAGCCAGAGATTTTTCTTCAGAATCCTCAATATATTGTAATTGTAGTTTTTCTTGCTCCCCTTGCTCTTTTAAAGTTGAAATTTCTCTTAATTCGCTGGAAGTGTGGAGGGAGATTTTCTGGCGGCGGGCAGTTCTCTGCAATTCCTTCACTATGTCTTTATCAATACCTGGTAAGATACTATCCATATATTCGATAACTGTTACTTTAACATCTAAACTGGCAAATAGGTAAGCAAATTCCATCCCAATTACGCCCCCGCCGACTATGGCCATTTCCCGGGGCAAGTCTGTTAAACTTAAAGCTTCCCTGCTGCCAATCACAGCTGGCAGGTCCCGTCCTGGTACTGCTAACTCGGCAGCCTTAGAACCTGTTGCGATAATAATATTCTCTGCCTGAATCTCTTCAGTAAAATTTTCTCCTGTAACTTTAATTTTATTGGGCTCCGATAGATTTCCCTGACCCTCAATAACAGTTATATCTTCATTTTTTAATAAGTATTCTATGCCCTTTACCAGCCGAGCTACCACTCTATCCTTTCGCTGGCTGATTTTATTCATATCATAAGAGATATCATTGATGTTAATGCCCATAGCAGAAGCATTTTTAGCCTGTTGGTAAATATTAGCTGAACTCAACAAAGCTTTCGTGGGTATGCAACCCCAGTTAAGACAGGTTCCCCCAATATTTTCTTTTTCAATCAAAGCCACTTTAGCTCCTAATTTAGCCGCCTGCAGGGCCGCTACATATCCGCCAGGGCCGGCCCCCAATACCGCAACATCAAAGGAATTTTTTCTATTTTCACTCATAATTATACCTCCCTCTCACCTGCTAAATTGTTAAAGACAAAAATAACCAAAAAAATAAGCCCGGCTTAAGCCGGGTATTAAGTTTTCAAGTTATAAACATTATATCTTATTTAACTTAAAGCAGCAAGGACAAAAGAATAATCAGGGCAGGAACTCTAAAATTAATTCTCTGGTTTTTTCTAACTGAGTAGCAAAAGAAATCTGGGCCTCTCCATCACCCTGCTGTTCTCCATATTGGCCGAATTGAGCATGGTTTCCTCCGCTAATTTCATGGTACTGAGTTCCAGCAGGAAGGTTTTCCTGTCTTTCCTTGAATAACTCTTGGTCCATTACCTTATCTTCGCTGCCATATATTGAAAGCACTTTATAATCACTGGCGGCAATATCATCATCACCAGCTGGATAAGCCCCTAATAAAATCAAGCCGGTAAAATTCTCGGGCTGCTCCCGGGCCAAAAAGCGGGTAGCCATTGCTCCCCCCAGAGAGTGTCCCAGCAGGTACCAGTCAGTAATCTCTTGATAAGTGGCTGCAATATCCTCAGCCTTTCTCCAGCCTAAAATAGCTAATTGATAGGGCATCTCCACTAAGAAAACCGGATAACCCCTGCTAGCCAGCTCAGAGGCCAAAGCAGCATAGGAACCAGCCTTTATCTGGGCGCCAGGATAAAAAACAAATCCCGGTTTTTCCACTTCCTCGTTCTGCCTGGCCGGCCAGAAGGAAAAATAATCTTCTGCTTCATAAACCTCCACCTCTGGACTTGATTCCAGGTAAGAAAAGGCTTCTTCGGCTGGACCATAACTGAGGTTCAACCAGTAAAAAACTCCTCCCCCCACCAATAAAAGAAACAGGAGTAAAGCTATTATATATTTAGGTTGTAATATTTTTTTTAGCATTATTTTCGCCGCCTTCTTCCACCAAATATACCACTAGCCAGCTCAACTTACTCCTTCTATATTCACATTGACCGAGTCAACTGCTGCTCCAGTTATTTTATTTACCTTTATCCTGACTTTTTTCTGAATATCTTTTGTGACGGCAGGTATATTTGCCCCCAGTTCAACGTTAATATTCAAGTAAATATCAATAGAGCGGTCTTTAAAATTTATCTCCACTCCCCTGGCAAAGTTTTTCTTGCCTAGCATATCTACTATCCCACCGGTAAATCCACCACTCATAGCAGCCACTCCTTCAACCTCCAGGGCCGCTATGCCGGCCACAATAGCCAGTACCTCCTCAGTAAGCTTCATAACCCCCAGTTCAGAACGGTTAGTCTCTAACATCCAATCACTCCCTGAGACCTGCTGATGAATTATTACGGCCTGGTGTTGCTAAACTAAGAAAGATAAAATTCATCCTGCAATTTTTTAAAGCGGCTCTCACCAATTCCCTTGACCTCTTTGAGTTCCTTTAAATCCGCAAAACCATTGTTTTCTCGACGATATTGCAGAATGTTTTCGGCATAACTTTCACCAATACCCTTGATCTCAGTCAATTCTTCCTTGCTGGCCTTATTCAGGTCATATCTACCCTTTTTCTCTTTTGGTTTATGCTTTTTGGTTTTACCCAGTATGTCTTTATATAATTCCTCATATTTGCGAGCCGAATTATTCCAGCTATAATCCAGCTTCATTATTTTCTGTTGTAATTCCGCAAGTTTTTCTTTATCTTCACCTAAGGCAGCTGCTCTTTTCACAGCTTCGATTAAGGCCTCTCCATTATAATCTTTAAAGGTAAAACCATTGCCCTGATCCCTGGCATAGTCCGTCACCGTATCTTTTAATCCTCCAGTCTCTCTCACTATCGGCACTGTGCCGTAGCGCATGGATATCAATTGTCCCAAGCCACAGGGCTCAAAATTAGAGGGCATTAAAAAGAAGTCTGCCCCGGCATAAATCTTTTTGGCCAGTTCAAAGTCATATTTTATTTCTACCGCCACCTGTTCAGGGTGCTTGCTGGCCAAGTAACGGAAGAAATTTTCATATTTCTCCTCTCCAGTACCCAGCAAAACAAATTGCATATCAGTAGCCAAAATATCCTCTGCTGCATATTGAATTAAATCCAGGCCCTTCTGCTCAACCAATCTAGTGATTATTGCCAGCATGTTTTTATCAGGGTCTACAGGTAAACCTAAAGTTTCCTGTAATTTTGATTTATTTTCCCTTTTACCTATCAGGTCAGGGGCAGCAAAATTAGCATAGACCTCACTATCAGTGGCTGGATTAAAATCCTGATAACTTATGCCATTGATAATCCCGGTTAAGTCATCACCGCGCATCCTAAGAGCATAATCCAATCCTTCACCATATTCCGCTGTTTTAATCTCTTCAGCATAGGTCTGACTGACAGTGGTTATTTTATCAGCATGCATAATCCCGGCTTTCATGAAATTAACTAGTCCATCATGCCTGATGCTACCATCATGCCAGTAACTATAATCAATCCCCAATACATCAGCAATGCTCTCAGGACCAAAGACTCCCTGATATTTAAGGTTGTGTATGGTATAAATAGTTTTTATATCCTGATAAAAACCATACTTTTTATAATTATCCTTTAACAGCACAGGTAACAGAGCTGTCTGCCAGTCATGACAGTGGATTATGTCCGGCTGAAAATTTATTTTTGGTAACATCTCTAATAAACCTCTTACAAACAGAGTGAATTGTACATGGCGGTCAGGATTATCATAGAGAGAATCTCTAAAAAAGTGTTTCTTGTTGTCAATAAAATAATGAGGAACTCCCTGGTGGATTAAGCGATTTACTCCAATATATTCATTGCGCCAGACCACATTGGTCCTAAAATGAATTAAATGTTCTAAACGACGGCGGTATTTTAAGGGTATTTGACTGTACTCTGGCAGAACAACTCGCACATCAAAACCCTGTTTTTTCAAAGCAGCTGGCAAAGAACCAGCAACATCACCTAGACCACCTGATTTAACAAAGGGAGCAGCTTCAGAACTAACAAATAAAATTTTTGGGGCTGACATATCAGCACCTCCAGATATCTACAGGATAAGTTAATTTTATTAAAATAAAAGATGACTGTCAAACCCCGGCAGCTTTTTCCCGATACATCTTGCAGGTTTTTCCCAATATATAAAGAAATAATATAATAAATACAGATTTAAATTTAGGAGAAATTTTCTTTCAGGAAGGAGCTCCAGCTATGACTGCTCATCTGCCTTCAAATTATGATCGGTATCTTTTTCACCAGGGAAGACATTTTCAATCATATAAATTCCTGGGGGCTCATCCAGGTTATCACCAGGGCAGCCAGGGGGTTCGTTTTACAGTCTGGGCCCCCAATGCCCGGGAAGTTAGTGTAATAGGTGATTTCAACGATTGGAATCCGGAACAAGATAAAATGGAAAGAATTAAGGAGTCAGGTCTATGGACACTTTTTCTTAATAGCGCCCGGGTCGGAGACAAATACAAGTTTTACCTCACAGGTCCCCAGAACTATACCAGAGTAAAGGCTGATCCCTATGCTTTTTATAGTGAAAAAAAGCCAAAAACTGCTTCTATCGTCACTGATCTCAATAAATACAACTGGCAGGACAATGATTGGCTAAAGAAGAGAAGGCAGACTAATATCTACAAGCAACCTATCTCCATTTATGAAGTCCATCCAGGCTCCTGGAAACGCGATAGCGAGGGAAATTGGTTGAACTATCGCCAATTGGCCAATAAATTGATTAAATATGTAACCGAGATGAATTATACCCATATTGAACTCCTTCCAGTGGCTGAGCATCCCTTTGATGGCTCCTGGGGATATCAGACCACTGGCTATTATTCAGTGACCAGCCGCTATGGTTCCCCGGAGGATTTTATGTATCTGGTGGACAAATGCCATCAGGCCGGAATTGGGGTTATAATAGACTGGGTGCCCAGTCATTTTTGCAAGGATGACCATGGTTTAAGAAAATTTGATGGTACTGAATTATATGAAAGTGCTGATCCCCTTAAGGCTGAAAATACCCAGTGGGATACATTAAACTTTGATTTTAACCAGTCTGAAGTCTGGAGTTTTCTGATCTCCAATGCTATTTTCTGGTTTGACAAATATCATATAGATGGCATTAGAGCAGATGCTGTAAGCAATATGCTCTACCTTAATTACGGCAAAGAAGATGGAGAATGGGTTCCCAATGAATACGGGGGAAATGAAAATATTGCTGCTATAAAATTTCTCCGCAAATTGAATGAAGAAGTCTTTGAGCATTATCCCGGGGCGATGATGATAGCAGAAGAATCCACCTCCTGGCCTCAGGTTACCGGCCCTGCCTATGTTGGTGGACTTGGCTTTAACTTCAAGTGGAATATGGGCTGGATGAATGATATGCTGGAATATATGGAATCAGACCCCATTTTTCGCAAATGGGAACACAATAAGCTCACTTTTTCCTTGATGTATGCCTATTCAGAGAATTTTATTCTCCCTCTTTCTCATGACGAAGTAGTCCATGGCAAAAAGTCACTGTTAGATAAGATGCCTGGTGATTACTGGCAGAAATTTGCTAACTTGAGACTCCTATTAGCCCATATGGTAGCTCATCCAGGAAAAAACCTGCTCTTTATGGGTGGAGAATTTGGTCAGTTTATTGAGTGGAATTACAAGCAGGAGTTGGACTGGTTTTTATTAGAATATGATAAACATCAAGCGCTCCAAAAATATTCAGCCAATCTTAATGAAATTTATCTGGCTCAGTCAGCCCTCTGGGAGCTTGATTACCAGGAAAAGGGCTTTAGCTGGATTGAACCCAATGATTACAGCCAGAGCATTTTGAGTTATATCCGCTATGATTCTGCTGGCAATCATCTTATAGTGGTCTTAAACTTCACTCCTGTGCCCCGCGATAATTATCGAATCGGCGTTCCTGCAGCAGGAAATTATCAGCTAATATTAAATAGCGATGCTCCTGACTACGGGGGCTCCGGTTACTGTGAACAGAAAATTTATTCTACTGAAAATAAAGAGTTCCACGGGCGGAACAATTCATTGAATCTAACTCTGCCGCCATTAGCAGCTCTTTATTTGCAACCTGTTTAATTCAGGCCATTCTTTAACCAGGCCAGTTTTTTAAAAAATCAGTCTGTTTGACTGCTCTATGCTCTTCCACAATTACTATCCAGGAGGGATAAAATGTCTAAAAAAGAAATAGTAGCTATGTTGCTGGCCGGAGGCAAAGGAACTCGCCTCGGAGTGCTAACGAAGAATATAGCCAAACCAGCTGTACCATTCGGGGCAGAATATCGTCTAATTGACTTTCCTTTGAGTAATTGTACCAATTCAGGCATTGATACGGTGGGTGTTCTCACCCAATATGAACCTTTAGTTCTCAATTCTTATATTGGCAATGGAAGTTCCTGGGATTTAGACCGCAGGGATGGTGGGGTCACTGTCTTACCCCCCTATTTGCGAGAAACCGGGGGTTCCTGGTATAAGGGGACTGCCGATGCTATCTACCAAAATATTAATTATATCGACCTTTACGACCCTGATTATATTTTAGTATTATCCGGGGACCATATTTATAAAATGGATTACTCCCGCATGTTAGCCCAGCACAAACAATGGAATGCTGAAGCTAGCATTGCCGTCATGGAGGTGCCCTGGGAGGAGACCAATCGTTTTGGAATTATGAATACCGATGACAAGTGCCAGATTAAAGAGTTTCAGGAAAAACCCGAGGAACCGAAGAGCAATTTAGCTTCTCTAGGAATATATATTTTCAACTGGCCCTTATTAAAGGATTATTTAGAAAGTGATGCTCAGAACGAAGATTCAGCCCATGACTTTGGCAAAAATATAATCCCGGCCATGCTCGGCGAGCAAAGAAAGGTCTTTGCCTATAACTTTGATGGCTACTGGAAGGATGTAGGAACTATTAAGAGTTACTGGGAGACCCATATGGATCTTTTGGCTGAAAAAAATAAAGGTTTAAATCTTTTTGACCGCAGCTGGGTTATTTCCAGTGTCAACCCCAACCGCCCGCCTCAATTTGTCAGCCGAACGGCCACTATTTCTCATTCCATGATTAACAAGGGAACTAAAATCTGTGGCAAAGTAGAAAATTCCGTTATTTTCTTTGGCGTCGAAATAGAAGAAGGGGCCGTGATAAAGGATTCAGTTATAATGCCAAATGTCACCATAGAAGAAGGCGCCTATGTCAACAAGACCATCATGGGCCAGGATTCTATTGTGAAAGACAATGCCCGTATTGGAGTAGGTGAAACTCAGGAATTTGATATTACAGTAATCGGCGAAGGAGAAACTATATCCAACGGCAAAATTATTGAACATGGGTCTGTCATCGGTTAATAAAATTAAAGGAGGTAACAGCTTATGAATAATGTAATGGGTATTATCAATAACAATCCCCAGGGGATTTCACTGAAAGAAATAACGGCCCATCGTTCTCTGGCTTCCACCCCTATTGCAGCCAGACATCGCTTGATAGACTTTCCCCTTTCTAATATGGTTAATTCGGGAATTAAAAATGTAGGTATCCTTCTGGAAAGCAGATTTCGCTCCCTGCTGGACCATATCGGTCCCGGAAAGGCCTGGGGTTTAGATACCAAACAGGACGGTCTTTTCCTTTTACCACCAGCCCATATCTATGGCAATAATCAAATCTATAAAGGGGATATTGAAAATCTCTATACTAATTTAGATTACTTACATCGCTCCACCCAGGAGTATGTAATAGTTGCCTACCCTTTTATAGTCTGTAACCTTAACTATCGCAAGGCTTTCAATCACCACATTAAGACTGGAGCAGATATAACAGTTATCTATAAAGATTTAGAAACGATGCACCGCGATTCTCACTACACCACTATTAAAACTGATAGTGAAGAAAAAGTTCTCGATATGAAAGTTAACCCTGATACCCGCAAAGAAACTCGGGTCTCCCTGAAAAGATATATCATGAAAAAGGATATTCTTTTAGAGATAATCGATAATTGTGTATCCACTGGTCAATGGGATTTTGAAAAGAATGGCATAGCTTCTCATCTAAGTCATTATGATGTCAGGGCCTTCCCAGCCTTTGATTATATCGCTATCACCGGTTCAGTGAGCGAATATTATCGCAGGAATATGGAAATGCTTCAACCTGATATCTTTAATAATCTTTTTGAAGGTATCGGTCCAATCTTTACCAAGCCCAAGGATGAAGCAGCCACCAAATACACCACTAATTCAAAGGTTAACAATCTTTTAGCAGCCAATGGCTGCTATATTGATGGAGAAGTGGAAAGCTCTGTTCTTTTCCGAGGAGTAAAAATTCACCACGGGGCCAGGGTGAAAAATTCTATCATCATGCAGAAATCTGAAGTTAAAGAGAATGCTGTTTTGGAGAATGTTATTATCGATAAGAATGTGCGCATAAATCCAGGTAAAGAGTTGCGAGGGGATCCAGCTTTTCCTTTAATAATTGAAAAGGGTTCGGTGATATAAGGTTAAAAATCCTTAATTAAAAAGAGCCGCCCTTCTCTAAAAAGAAAGAGAAGGGCGGCTGCAATTGATTTGTTTAAAAAAGTATTTTTTAAGCTCACTCATCCCTTTATTCCTCGCTATAAAGGACCATCACGCTATGGGGGGGAACATCCACCTCGGAGCGAGTAAAGCTCTGCAATACATCAATACCAGCTTTATTATCATCTACTACCACATTGTAAGTCTTCTTCTCCTCTAAATCAATATTAACCCATTCCCACCAGGCATTATATATTACCACAATCTCATGCCAGGGGTCTCCACCAGCATGGGGGCCCAGACGGAAAACTATTATCCCTTCAGGCGATTGGGCGAATTTTAAATATTTTTTTATGCTCCGAGCTCGAGGCAGGCGAAAGGCAGGATGGTTTTTTCTCAAATTAATAAGTCCTTTATAATAATGGAAAACATCCTGATACTTACTCTTTCTATTCCATTTTAAAGCATTAATATCATCACCGGCCTTATAGGAGTTGTCATGGCCATATTTAGTCCTGAGAAATTCTTCTCCGCCCTGCATAAAAGCTATCCCCTGAGAGGTCATAATAATAGCTTGAGCCATCTTATCAAGATAAGCCCAGGTCCGAAGGGAGTCATTGGGGCAGGACCTGGCTAATTTATCAAAGAGAGTTAAATTATCATGGCAGCTAACATAATTTATTACTTCCCCGGGGTCCTTAGCAAAACCTTTTAACTTTTTATTATACTTTATCTCCCCTACCACGCCTCTTTTAACCTCAGAATAGAAATCAGACCAGCCACTGGCAAAACCGGAATCATCGCCATCATTGCTGCCTTTAATGGCATTGCGAAAATCATCATTAAAGACAGCTATCCCCGTCCCCCTTTGCTGACCCTTGACTAATAATTTTTCCTCAGCCAGTTGGGGGGGCAGAGCATACCAGGGCTCACCATAGAGCAGAATATTGCTATTTATTTTCTGCAATCTCTCCTTTACAGCCAACATGGTTTTTTTATCTATTAACCCCATGAGGTCAAAGCGAAAACCATCAATATGATATTCTTCAGCCCAGTATGATACTGAATCAACGATAAATTTACGGGCCATTTCTTTCTCTGTAGCAAATTCATTACCCACTCCCGAACCATTGGCTATTTCCCCCTCTGGAGTATGGCGATAAAAATAGCCCGGAGCTATCTTGGTAAAGGGTGACTCTTCTGTATAATAGGTATGGTTATATACCACATCCATAATAACTCCTATATTACGGTTATGGAGTGCCTGTACCAGTCTTTTAAGCTCTCTGATGCGAGAAAAATCAGCTGGATTACTGGCATAGGAGCCCTCAGGAGAATTATAAAAATAGGGGTCATAACCCCAATTATAATCCTCAGGATCATTGTCATCAACGGTAGCAAAATCAAAAACAGGCAGCAACTGGACGTGTGTTATCCCTAGCTCTTCTAAATGGTCTATCCCGGTACTCAAACCCTGATAGTTGCTGGTCCCGCCCTCGGTAAAGGCTAAATACTTACCTTTATTTTCCATCCCCGAGTCTTTATGCATACTAAAATCTCTAATATGGACTTCATAAATAACTGACTCTAGTTTATTTATTTCAGGTCCTTTATCTTCCTGCCAGCCAGGAGGGTCAGTTTTGGATAGCTCCACTATCAATCCCCGCTTGCTATTGGTCCCCACCGCTTTAGCCCAGGGATCTACAGTCCTTACCAGAGAGCCCTCTCTCTCGATTTCTAAGATATAAAACTTACCATGGAGATTTTCTTCCTGCCAGGCCGACCATTTATTTTTTGCAACCTCCATCAATTCAATGGTGGTAACAAAATTCCCCTCTTCCTCTGATGCTATTTTCACTGTTACTCTTTCTGCATTTTTTATCCAAAAATAAAAATAGGTGATACCCTTTTCCACCCAGATGCCAGGCATCGATTTATGACAAAAATTAAGTTGATGATTTCTTTTATTAGCAATCACTAGAGTGTCTTCACCTCTCAATGAATTTCCTCCTTAAAGAAAAAGTTATTAATTAATATATTCTGATTTTGTAACCAATTTCCTTTTTTATTTTACTTAAAAGTAATAATAAGTTATAATAGGATTAAATATATTTGTTTAATTGATTCTTTCTGAGGAGGATTATTACTGATAATGAATTTGAAAAACAAAACAAAGGTTGCTTATTTCTGTATGGAATTTGGTCTGCATGAAGATTTTCGTATTTATTCTGGTGGTTTAGGTGTTTTAGCTGGCGATACCATGAAGGCGGCTAAAGATATGGACCTGCCAGTAATCGGAATTGGGATAATGTGGAATAAGGGTTATACCCGCCAGCTAATAGATGATTATGGACGACCCTATGATAACTATGCTCCTAAAGATCAGAACTATAAACATGTTAGCGATACTGGCATCAAAGTTTCAGTCAAAGTTAAAGATAAAGATGTTACCTGTAAAGTTTGGAAAGTTGATAAGTTCGACAATAAACCTATATATCTTTTGGATACCAATCTCGAAGAGAATGAAGATATGAAATGGATAACTGATAGGTTATATATGGGTTCCTCTGAAGAAAGGATTGCACAGGAGATAGTTCTGGGTATTGGAGGAATTAGAGCTATACGCAAATTAGACTTAGATATTGATATCTATCACTTCAATGAAGGTCATGCCGCTCTTGCCGGCACAGAGTTGATTAGAGAATTGATTAATCAAGGCTATGACTTCTCTGAAGCCTGGAAAAAAATACGGCCAAAAATTGTTTTTACCACCCACACTCCTGTTGAAGAGGGTAATGAATCTCATCCCATTGAAAATTTAAAGGATCTAGGAGCTTTTAATGGCCTTACTCAGGAAGAGATGGAGCAGATAGGTGGAAATCCCTTTAATATGACTGTGGCCGGGCTCCGCCTGGCTTCCAGGGCTAATGGAGTGGCCCGTCTCCATGGTATTACTGCCCGAGATATGTGGAAACATGTTGACAACAGTGCTCCTATTCTCTCCATAACCAATGGAGTCCATCGACCAAGCTGGGTCGATGAAAGAATGCTGGAGGTATTATTTAATAAAAATAAAATAGCCAAGCTCCACCAGGAAAACAAAAAAGAACTGCTTAAATATATAGAGAAGGAAAATGATCAGAAATTAAATCCCGACCGGTTGTTAGTGGGTTTTGCTCGTAGAGCAGCCAGTTACAAGAGGCCTGATATGGTCTTCTGGAAAATAGACCGCATCAGACATCTTTTAGAGGAGCAGAAAATTCAGTTTGTTTTCTCTGGCAAAGCTCACCCGGAAGATAATGTCGGTAAAGATATTATCGCTCATATAGTCTCTATATCTCGCAAATTCCCTCATAGTGTGGCCTTTTTAGAGGATTATAATATTGAAATCGGAAGATTGATGACCAGAGGTTGTGATGTCTGGTTAAATAATCCTCGGCGACCGCTGGAGGCCAGTGGTACTTCTGGAATGAAGGCAGCGATGAATGGGATATTAAACTTCAGCACCTTAGATGGCTGGTGGTCAGAAAATTGTCAGCATGGGATCAATGGCTGGCAATTTGGAGATGGTTATGTAGGTGAAGGCCAGGATGATCATGACCTCCATGCCCTTTATGAAGTTCTTTTAAATGAAATAGTCCCCACTTACTACGAAGATCGCGAAAAATGGTTGATGATGATGCAGTACAGCATCAAAACAACTAAGGATAAATTCTCCGCTCAAAGAATGCTTAAAAATTATTATGAGATGCTTTATCAGATTTAGAGGCTGACAAAATCCCAGCTGCTGGATTTAAGCAGTTGGGATTTCTTTATTTTAGGCTTAATCTTTAAACAAAATAGACAAAATCAAGGCTGTTTCAGCACCTTAGTCAACTAACATATTGCTGGCCAGCTCCTGGCTTACTTCCTGACCCTGAAAATATTTAACTATCTGCAGAGCAAAGGGCAGGGCTGTCCCTGGACCCCGAGAGGTTATAATATTGTCATCCTCAACTACAGGCTTATCATCCTGGTAATCATAGCCTGTAAACTCCTGAGCAAAACCGGGATAACTGGTGAAACTTATATTTTCCAGCACTCCAGCCGCCTTTAATACCAGAGGCGCAGCGCAAATGGCACCCACTAATTTTTCCTGAGCCGCAAATTCCTGGATTAAATTTAAAACTCTCTTTTCCCGTCGCAGGTTTTCAGTACCAGGCATACCTCCTGGCAGCACAAGGCCGGCAAAAACCCTGTGATTTATATTTTTTAATCTCTGGTCAGCCTCAATTTTAATTCCATGAGCACCCTTCACCGTTATTTCGCCTAATCCGGCACAGATGACCTTTAAATCCGCTCTTCTTAGAACATCAATGATCGTTACCGCCTCTATCTCCTCAAAGCCTCGCGCTAAAGGCACTACTATTTTCGTCATTTTTATCTACCTCCCGGAGAATATTTTATTTACCCTTAATGCCGACAAAATCTAATGACAGCAATAATCAGTCCTGACCATCTTCTCTAAACGACTAGCTTCCTGCTTTAACAATACCTCTCCTCTATTTTTGATCTTTTCAATTACCGAAAGCAATTCCTCTTCAGGCAGCCCCTGAGTCCCTGTCTCTTGCAAAGTATAAAGAGCATAATAAACAATCCAGACCTGCTGTCTCTCCTGCAGAAGAGTAAAGGCAAATTCTCGAGCCTTCTCCCTGTCAATTTCTAAATAAAGAGCCAATTTGAAACGAGAGTTTATACCTCGAAAATCTTCTGTCAACTCCAGATCCTTCTCCAGGCGGGGAATTAACTTTTCCCCTTTATCAGGTATGGCCCGGCCAATTTTTTCTGCTATTCTTTCGGGATCCACCTCATTTTTGCTCAAGAGCTGCTGCAAAGTGAGCACTAAAAACTCCTCTGTCTCCTGCTGCCAGAAGTTAGTCCAAACTTTATTTTCCAGGGGCAGAGAAAAACTGCGCTGGGCAAATTGTAATTTTTCTTCTTGAGAAAAATCAGCAAGATTACTCTGGATATGGGGCCAGTGTCTGGCCTTGGCCTTTTTAGCCACTTGAAATAATTCCCGCCCTTTATCAATTTTTTCAAGGGATTTAAGGTAACGATAATCCTGCAGATACTTACCGGCAAAAAACAAAAGCAGGGCTCCATTTAGCAGTAATAAATAAAATAACCGGGTGTGCCAGTAATTTGCTGGAGCCAGGGAGCGTAAAAATTGTTCTCTTCGAAATAAGCCACTTCCCAGTAAACCCTCTTCAAAAAGATAATCATCAATAGAAGTGGTGGCAGACCTAACCTCAGCAATTAACTGCTCTGATGATAGCTCCAGTCCCCTAGCAGCTGCTACTTCAGCAATTGCTCCCACCACTCTTGGGGCAGCAAAGGAGGTCCCTGTGGAGCGATAGGGGTTTAAAGAATAAGAACTAAATTCTGAAGGCAGATATCTAGTAATATCACCGGAAGCAGCCAGATCAACCTGTTCCCCGTAGCTGGCATAGGGGGCAACCCTCCGGCTGGTAGCAGCTGTTACCGCTAAAACAGAGTCATATTTAGCAGGATAAAAAACCTGTTCATCTCCACTATTGCCGGCTGCAGCAACGACTATCACCCCTAATTCTTTTAAATCTCGAAGCAAGCTTTTCTCCTCTTCCTCTGCTACGGAAAAGGCTAAACTGATATTCACCAATACCCTGGTATCTTCTTCACTAATAGCATAATTTTTTATATCCCTGAGGTGATTTATTACGTTGACCCGGTTTCTTTCCGGACCCCCGGCAGAAATCTCCAGAGTATAGATATCAGCTTTAGCCCTTCCCTTAGTATCGGCAATTATATCCCGCACCAGTTGACCATGGCCAGGGAAAGCCTGTAAAGTTCTTCCTGATCCTCTAGCAGGAACTGGCCTGAAATCACTATCAATAACAAAAATGCTCACTGGATGCTCTTCTGGAGTGGTAAGGAGATATAAAGGGAGTAAAAGAAACAAAGATAATAGTAAAAGAACCATTCCTTTCTTCATGCTTCCTACTCCCCCTTTTTATTATAAATTTCCTGACAATTGAGCCTGATATAAAGGTGAAGATTTTTCCAGTTCTTTTAAATCCACCCTATTTATAATCCTGGCAGCAGCTTCTCCTGCTCTTTTAATTATCTCTGTCTCATTCACATTGGTTAGCTCTCTATCCTGCAGGATATACTGGCCTGCAACTAAAACATCCTTAACTTCACTACCCCGGGCCGAATAGACCAGATTGGGAACCAGGTTGCGCAGCGGTTGCTCCAGAACGGGGTTTAAAGAGGCCTGATTTAAGTCAATAGTAATTATATCGGCATATTTGCCAGCCTTTAAAGAACCTACCCTGTCCTCTACCCCCAGGCAACGAGCTGCATCAATGGTAGCTAAACGCAAAACCTGCCAGGCCGGTAAAGGCAGTGGACTCTCCTTTTTGATTTTGTTAAAAAGAGCGGTGAGCTTCATCTCATTAAACATATTGTTGCAGTTATTACCAGGAGCCTGGTCAGAGCCCAAAGCCGCCTTGCTGGAAACCTCTAAAAATTCCTGCAGGGGAGGAACTTGACCATCGATAATTCCAATACTGCCAGAGCAGATAATTAATCCTGCCCCGCTTCGAGCCAGGGTAATTGTTTCTTCCCTATTAGCTTCAGTCAAATGCACTGCCCTTAAAGAAGAATTTAGCAGACCCTGCCGGGCTAACCAGGGTATGGTTCGACTGTCATAACGCTTAAGCATCTGATTATGCTCTCTTTTACCCTGAGCCACATGCATGTGAATACCGGTATTAAATTTTTCGGCTTGCAAATAAACCTTTTCTAATAACTCCTGGGATAGCATGTCCGGGGCCTGGGGTCCTAAGAAAAAATCTATGGTAGCAGGGATATCATCCTTTTTTAGCCACTCCAGTGCTTCCTGTAAGTCTTCCTCTCCTTTTTGCCGGTCCAGGGAATAAAGAGAACCAGGTGTTGAATCCTGCTTCTCAGCCAGTTCGTTAATTGTTTTGGCCAGAATAGCTCTAGTGCCAAAATTTTTGTGCTGGTTCACCATGCCGGCCAGATTACTGCCAAAATCAGCAAATAGTGTCGTTCCACTCCTGACAGCTTCCAGAAGATTAAGGGCAGTACCGGCCTCCTTAGCCTCTTCATCTAAATGTTGCGAAAAGGGCCAGAGTCCTCTCTCCATCCAGTCAGTTATATCCTGGGCCACCCCCCTGAGCAAGGCAATTTCAGTATGAATATGACTGTCAATTAATCCAGGCAGCAGTAATAAATCCTCACCACTGATCTTTTTCTCGGCTTTATAATTTGCTACCACCTCTGCTGAATCACCGATAACAGCAATTTTATCTCCCTTTATCCCCAGGGCAGCTTCAGAGCGATACCCTAATCCATCTCCTTCCATAGTTAACAGCCTGGTGTTGTAAAATAACAGATCTAAAGCCAATAGCATGCCTCCTAAAAAATAACAATTTTTAGTAACGCAAAAGCTCTAAATTTTATCAGCTACCAGAAGATAATAACGCTCATTTAAGATCCGACTGTACTCCAGTTTAAGTCCTACCTCTCTGATAACTTTTTCTAAACTCTCAAAGTCCAGACGGTGCTCTAAAGCCGGTCCTTTATCCATTTCCTTTTTCCTCCAGTCGATCACCAGCAGACGAGCCTGATCTTTTAAGAGAGGCAGGTAGCACTCTAAAAAGTCCGCTGGTTCTTCAACTTCATGAAGAATATTTGCCATCAACATCATATCGCCTCTGGCCGTTAATTGTTCTTCAATTTCAGTCCCACAGGTGCCGCCTTCACCTACCTGATAGGTCTTAATATTATCAAGAGCCCGCTCCTGCATCCGTTCCTTTAAATCATCTAACATCTCCTGGGAAATATCAAAGGCATGGACCTCACCTGCAGCTCCTACAATCTGAGCTGCTGGCAAAGAAAAATAGCCATTGCCACAGCCTACATCTAAAAAAACCTGCCCCTCCTTTAGGCCACAGGCCTGGAGTATCCTCTGGGCTGGAAGAATTCTTTCTCGCTCTTTTGAGTGAAGTTTATCCCGATTAGCTGGATTAAAAACCTTTGCCATATCAGCCACCTCCAATTAAAACTAGACTTTAAGTCAACTTCTCTTCTTCACTGAGCACCTCATTCATACTGCCTGTCCGATATCCCTCTAAATCAAGAGTAATGTAGGTATAACCAAGCTCTTTGAGTTTAGCTACTATCTCCTCCCTTTTAGTTAAGAATATCTCCATATCCTCAGGCAAGACCTCAATCCGAGCAGTATCATTATCGTGATGCCTAACTCTAAGCTGCTTAAAGGCAAAATCTCTTAAAAACTTCTCCGCTGCATCAACTCTCAGCAATTTCTCTGAGGTTATTTTATCACCATAGGGAAATCGGGAAGAAAGACAGGCAAAGCTGGCTTTATCCCAGGTAGGTAGTTTGAGTTTTTTCGATAACTTACGAATATCTTTCTTGTTTAATTTAGCTTCAAGTAAAGGGCTGCGGATTGATAATTCTTTTAGAGCTTTTAACCCCGGGCGATAATCATCTATATCATCATAATTTGACCCATCTAGTACAGTGGTGATATTTCTCTTTTGAGCCACCTCTTTCACTTCATTAAACAACTCTTTCTTACAGTGATAGCAGCGGTCCGGTGAGTTTTGAGCGAAATTTTCGCTAGCTAATTCTTCCGTGTAGATCAAAACCTGTTCTACTCCTATCTCTGCAGCTATCTCCTGGGCTTTTTCCTGCTGCTCCTGGGGGTAAGTCTCTGACTTAGAGGTGACGGCTATAACCCCCTCGGTTAAAATATCAGCAGTTACCTTTAAAAGCAAAGTGCTATCTACTCCTCCAGAAAAGGCCACTGCTGCACTATCTAGCTCCGCTATAATTTCTTTAAGATCATGATATTTTTTCTCCAATTGCTGGTCTTTAAAGGATAAAGATTCTATGTTTACCATTTTATTTCCTCCAATCAAAGGCCTGAGTTTAAATTATTTGTTTCTTTTAAAAGTTTATATCCTGACTCTCTTAATTTATATTATATAATATCAAAAATCCTCTTTAGATAAAACACCTGCCTGCCAGACTCCTCTGACATGCCAGTCAGCAGAAAAAGCCACTAAATCAGCCCTTTTCCCTGCTGCTATCTCACCGGTAGTTTCTAGTAAGTCCAATTTGCGAGCAGGATTGGTGCTGGCCAATTGCCAGGCCTGCTGGAGATTTAAATCTGTCTCCTGGTAGAACCTCTTGACGGCCTCCAGCATTGAAATGGTACTACCTGCCAGCTGCTTTGACTCCTTAAGACGGGCTTCCCCCTCTTTGATCTGGACCTTTAAACCGCCTAATTCATACTGCCCATCCTCCATCCCGGCTGCTCTCATGGCATCGGTTATCAAAATTATCTGCTCTAAGGGTTTTACCCTCCTAACCAGCCTTAAAATTGCCGGGTGCAGATGAATTCCATCGGCTATCAGCTCCACAGAGATTTTATCATTATCTAAACAGGCCCCCACTGTACCTGGTTCTCGGTGATGCAGACCTAACATGCCATTGAAAAGGTGGCTGGCATGGTTGATACCGCTGCTAAAGGCCTGCTGCATAGTTTGATAATCGGCCTTGCTGTGGCCAGCGGCAGCAATTATTTCCTGCTCTTTAAGTATCTTCAGCAGACTAAAAGCCCCCTCTATTTCTGGAGCTAGAGTGACTATCTTCAATAAATCTTTTAGTTTACTTTGCCAGCAAGAAAATAATTCTGGAGAATAGCTTTTAATATGAGCCGGGTTTTGCGCTCCGGCCTTTTCCCTATTGATGAAGGGTCCTTCTAAGTGCACCCCCAAGAGATTGGTATCTGGATTTTTTTCCCTGTAATCTTTAATATTATCCAGGACCCTGTGAAGCTTTTCATTGTCAGCAGTTAAAGGAGTTGCCAGGTAACCTGTCACTCCCTGCCGCAGCTTATAATCAGAGATGGCAGCAAGAGCCTTAAAGCTACCATCCATAACGTCATAGCCCTTAGCGCCATGAATATGAATATCTATTAAGCCAGGCCCCAGATAATCACCGGCCAGATCGATTTGTTTATTCTTAAGCTCACTTTCCTGACAATATTTTTCGGGAGGAAGACCACTTCCATAGTCTTCAATTTTCCCTCCGGCTATTAAAAGCCAGCCCTTGGCCGGAAAAATCTCCGGAGTCAGCAGACGAGCTCCAGTTATTAAAGTTTTCATAGTAATATCCTTTCTTATAAAGTAATATTTTATTCCTTCAACCCACTTCCAGTAAGGGGAATAACTACAGGCTCGGGGATTGAGTTGTTCTGCTGGCAAAACTTCTTCATTCCTGCCCAGGCCACAGCAGCAGTGGATTCTATATATATACCTTCTCGCCCTAAATATTCCCGGGCCGCTATTATCTCCTGCTCATCAACAACTACTACCTCTCCTTGAAATTTTTCCACCACTTCCTTCATTTGAGTTAACCTTGGAGGAGCAGGGATTGCTATTCCTGAAGCTACAGTATCAGTAGTAAGTTTAGAAATATCAAGGGCTTTTTGCTTAAATAATCGATAAAGGGGAGCACATTTTTTGCTCTGCACAGCAATTATTTTAGTATTTACTCCTCTTTCCTCTAACCCCTCTGCCACTCCCAGCAACAGCGAGCCATTTCCTGCAGGCAGAAAAAGAGTCCCTGGCTCACCAAAATCAGCCAGAATCTCTTCCGCTAAAGAGCTAACACCGGCTATAAAAAGGGGATTATAAATATGAGAAGCATAGACCTTCTTTTTAGCTTCCCTTTGTACCCTTTGCATAACTTTCTGCCGGTCACCGGCTATAGGGCGAATTTTAGCTCCATAAGCCGATATCTGCCTCACTTTAGAGCTGCTGGTATCCTCAGGCAGAAAGATCTCACAGTCTATATCCGCTGCCGCGGCATAGGCAGCAATAGCAGCCCCGGCATTACCAGAAGAATCTTCTATAATTTCTTTAACCCCCTGTTCCTTTAAAAGGCCCAGCATCAACCGAGCTCCGCGGTCTTTAAAAGAACCGGTGGGCTGATAGTAGTCAAGTTTAAAGGCAACCTGATAACCCTGGTGTTTATGGTGATAAACCGGTGTTTTAACTTCCCCTAGCGAAAGTTCCGTAGTTAAATCCGAGCTTTTTTTGTTAAGCTGAAAAAAACCCCCGCAGTTGCAGAGAAAATTTTTGCCAGCCATATCATAATAACTGTCACACTGAGGGCAGTAATATTTTAACTCTTCTCTTTCAGGACTATCTTTAAAGCTGGTCATTCTACTGAGGACCCTTTAATTTTGATGGGTTCTCCTAGGGGCCGTCCTGCCAGAAAAATAAATTGAGCTTCGGCAGAACTGCTCTCTAACTCCAGTGAAGAGCCGGCAGTTAATAAATAACCTTCGTCTTTTTTAATGGTAACAGGAAGAGACTCTGCCGTAAGCTCTCCGGCCAGGAGATAGATTACCCCCTGGTGCTCCGGGCTCAGTTGAATATTAAAGCGACCTGTTTCTTTTATCTTTACCTCTTGAAAAATAACTTCGGTCTTAAGCTTTAAAGGAGAACCAGGCCCCACAATAGTCCTGACATCTAAATTATCCTGTTTTTGCCGGGGAATATCTTCGGGGTTAAGCTTTTGATAACCGGGCTCTGATTCCTTCTCAGGCTTAGGAATATTAATCCATAACTGTATCCCTCTGCTGAGCCCCTCTCCTCCAGGGGCCTCGGAATGAACAATACCCCTGCCAGCATTAAAGGCCTGAACTCCGCCAGTGGGAATTTCTTCTTCATTGCCTAAATTATCACTATGGAGAAAGGAGCCTTCCAGCATATAGGTTATGGCTTCAAAGCCTCTGTGCTCATGGGGAGCAAACTCATTAGGAGGTTCCACATAAAAATGGTCTAAGAGCACAAAGGGATCAAGATAATTAAAACTATTGCTTGGAAAAAGCCTTTTGACCTCTGCTCCCTCTCCTTCAGGTTTTAAAGCACTGACAATCTTTTTGTTTTTCTTCAGCATTTTTTCCACCTCTCCAATTAATTTATTTTACCTCGATTAAAAGATATGATATCATGGATTGGGAGTACAGGAGGGATAAAATGACAACCTGGCGTTTAATTACCTATCAAGATTACGATGGTTTTAAAAATATGGCCATCGATGAAGCAATTATGAAAAGCCACAGCCAGGGACAAAGTCCGCCAACTTTAAGGTTCTATGGCTGGGATCCCCCTGCTCTTTCCCTGGGTTATTTTCAAAAACTGGAAAAACGCATTGATCTTAAAGCCTGTCAGACTCAGGGTATCGACGTGGTGAGAAGATTGACTGGCGGTCGGGCTATATTACATGACCAGGAGCTAACTTATAGTTTAACTATCAGGGAAGATTTAAACCTTCTGGACTCTTCCATCATTAAAAGCTACCGCCAAATAAGTCAGGGACTGGTCAAGGGACTGAAAAAGCTAGGTTTAGCTGTTACTTTAGAACCCCGTAAGAACGGTCAAAAATCACCAAAAGGAAAGTCAGCTGCCTGCTTTGATACCCCTTCCTGGTATGAGGTAGTGATAGAGGGCAAAAAGTTGATTGGCAGTGCCCAGACCAGAAAAGAGGATACTATTTTACAGCATGGTTCCCTGCCCCTTAATATTGATGCTGAACTTATTTTTTCTCTCTTTAAAATTTCTTCCCCCCAGCGTCGACAAAGATTGATCGATATCTTCAATCAGAAATCTACTGCTTTAGAGGAGCACCTGACAGAAGATGATGAGCTCACAATAGAAAGGTTACAGGATTGTCTGGTAGCAGGGCTGGCAGAGCATTTTAAGGTGGATATCCAGCCTGGTTCATTGTCGGCGAAAGAGGAAAATCTGGCAGAAAAGTTAAGCAAGAATAAATATAGTCAATCTGAATGGACGGCCAGAAGATAGGCTGATAATATTTTAAGTTGAGGTGCAATATCATGACTAAAAATAACAGGCGCAAACGGCTACCTGACTGGTTAAAGAATAAGGATTTGCTCCAGCAGGGTATGCACACCACCAAAAACCTATTACAGGGGCTGGATTTAAATACTGTCTGCCAGGAAGCTCGCTGTCCTAATATTGGAGAATGTTATGCCAAAAAAACAGCTACCTTTATGATTTTAGGGAATAACTGTACAAGAAATTGTAAATTTTGTGCCGTAGAATCGGCTCCACCTACTGAACCCGACCCTGAAGAACCAGAACGAATTTTAGCAGCGGTAAAGAGATTAAAACTAAAGCATGTAGTAATAACATCAGTCACTCGCGATGATTTGCCTGACGGTGGTGCTGAACAATTTGTTAAGACTATTAAAAAATTACGTTCCTATGACGATAAGTTGACTATCGAAATTTTAACACCTGATTTCCAGCACCAGAGAAAACCGCTGGAAAAAATAATTGCTGCCAGACCAGATATATTCAATCATAACATTGAAACGGTACCAGAACTTTATTCTGAAGTAAGGCCAGAGGCCAACTATCAGGGCTCTTTACAGGTTCTGGCCACCGTAGCCAATAGCCCGGCAGATATCTTAACTAAATCGGGTTTAATGCTGGGTTTAGGAGAAACAGAAGAGCAATTATATCAGGTTTTTCGTGATTTAAGGGAAGTAAATTGTGATATCCTGACATTGGGTCAGTATCTGCAGCCAACCAGGGCCAATATTGCCGTCCGGGAATATATTAACCCCAAAAAATTCCAGGAATATAAAGAACAAGCTCTCACCTATGGTTTTAAAGCTGTAGCTGCCGGCCCCCATGTCAGAAGCTCTTATTTAGCTGAAGAGCTCAGTCAAAATATCACTGTTTAAAGTGAATTCCTAAAATAAAATCTAAGTTAATAAGAGGGGTATCCTTGAGGATACCCCTGCTAATATTTTATATTATAGAGCTATTTGCTGGCTCGAAATAGATCCAAAAATCTATCTTCATATTGCCGGTAAACTCCCCAGCGATCTAGTTCCTTTTTTAAAGTTGCAGGCTTTGCCTCACCGGCTTTAACCTTGCTGAAAAGACGTTCTATCTCGTCTTTAGCAGCTATTGGGAGCCCTTCAATGGTTCTGGTAACTCGAACCTGCCCACCCTTTCCTCGGGTTAAATAACCCTGTTCTTCCATTTCTGGCAGATGGGCTTCACTGGCACTTTCCGCAATGAATTCTTCCACAAACTTCATTAAAGAGACATCCCAGAGCTCTTCTAAACCTGATAATATGACTGTCAAAAACCTATCCTCTTCAGAGCTTTCTCTCTCCAGCCTTTCAGCCGTCTCTTCGATAGTCTTGCTCACCGTCTCTACGCTATCAACCTTTTGCTGAAAGCTCATTTTATATATTAAACTGGCTAAATCAGGTTTGCTCTTAGCTATCATCTCCAGAGCCTGTCTTGCTTCATCACTGAAACCCTCAGCCTTCATAAGATATCCCGGTGTTATTAGTTTAGGTTTATCCCAGGTTATCCAGCCTTCTCTAATTCTGGTTTCAGGCCCTTCTTCGGGATAAACTTCCAGATAAGCTGGCTCTGTTAGGACATAGTAGTGCAGACTAGTTTTCCCCTGGCTGGAAAGAAGTTCATCAGGAGATTTAAATATTTCTGTCTGCTCAAGAGCTCGTTTTATTTTATCTTGATTTGACATTATTATCACCTCTCTATCCTTAATAATTTTACTAAAATTTTATTAAGGCTTTACTCTAACTAAATTGATCTCAATCTAAGCTGCCTCAGCTTTTAAAATTTGTAATGATCTCCCTTTCAAATTCTGCTAATTTATTTTTGAAGCTCTCATCATCTTTTTTGACTTCGTCGTCTTTAACTGATAGAAAAGCCAGGGGTTCCTGACCTGCTATCTTCTTAAATTGCTTCTTAGAACGACCACTACCTCCTCCAGCATGGGTAACAAAGAAAGCTAGTCTGGGTAATACTTCACTGTTGCCCAGCAGAAAAGTTCTTATAGCCGGAGTTATAGAAGCCGCCCAGATAGGGCTGCCTACCAAAACAAGGTCATATTCCTCTAAATTATGAGAAAACTGATTGATCAAAGTCACATTTGCCGTCAAGGCATCAAAACTGGCCTTCAGGAGATAAAGAAAACCTTCTCTTTTCTTCTGGTCTTCAATTTGAAGAATATCAGCAGCAAAGTTCTCCTGAAGCTTGCCGGCCAGTTCTTTTGTTGTATTGGTTCGAGAATAATAAACTATTAGAGTCTGCAAAGTATCACTCACCTTTTAATAAGGCATCCAAGGGTTTTTTGGAAATTTATTGTTGCTAGTATTATATTAGTAACTGGAGAGAAAAGCAAGCTTAATACTGCAAATTATCAAATTAAATTAGTTAAAAACACAATAATAGCAAAAAGCAGCAGAGAAAAAAGCGCTCCCTGAAAATATCTCTTCCAGCTTAAAGAAGTTCTAATAACGGCATGAAGATTTAATATAATAAAATAAATTGATATTATAGCTATAATCAATCCCGTCGATATATCGTAATAATTAGCTATTAAAAATTCTGCCTGAGATAAGAAAGTATCTGGAGCAGCCATCGCCAGTATATAGGATATCATTCGATAACCAAGGGGAAAAAATAAAAAACCCAGCAGGTATCTACTACCTGATAATAAGATTATAACATAAAATAGAGTCACCTGAAATATCAAGGCCATTAATCTGCCACTGGAAATAAACATAGCATCATATTCTGAATCTATATCTTCCCCGGCCTGGGTATTTAAAAATTCAAATTCCATTTCATAGCCCAGGGCTGAACCAGCTAAAAACAGACCTATCTCCGTCAAAAGTAGAGTGGCTAGTACAGCAATTAAAATTATTAAGAAAAATAATTTGAGGGAAACTCCTTTCCGATAAAATTCCATGATTTATTCCCCTTCCAACACCTGCCTTAGTTCCTGGTTGATAAACCTATTCCCGGCCACTATCTCAGCGGCGTTATATTGAATCTCTTCTCCTGAAAAATTAGTGACAACTCCCCCGGCCTCACTGATTATTAAAGCACCGGCGGCAATATCCCAGGGAGAGAGCCTGACCTCCCAAAACCCGTCAAAAACACCTCGAGCCACCTGACAGAGATCAAAGGCTGCCGAGCCCGTCCGTCTTATCCCCCCCACCAAAGGCAAAACTTGAGAAAACATGTCAATAATATCCTGAGAATTGCTCTGATGGTCATAGGGAAAGCCCGTAGCAATTACCGCCGTCGACAGATCCTTATTATCTTTAAGTTCCATCTTTTCACCATTTATAAAACTCCCCCCCTGACGCTGGGCCTCATACATCTCCTCTAACATGGGAATATATACCACAGCCTTATCAAGCTTGCCATCTATTATAAAGGCAAGGGATATTCCAAATATATGAAAACCATGGACATAATTAACTGTACCGTCCAGAGGGTCAATAATCCACCATCTGCCAGTTTCTAAGCTATCTCCGGTGATATTCCCGCTCTCTTCGGCCAAAATTTTGTCGGCAGGAAAATTATTTCTGATTTTATTTAACAAAATTTTCTCTGATTTCTGATCAACCTCTGTCACCAGGTTTATCTTTTCTTTTTTATTACTTACTTTATATGTGCTGCGAAAATAATCTCTTTGCAACTCTCCTACCTCTAAAGCCCAGTCCTTCATTTTAGCCAGCATGGGAACACTCCTGTTCTTATTGTATTATTATACAGCAAATAAAGCAAATATACTTAAAAAACAGGTGAAATACCTGTCTAAAGTGAGTATTAAAACTTTACCAGTGATATTTAAAAAAGTTACCCTCTTCTTCATAGGGGGCAGTGCTTCTTTCTATTTCCAGCATCTCTTCTTCTCCCAGGGTAGAAAAACTTTTAGCCAGCTCAATATCTTCTCTTAATTCTTCGAGGGTACTAATTCCTATGATTGAGGTAGTTACAGGGAAACTCCAGACATAATTAAGGGCTTTTTCAATACTTTCCACCCCTCCATCGGGAACCAATCTGCCCTGAGCTAAAGTTTTCATGGCTATAATGCCCATCTCCTTCTCTTTAGCTCTTGATAACAACTCATCCTGAAAGGGCTGATAATGAATATCAGCTGCATTTAAAGAGAGTAAGATGCAGTCAAAATCATACTCTTCAATCGCCTGTAATAAAACCTCAGGATCTCGATGACCGGTAATACCAATATTATTAATAACTCCCTGCTCCTTAAGTTCTTCCATAGCCCTTATGGCGCCATTTTCTCCTAAAGCCTCATTAACATCTTGGGTGGTCCTGATGTTATGCAGTTGATAAAGATCTAAATAATCTGTCTTAAGTCTATTGAGGCTATCTTCCAGCAGGGATTTTGTTCCTTCATAACTTCTATCATGAGTCTTGGTGGCTAAAAATACTTCTTCTCGCCGGTGGGCCATTACTTCTCCAATATTCTCTTCACTACCTCCATTGCCGTAGGAGGGGGCAGTATCAATATAATTAATTCCTTCATCTAAAGCCTTGTTTATAATTTCAATTGCCTCTTCTCGTCTATCACGCTGCTCTACTGTTGATTCTCCTCCCAGGCTTACCAGACTAATTTCTTCTCCTGTCTTACCAAGCTCTCTTTTAGGTATTTCTGAGGCAGCCTTAATTTTATCACTGCCCAGAGAAGAAATTACTTTTGTTCCTATAGATAGCGAGGCAGTCATAGCCAGCATTCTCCTTAAAAATTCTCTTCTACTTAGCATGAATTTAGCCTCCTGGATTAAGATTTTGCTCATATTTAACTTTATTATAACACAGAGCTCAATTATTAAAAACTAATTTATCGAGGCCTGAAAAATTTCTGATAAAGATATTTGATTAGCATGGTTGCTAATAATAAAAGAACTCCTGTAATTATAATTGTACCTCCAGGAGCAAGATCATAATAAAAAGAGTAGATCAAGCCTGAATTTACTGCTATTAAACTATAAATCAAGCTTAACCAGATTGTACTTTTAAAACTCCAGGCCAGTTGCATCCCTGCTGCCACCGGAATAGTGATTAAAGAAGCTATTAAAAGAGTCCCCACCACTCTAATAGCAAGGGATATGGTCAGAGCAACTACTACCATGAAAACTATATTAAGAGCCTTCACAGGCACTCCCGCCAGGCGGGCTTCATTTTCATTAAAGGCCAGGTAAAAGAAACCATAATAATATTTTATTATAACTGCTAAAATAATAAAAGCCAGAGGTAAAATCATGTAAATATCCCTGGTGCCTACTAAAGAGATAGAGCCAAATAAATAACTGTGTATTCCAGCGCTCTGTCTGGCAGCGCTGATCAAAATAGTGGCCAGGCCCAGGCCAGCGGCCAGTATTATGGCCAGGGAGAGTTCAGCATAATCCTGGTAATCTTTACGTAACTTTTCAATGGCCAGAGCTGCTATTATAGAAATAATCAGGGCCATATAAAGAGGAAAAACACCGATAAACAGCCCTATAGCCACCCCGGCCAGGGCCACATGAGAAAGGGTATGGCCAATTAAGGATAGCCGGCGCAAATTCAAAAAGACCCCCACTAAGGGGGCTATTACACCCACCATGTTGCCAGCAATGAGAGCCCGGCGCATAAAAGTATAACTCAAGAAATCCATTATTTCACCACCATCAATGTTCGTGTCGGGGTATTATTCTTAAATTGGTCTGGCGCAGGTCATACATATAATCATCATAGCTAAACTCCCTAGCCCTATGAGAATAGACCTGGCCCTCCTCAAAACAAACAACTCTATTGGCATGCCTGCTGATAACCTGAATATCATGAGAGACCATAATGATAGTTTTATTGTATTTTTCCTTTATCTCTCCAATAATACGATAAAAGTCATCCTGAGCTTTGATATCAAGCCCCACTAAAGGCTCATCTAAAATAATTAGATCAGGATCATTGACCATCAGACGAGCAATGAATACCCTTTGCTGCTGCCCGCCAGAAAGATTGCCTATTTTGCGCCTCATAAAACCCTCCATATCAACCAGTTTTAAAGCTTGAGCAATTTTTTCCTCCAGGCTGCTATTTAAAAATTTAATAAATCCCATTTTATTATAGAGGTTGCTGCCAACAATCTCTCTTACAGTAGCAGGAAAACTTTGATTAAATTCCTTAACCTGCTGAGAAATATAACCGATACTGCTCCAGTCCATGACATCAGAAGCAGGTTGGCCTTGCCATAAAATTTCCCCTTTATCAGGAGTGAGATAACCCAAGATGAGCTTAAGCAAAGTACTCTTACCAGAACCATTGGGGCCAATAAAGGCTACAAAATCACCCTCTTCTATAGACAGTCTAACGTTTTCAACAGCTTTTTCCTGCTGATAAGAAAAGTTGATATTTTTAAGCTCTAATAAAGCCATCAGTTTTTTCCCAGCCCTTTTTTAAGATTTTCCAGGTTTTCGTACATAATTGAAAAATAATCAGCTCCCCGCTCAATATCTTCTTCCCTTAAACCCTCCACCGGATTTAAAGTCAGCACCCCTAAGTCAGCCTCTTCAGCAATAACATCCACTGTTCGCGGGCTAGCCAGGGTTTCCAGGAAAATATATTCAACCCCGCTCTCTCGAGCAATCTCTATCAGATCAGCAACCACCCTGGAGGAGGGCTCTTCTTCAGGGGATAAACCAGTAACAGCTACCTGTTGCAGATCATAGTTTTCAGCCAGATAACCAAAGGCTGCATGGGATACAATTATAGTATCCTGTTCCAAATCTTTTAAACCTTCTCTAAAGGCCTGATCCAATTCCGCCAGCTTATTCTGTACCCTTTCTTTATTAGCTAACATCTCCTCTTCTCTGGTGGGCTCCAATTCTATAAATAGATCAGTCAAAACCTCGGCTATGATCTCCATATTGTTAAAATCTAACCAGATATGATTATCATAATCGCCATGGTCGTGGTCATGTTCATGGCCGTGGTCGTGATCGTGGTTTTCCTCTTCTTCTGCCCCTTCTCCCTCATAATAAAAACCTCTGTAGGGTATTAAATCAACATGATCCGTCAACTTTATAACTTCACCCTGCTGCTCACTAACTATTTCTGCACCCCTTTCTCCCCAGGGTTCTAAGCCCTGACCTATATAAATAAATGCTTTAGCTCTTTCTAGGCCTGCTATAGTTCGGGGAGAGGGTTCATATCCATGAGGTTCTACACCATCAGGAACCACTTGTTTAATGTCGAGATATTCTCCTCCAATCCTGTCAGCCAGCTCATAAATTGGATAGATGCTCACATGAACTTCTCCCGCCGTTTCAGCGGCCAGAGTTAAAGGGAATAAAAAGACTATCAGAAAAGCTAATAATAATACAGTCATCTTATTATTCATGGACTTATCCTCCTTTTGCAAATGATTTGCAGTTAGTGGTTTTATCTTAAGTTATTTTTTCTCCTATGTCAAGTAAAGGATGTGATATTTAAATTTAATCTTTAGCAAAATAATGTGATTTATATCATGGAATTTTACCGGCCAATGCCTTAAAATCATAATTGAAGATATAATTTGTCCAGTATAAGTCCAGTATAAGTAAAGTGATATATTTATCCAGGAGGTATCCATGATATGCTACAGCAATGCCCCGGCCAGGATGGTAGAAACTGGTCCCCCGAAGATGTCAGCGAAAAAAGCTGTCCCGCCTGTAATTATCAGATAGAATTTTTTAAATTTGACCTTATGCGTTCCTGCCCCAGTTGCGGGCAGGATGTAATAAATCCAAGGTTTAATCTTGAATGTGCCGAGTGGTGCGAACATGCTGCTAATTGTATAGGAGAAGGGAGTACTCTCTATCAGGAAGTCCAGAGTATTAGAGATAAGATTGGCGATCAGATTAAAATAATTTATTCCAATAAACCCCAGACCTTTGCCCATATAAAAGAAGTAACAAATATGGCAGACAGAATTGGCCGGCGCGAACGTTATAGTCCGCTTACCACTATCCTCTCTGCCCTTCTTCATGAACTAGGAGGAGAGGACTGTCAACTAGAGGAATTAAATTTAGCTTCTATAAAAGTTGCTCCGCCAGAAAATAAAATTGCTAATTGCTGGCAAATTGCTGACTGGTTGTTAAAGAATTACGATCTGCCTCAGCGCTATCAGGAAGAAATTATTGCTAATATTAAAGCCCTGGGGAAAAGAGAGTTGCCCAATCCTTCTTTCTCTATATTAAAAGATGCTCACCGGCTTGCTCTGGCCCGGAAATATAATAATAAAAATTTAAAAAATTTAGCCACTGAGGGAGCCAGATATGTGGCCGATAAAATACTTTAACTTTGCCATAACTGATTATAATTACTTGCTATTTTCTCGGCTGGTAATCCCTGGGCTTCATTGCCATCCCGGCCTCTTAAACTGGCAGACATAAAAAGTGAATTCAGCACGGCCTCTTCGGTAGCTTCAACCGTTGCCTGGAACATTTTATTTAACAATTCTCCCTCTGATTTGATGGCGCTTTTTTTATTACCGCCTTCAGCTGGCTTTTTAGCCCTGATTTTTAATTGACCTTCAGGCCCCCGTTGATGTCTCTCTGTTGAAGAAAAGGCTAACACATACTCACCGCTGCCATTATCCGCCAGAGAACCCACCCGGGCCAAACCCAGCTGAGCTCGTTTGGCCAGTCTGGTAAGCCTAAAATTATCAAGAGGTAGGTCAGTGGCTAGCAGGACAATTACAGAACCATCCTTTCTCTCTTCCTCTTTAGGGCTGGGGATATCACTGGCCAGATTATAAAGGGGTATACCGGCAATCCGCAGTTCCTCCCGCCGGCCAAAGTTTGATAACACCAGAGCACCCAGGCAGTATTCTTCATTGGCCCAGCTCAATTTGCGAGAAGCCGAACCAATACCACCTTTAAAACCAAAGGATACCATGCCTGTGCCAGCACCTATCTCTCCTTCAGCCACTTTGTCAGCTGAGGCGGTAATCAGGGCCCGATGGACATGTTGAGATTTAACATGTCTACCCTGGAGATCATTTAAATAACCATCATTACACTCTAAGACCACCGGATTAAAACTGCTGGAGCTGATACCTATTTCAGGATTGTCACGTAAGATATAATCAATCAGGGCATCCATAACTCTGCCAACATTCAACGTTCCTGTTAATAAAATTGGTGATTCCAGCCGGCCAAACTCCTGAATTTGTGTTACCCCCGCCGCCTTACCATATCCATTAATAACATAGAGGCTGGCAGCTACAGGGTTTTTATAAATATTTTCTCGATGAGGCCAGATAGCCGTAACACCAGTTCGGATTGGACCTTCCCCGGGAATTAACTCCCCTTCACCTTTGATAATCGTCGAGTGTCCCACCTCTACTCCCTTTACATCGGTGATGGAGTTTAACTCCCCCGTGGGCAGCATGCCAGGAATAATACCCCACTCTCTAATCCGCCTTCTTTTGCTCTTTTTTTCTTTCATTTTGATATCTCCTTTAAAATAATTTTAAATTGACAATCATTTTTATCATCTCTTATAAGCAAATACTCATATTTTTCTCGCCGGACAAATATTAAAGCAATAATAGTTTGCTATTACCAGCCATTGTATAGTATAATAAGGGATAAAGAAATTAAGTTAAGACAAATATAATTCTGGCAAGGTGGTGAGATGAATTGTCTTTAAGGCTAAAGTCTACTGAGGTTGCACCTTATTATCTGTTATCCTTAAAAAATACCCTGCAGTCTTCTTTAAAACTCCTGCCTTTAATCATGATTTTACTATTATTACTGGTCTTTGTAAACAGTTCTCCTGATGTAAGGGCAGAAAATAATTTTGCAGAGTATCTAGAAGCAGAAATAGCAGCCTCTTTTTATCAGGATTTTCTGGCTGATTTTTATGAAAATAATGATTTTGAGTCTATCTGGGTAGAGAGCAATCAATTATCACCTCAAGGAGAAGAGGTTTATTCTTTAATCAGTGCCGCCCAGGAAGTAGGACTTAATCCTGAAGATTACAATTATGAAGCAATTAATGACCTCTGGATGGGGCTGCGTTACCAAAGTAATGAAGAATTTCCTGCCGATAAGGCAGCAGAGATGGAATTGCTTATAACTGAAGGATTAGTCCGCTATACCACAGATCTAATCAATGGCAGACTTAACCCTGATACTTTTGCTAGAAGGATATCAATCTCCGACTTAGAGGGAGAGGTATTGCTGGTCTTATCCACTGCTCAGGCAGGAAACGGATTAACTGAAGTTTTTTCTGACCTGCAACCCCAGCATCCTCAATATCAAAAGTTGCTGGATATTAACCAAAGGATCGTCCAGGGAGATATGAGAGTTACAGAAGAAGAGCAGCAGATTATAAATGCCAATTTAGAAAAGTGGCGCTGGAACTCTGGAGAGGGGCCAGCTGAAAACAGCGACAAACACATTTATGTTAATTTACCTTCTTTTACCCTGCAGGTTTACGAGGGAGAAGAGGTTGTCATGGATATGAAGACAATTATTGGTCGACCAGCCCATCAGACTCCGGAAATGAATAAACATCTAACTCACCTGACTCTAAGTCCCCGCTGGTATATGCCTAGATCTATAGCACTTAGGGAGCACTTGCCTAAAATTCAAGAAGACCAACGGCATCTTGAGAGAGGAGGATATCGGGTTTACGAAGAAGACGAAGACGGCCGCTTTATTGAAGTCGATCCCGATGAGATAAACTGGGAAGAGAAGCATGCTGGTAACTTCGACTATTATCTCTGGCAGGATGCTGGCCCAGACAACGCTTTAGGACGGGTAGTTTTTAGGTTCCCTAATCGACAAAGTATTTATCTGCATGATACTCCAGACCAACATATTTTTAACCGAGAAGTTAGAGCAGAAAGTTCTGGCTGTATCAGAATTGATCAGCCGCTGGAACTGGCTCAATATTTATTGGCTGATAATACTGACTGGGATCTACAGCGGATCAACGAAAAAATTCAGGACGGTAATGAAACTACAGTCTATTTAAATAACCCCCTCCCCATCCATTTAGTCTATTTTACTGCAGGAGTAAATGAAGAGCAGGAATTAGAATTTTATAATGATATTTACAATAGAGTAACTGACCTAAAAAATATTCTGGCAAACCTGGATGAATGATAATCCATTGAAAGTGAGGTTAAGCAGCAGATGAAATGCCTGACTAAAAACAAATATGTTTTATCCTTTGGTTGTTTAATAATTATTGCTGCCTGTCTTTTTAGCTTTTTACCCAGTTCTTTACAGGCTCAGGAGCCACTTCGCCTGGGAGATCAGTCTGAAGAGGTGGAGGAATTACAGAAAGATTTACAGAAACTTGGCCTTTATGATGGCCCCATTACCGGTTTATATGGTGATCAGACTCGTTATGCTGTAGAAGAATTACAGCAAATAGCTAACCTTCGTTCTGATGGCCTCTTTGGCTCTAATACTCGTGCTGCTCTGGATAAGATTTCCGGTGATTTAGAAAGTTATCCTGAGCTAACTCTTTATTCTCATCAGGCAGAGGTCTATTACTTACAGCAACTGCTGGTAGATTTAGATTATCTTGAAGCTCAACCTTCAGGACTTTTTCGTTCTTTGACATATCAGGCTGTCCAGAGTTTTCAAGAGGATCAGGGTCTGGAAGCTGACGGAGTAGTTGATAAATCTACCTGGGAAGCATTGGAAAGCAAGTCCTCACCTAGCGCAGGAGAGCTTAGTGAAAGAGAGGCTGAAGAAATAACTCCTGAAGAAGAACGAGATAGGGAAGATGAAACTGAGCCTGAGGAAGAAGAGAAGATAGCGGAAGAAAGAATAGAAGAAGAGCCAGATGAATCCGAAGAAGAAGATAGATTAAACCCCGATGAATTACCTATTTTGCGCCAGGGAGATACCGGAGAAGAGGTCAAAGAATTACAGCGTTTACTGCAAAGCCATGGTTTCTATCCTAGTTCAGTTGATGGCAGCTTTGGGCATCAAACCTCTATAGCTGTAAAACAATTTCAAAATTTAGCCGGTCTCAGTGTTGATTCTGTGGTCGGCCCTAACACCTGGCAGGAACTTTTAGCTGAAGGAAGCGGAGAAGAAATTTATTATACCATCCAACCAGGAGATAGCCTCTGGGCACTGGCCAACCGTTTTAACACCACTCCGGATAAAATTAGATCCCTCAATAATTTAAGTGGTGATAATATTAGAGCCGGAGACAGAATTAGAGTCCCCGGAGAGGGCATAATGACGGCTGAAATTAAAGCTCTAGAGTGGAGTGAGGTAGACCCCTTAATACCTGAGGGTAAAACTTTCACCATAACCGATCTGGATACCGGTTTAAGTTTTCGAGCCCGTCGCCTCTACGGCACCAATCATGCCGATGTTGAGCCTGTCTCTCGCCGGGATACCGAGATAAAAAGGCAGATTTACGGCGGCAGCTGGAGCTGGGACCGCCGGGCAGTAGTAGTTCATATCAACAACATGCTGGTAGCAGGTTCTATAAATGGTGTTCCCCATGGAGGTCAGGATATTAGCAGCAATAATTATAATGGCCACTTCTGCCTCCATTTTCGTGGAAGCCGTTTACATAATAATGGCACCATCGATGATGAGCACCAAGCGGAGGTAGAAAGAGCGGCCAACGAAGAATGGCCTCTAATAACAGATTAAAATACAGCAGCTAAAATTTTAGCAGAGCAAGTATAAAGGCCAGCCTGAAAATAACTTACAGGCTGGCTTTTATTATTTATATTGATTTTTCAGCAGATCAATTAATATATTTTTCCGCCAGATTTTTAAAGTCTTCAATTTCTCCCTCAATTACTTCTAAAGAACTATTCCAGAACTCATAGGAGTTTAGGTCAATATCTACTAAGGCTGCTACTTCTTTTGCTTTATTCTTACCTGTGGCAGTCAATAAAGCCTTGTAATCGGCCAGAAACTTCTCACCTCTTTTTTCTGCCAGAGCGTATACTCCCAGGCCAAAGAGGAGTCCAAAGGCATAGGGGAAATTATAATAATTGCGCCCCGCTGAATAGTAGTGTGATTTATTGACCCACATATAGGGATGTCTGATTTCTGGATCGAGCCCTTCTCCATAGGCCTCTTCCTGGGCAGCTAACATTAATTCTTTAAGTTCTTCGACACTTAAGGAAGCTTCTTCTCTTTGGGCAAATAGTCTCTTTTCAAAGAGAAAACGACTATAAATATCAACGATAACCTGACCAGCCTGAGTAATTTTGTTTTCCAGTATGGTAAAGGCCTGCTCTTCATCAGCTTCTTCTAAGGCAGCATTGGTTACCACCGTTTCGCTAAATATTGAAGCTGTCTCAGCCAGGGGCATGGGATAATCAGAATTTAAAATGCTTTCCTCAGCCAGACAATAGCCATGGTAGGCATGGCCAAGCTCATGGGCTAGAGTTGTCATATCGCTGAAACTGCCGGTAAAGTTGGCTAAAATCCTACTTTCCTGCAGGGGGTGCAAATTATAACAGAAAGCTCCTCCCCGCTTTCCTTCTCGGGGTTCAGCATCTATCCAGTTCTCCTGAAAAGCCCTTTTATATAAAGAAGCCATCTCTTCACTGAACTCCCTTATATTGGCGATGATAAAATCCTGAGCCTCACTATAGCTAAACTCCATCTCCACCTCTCCTAAAGGGGCAAAGAGGTCATAAAAGGGCAGGCCCTGATCATGGCCTAAAACTCTGGCTTTAGTCTGATAAAATTCTCTAAATTTAGGCAGATAATCTTTCATGGCTGTTAGCATGGTTTCTAAGGTTTCTTCTTCCAGACGAGAATCCAGCAGGGTCTCCTCTAAGGGGCTGTCATAGCCTCTTTTCTCCGCCAGAGTCAAGACTTCTCCCTTGATACTATTGAGGGAAGCTGCCACTGGCTCCTCAATCTCATTATAAGATTCAAGTTCAGCTTCATAACCGGCCTTTCTAATTTCAGGATCGCCTTTATAGGCTAGATTGCGGACCTCGGACAAAGGTAACTGCTTTCTTTCTCCCTCTATCTCCACTTCTACCATTAAAGTTGAAGTCAATTTTTGCTGCAGTTTAGTCCAGGCCGAGGAACCTGTTCTCTGTAATTGAGAGGCCAGCTCCTCTTCTTCGGTGGATAAAAGGTACTGGCTCTTCTCTCTCAGCTCTGCCAGGAAAAACTCGTGCTCCTGCAACAACTCTGAAGCTACTATTAATTCCTGAAAATTTTCCAGCTCGGCCAGCCAGCTTTGAAAATTAACCTTCGGTGCTGTCAAGCGAGTGGCCTTTTTTTCTAATTGCTCAATGTATTTTAAGGCCTCATTATTTTGAGCATCTACACTCAGTTCCAGTTGAGAATACCCCATTAATTTTAAATAAGCTTCATGAAATTTTTGCAAAGCAAGAAGAAATTCTTCTATGGCCTCTATCTTCTCAGTAAAGTTTTCCGGCTGCCATTCCTCCAGACGATGCAGGAGCTCGCCCAATTCTGTTAGATCTTGGCTAAAGCTATTATCGGCAAAACTCTGATACAGATTGGATAAATCCCAATGATTTGGCATTAATTAACCACCTTTCTGTAATAATTAATAAAGCAAATAAAAGCTATTGATATTTAGAGACCCACCTTTGCCAGCACCTTATCAAGCTCAGCTTTCACCGGGACAGGCTCATTAATCTCAGCCAGGGCAGTATCAGGGTCCTTCAACCCATGGCCAGTCAAAACTGCAACTATGGTACTTCCGGCCAGTCTTTCCCTGTTCTCCGGCAATGATAATTTCTTTAATAGACCGGCTACAGAGGCTGCTGAAGCAGGCTCAGGAAAGATACCGGTCTTACTGGCAATTTGACTATAACTTGCTAAAATTTCCTCATCAGTTACTTCGCTGATAAAACCCCGTGATTCTTCAGCAGCTTGCACTGCTTTCTCCCAGTTTACCGGGTTGCCAATTCTAATGGCTGTGGCCACTGTTTCTGGTTCAGCAATGATTTTATTTCTGCTAATAGCTGCCGCTCCAGCAGCTTCAAACCCCCACATTGCTGGTAATTTCTTGATCTTTTCAGCCTGATGGTACTGACGAAAACCCTGCCAGTAAGCGGTAATATTCCCGGCATTACCTACCGGTATCGCCAACACATCAGGGGCTTTTTCAAGCTGTTCACATATTTCAAAGGCCGCTGACTTTTGGCCCTGAATACGATAGGGATTAAGAGAGTTGACTAAAGTTACCGGATAATTATCACTGATCTCCCTCACTAATTCTAAGGCCTGATCAAAATTTCCTTTGATGGGTACCACCTCAGCTCCATGTATCAGGGCCTGAGCCATTTTCCCTAGAGCTATATTACCTGCTGGCACTACTACTATGGACTGCAAACCAGCTCGTGCTCCATAGGCTGCTGCTGCTGCTGAAGTATTGCCGGTAGAGGCACAGATTATAGCTTTACTTCCCTCTTCCTTAGCCTTGGTAACAGCCAGAGTCATCCCCCGATCTTTAAAGGAGCCGGTGGGATTAGCCCCATCATATTTTAGATATAGATCAATATCAACCTCCAGTTCTGCTGTAAGTTCAGAGGCTTTAATTAAAGGGGTGTTGCCTTCCGCCAGAGAAACTATCTCTGTATCCTCTGTAACAGGCATAAAATCCCTGAAAGCATCAATTATTCCTAACCATTTCTGCAAAAATATCACTCCTCTACAACTAAATAACTACCTCTAGTATCGGGCTGAACGGGAAATACCGCCGCTTCAATCCCTTCTTCCTGCCAGACCTCCATCATTTTATGGGCAATTTCCTCTATGTTCTCTCTCGCCAGCACTAATATGGCTGGACCTGCTCCGCTTAAAGCTATTCCCAAAGCTCCGGAATCATATCCTAACTGCAGCATTTTTTCCCAGCCCTTTAGGTTATCACAGCGATAGGGCTGATGTAGCCTATCCTTCATCAAAGCCTTTAACTCCTGCCAGCGCCCTGAGGATATTGCCAGGGGCAGTAAAGCTGTTCTTCCCAGGTTAAAAGTAACGTCTGCCAGAGAAAAGGAAGTCGGAATCACAGATCGCTGAACCGCTGTTTCGCTCGTTAATTCAGGAACTATAATAGCTGCCTCTAAAGCCGGATGGGGTAATAGTTTATCCCAAAATATTTCCTCAGTCTCATTATTATAACTGGCTATAACCAGTCCTCCCTTTAAAGCAGGGACTATATTATCAGGATGTCCTTCAAGCTGGCAGGCTAGACTCAGCAACTTTTTGGGGCTCAAGTCCAGCTCAAAAAAATGGTTAGCAGCTACTAAAGTACCTGCTATAGCAGTAGCACTGCTGCCTAACCCCCGGGCAGGACCTATTGCCAATTCTTCTTTGATTTTTACACCGGATAAATCCCTGCCAGTTTCAGCTGCTAAACAGGCTAGAGTCTGTAGCAGTAAATCATCCTTTGCTTCGATAGAAATCTCCCTTCTTTGAGGCCAATCTATTAAAATCTCTGTTTGTATATCCTGAGATTGCTCCGCCTCTTCCATGGTTATAAAATTGTCAATACTCACTGCTAAACCCAGGGTATCAAAGCCAGGACCTAGATTTGCTGTGGTGGATGGAACTCTAACCCTACAACTCCTTGCCATTATATCCCCCCTTTGGCCTAAATCATCTCAATTAATTTTAAAGTTATATATAGTTATAATTAAAAAGTCATTTATATTATATCATATTAAATCAATAAAAAAAGGCTCCAGCATACCATTCTTTATACTGAAACCTGTTTTCCTGCAGGTTGTTTTTATTGGTGTTCTAAAGTTTTAGGATCCAGGGCATCCCTCAAGCCATCTCCAACTAAATTAAGGGAAAGTACTGTAATAACTATTGCCAGCCCTGAGAAAGTTACGGCGTAATGAGAAAGTCTTATAAACTGACGGGCACTGGCAATCATAAATCCCCATTCCGGTGTGGGAGGCTGAGCCCCTAAACCCAAAAAACTCAATCCTGCGGCAGAAAGAATTGAACCGGCCATAGCCAGCGTGGCCTGGACAATTATCGGGCTCAAAGAATTAGGAATAATATGCTTAAATATTAGCTGCCTGTCATCTCCCCCTAAGGCTCTGGCTGCTGTTACATAGTCCTTTTCTATTACTGCCAGAACAGCGCTGCGCATCAGTCTGGCAAAGACCGGTATATAAGATATACCTACTGCAATCATAAGGTTATTTATCCCGGGCCCCAGGGCAGAGATAATAGCTAAAGCAAGTAAAAAGCCCGGCAAGGCCAGCATTATATCCACTATTCTCATGATAATATTATCCACCCAACCTCCATAAAAACCGGCTAAAACCCCCATGCTACAGCCAAAAAGAACAGCAATCCCCACCGAAATAAAACCAATTCTAAGGGAAATTCTTCCCCCATAGACGATCCGGGAAAATATATCCCGGCCAAAATTATCGGTTCCAAGCCAGTGCTCACTACTTGGCGGCTGAAGGCGGTTCCTAACATTCTGTTGAATGGGATCATGAACAGTTACATAAGGGGCAAAGATTGCTGCTAAAGCTATGATGATTAATAATATAGCGCCTAAAATAGCTTTTTTATTAAAAAATATTCTCTTCATAGTTTTTTTGTATTTACTTTTTTGAGGCTCACTATCTGCTAATTTTTTAACTTTCTTTCTTTTGCTGGTAAACATCAACAATCCACCCCCTTATTTGTATTTGGTCTGCAGACGAGGATCTAAAAGACCATAAAGCAGATCAACAATAAGATTAACTAAAGCATATATTATGGCAAAAACCATTATTGTTCCCTGAACCAGAGGAAAATCCTTTGTTCTAATGGCATCAACTACCATCCTGCCCACTCCTGGCCAGGCAAAGATTGTTTCAGTTAATACAGCTCCGGCCATTAAGGCTCCGAACTGCAGGCCAATTATAGTTACCACCGGGATCAGTGCATTTCTTAAAGCATGTTGATAGATAACTCTATTTTCATTTACACCTTTAGAGCGAGCTGTTCTAACATAATCCTCCTTTAAGACATCTAACATTGTAGACCTGGTTATTCTGGTTATATTGGCAATGGTCACCGTACTTAAAGCTACCGTGGGAAGAATAAAATAACGAATATCAGGCATCATTCCTGAAGAAGGTAACCAGCCTAACATAACAGAAAAAATGATGATCAGCATCAACCCCTGCCAGAATACAGGCATGCCCACTGCTGTAAAAGTAATAATGGTAAATAAATTATCAAAGAAAGAATTAGGCTTGGCAGCTGATAAAACTCCAATGGGAATACCGATTATTACCGAGAGAGTAATGGCCGACACCGCCAACACCCCACTATTGGGCAGCCTTTCAACAATCTCAGTAATCACCGGCTTGCGAGAGCGCAGTGAGCGACCGAAGTCTAATCTTACTGCCCGGCTCACCCAGTTTATATACTGTACCGGCAGAGGGTCATTTAAACCCATCTGTTCTCTCATAGTCTCCAGCTGTTCAGGAGGAGCCTGCTCACCTAACATCAACATGGCCGGATCTCCAGGTGTTATATGAATTAAGAAAAAAACAAATATAGATACACCTATAAGGACTGGTATTAAAGCCAAAAATCGCTTAACTGTATATTTGCCCAAGGCAATTTCCTCCCTTCACTCACTGAATTATCGGAAAAAATAGTAAAATATTGGTTCAATATACCCGGGAAATAAGAGGCGGAGAAAAACTCCGCCTCCTTAAGGGTTATTTTTCTTTATAGATAATTAAAACTTTAATTTTTTGTTACCCGACTAAGGTCATGATGACCGGCAGGATGAGGAATAAATCCTGATATATTATCTCTTAAAGCATTAACCTCCATGGTGTGAACTATAAAGACCCAGGGCGCCTCATCGGCAATAATTTCCTGTGCTTCTAAATAGGCTGCCAATCTTTCATCAGGATCAGAGCTTGTCCGGCCAAGATCTAATAACTCATTGACCCGTGGAGAAGCCCAGAAAGTCCTGTTACCGGCGGAGCCAAAATTATCTTCATGGAAGAGGGCATAGAGGCCATAATCAGCATCTCCAGTTACGGAAACCCAGCCCAGGATGAACATATCATGCAGTCCATCAGCTGTATCCTGCAGATAGGTGCCCCATTCCAATACCTGAATTTCAACATCTATCCCTATAAGAGATAAATCAGCCTGTAACATCTCTGCCATCTGCATTCTCAAAGGATTATCATTGGTCCAGATGGTAGTGGAAAAACCATCAGGATAACCAGCAGCTGCCAGTAGAGATCTAGCTAAATCATGGTCATGGGCATAGGGCTCCAATTCAGTATTAGCACCCCAGACAGTATCAGAGATGGGTCCTCCAGCTCTAACGGCCTGACCGGTATATACATATTCAACAATTGCATCAATATCGATGGCGTGGTTAATGGCTTTTCTAACTCTTACATCATCATAGGGTTCCTTTTGAGCATTAAAACCAATATAAGTGGTGGCAAAGGTATCATGCTTATCCAAATATACATCAGGAGCTTCTTCCAATCTTGCTTCATCAACGGGGTCCACTACATAAACTATATCAACACCACCAGTTTCCACTTCAATGGCTCTAACTGTGGTCTCAGGAATAGCTCTAAACCTAATGGACTCTACCAGAGCATTATCTCCCCAGTAATCATCATATCTCTCTAAATCTACATGAGAACCCGTTGACCAGTTGGCAAACATAAAAGGACCTGTTCCTACGGCTACTCTAACTCCGTAATCATCCCCTGCCTCTTCCACAGCAGTTTTATTCAGTATACCTGTGACTGAATGGGCCAGATGACTCAACATAGGAGCAAAGGGATATTCAGTTATTATCCGAACAGTATAGTCATCAATTACTTCCACACTATCTATAAAACCTACTATAAAGGCGCCTGCAGCAGCAGTTTCGGGATCCTTTAATCGATCTAAAGTGAATTTAACATCTTCAGCTGTAAATAATTCGCCATTGTGAAAATAGACATCCTCCCGGAGTTTGAATTCCCAGGTTAATTCATCAATATCTTCCCAGCTAACAGCCAGACCTGGTAGTAACTCTAAATCTTCATTCTGATAGACTAAGGTTTCATAGATCTGAGACCGAACCCGGGCTGAAGGCTGGTCATTTTCTCCATGAGGATCAAGAGAAGTGATGTCAGCACCTTGAGCTACAATTAAATTTTCTGCCTGAAGTGTTCCTCCCCCTAAAAGAACAACAGCTATTAACATCACCAAAAAATAAAATACTCCCCTTCTCAACATATAAATTCTCCTCCTTTGTAGAAATTATTAAAACTATAGTATTATAATATTAGC
>PWEJ01000044.1 GCA_003553485.1 Halanaerobiaceae bacterium | reverse complement strand
GTTTAACCCAGGTCAAGGATGATTTCAGCGCCGAGGCAACTGCCACCGATGGTGTGGCCTATGGTTATCTGGATGATTTTGAGATTGCCGGTGATGGTGCTATAACTGGCACCTATACCAATGGTGAATCTCAGACCCTGGCCCAGATAGCTCTGGCTGACTTTGAAAACCCTGCCGGTCTGGAGCAGGTTGGCGATAACATCATGACCACCTCGCAAAACTCCGGCGAAGCGTCAATCTCTACTCCCGGTGCAACGGGAATGGGCGACCTCTCAGCTGGAACTCTGGAGATGTCCAACGTTGACCTATCGCAGGAGTTTACCAAGATGATTCAGACCCAGAGAGGTTTTCAGGCTAACTCGGCCAGTATTACCACCAGTGATGAGATGCTGCAGGAGTTAGTCAATCTGAAGAGATAAGTTAAACTTACTGAAGCCGTTAACCGCAAATCAAATGATCCTACGAGGATAAGTTAGTTAAAGAAAACCAGGTTGTTTTTAAGCACAAGAAACAAAGTATTTATTTTAACTAAGAGAAACAAAGAAAAATCCGGGGGTGGATGAAGTGATAAAAGTTACTAAAATGGGGGGCGACCGCATTGCCATCAATGCTCGTCTGATAGAGTCTGTCCAGTCCACCCCCGATACTGTTATTACTCTAACTACTGGCAAGAAAATATTGGTGACAGACAGTGTAGATGAAATCATAAGTAAAGTTATTGACTATCAACAAAGGGTTTATTCTTCCCTCAGGATAGAAAAGGGGTGATTAGATGGATCTTGTTTCAGTTGTTGGTCTTATAATTGGGGTTATATTATTAAGTGGTGCTATTATCCTTGGGGGCCAGCCTATTCTATTTATTGATATTGAGGCCATGATGATCGTAGGTGGAGGTACAATGGCCGCTATCATGATCAATTATTCCTGGGCAAAGCTGCAAAAACTACCCAGTTTAATCAGGATTGCCTTTGCTAAAAGTGATCAGGACTCAGAAGAGGTCATTGACCTTCTGGTTCAATTTGCTGAAAAGGCCCGTCGTGAAGGTCTATTGGCCTTGGAACAGGATGTTATGGAAGTAGATGATCAGTTTTTGCAGAAGGGAGTTCAGCTGGTAGTTGATGGAACTGATCCGGAGCTGGTGCGCAATATTTTGGAAACTAAATTAACCTTTTTAGAGGAGCGACATCATGAAGGGCAGGGTATTCTTAAACAGATGGGTGTTTTATCGCCGGCCTTTGGTATGATCGGTACTCTGATTGGTTTGATTCAGATGTTAGCTGAGCTTGATGATCCGACCCAGCTAGGAGCTGGAATGGCGGTAGCTTTATTGACAACTTTTTATGGTGCTTTGCTGGCTAACCTATTATTTATTCCCATGGCCGGAAAATTAGAAGCAACCAGCCATGAAGAAATATTGATGAAAGAAGTTATGATTGAGGGTATTCTGTCGATTCAGGCCGGAGAAAATCCCCGTATAGTAGAGGAAAAATTGCGGGCCTTCATGTCCGATGAACAGACAGCGGAAGAAACTGAAGAGGCAGGAGTTGGAGAACAGGTGGTGATGGAAGAAAATGCCTAATAACAGAAGAAATAGACCAGATGAGCCAGAGGGTGAAGGTGGTGCCCCTGCCTGGATGCAGACCTTTGGTGATATGATGACTTTACTCTTAACCTTCTTTGTGCTGCTATACTCCATGTCTCAAATCGATGTCGATAGATTTGAAATGGCCATGACCTCATTAAGAGAAAATTTAGGGGCAATGGATGGAGGTCAGACTGTCTCCACTCAACAGCTAATGGATGGCGGTGTGATAGGAGACGACGCTACCCCTATTAGTGCTATTGTTTTAGATAGAGTAATGATGTCTTTAGATGGCTATATAGAAGAAGAGGGTTTAGAGGATGAAGTCCAGGTAGAACTCACTGAACGAGGGTTGGTAGTGCGTTTTACCGGTCAGGTATTATTTGATTTAGGGCAGGCTGATATAAGACCAGAGGGGGAAGAAGTTCTTCAAGAAGTAGCTGTTCTTTTAGAAGAAGTTCCCAATGATGTGCTGGTGGAAGGACATACAGATAATCTCCCTATAAGCACAGAAGAGTTTCCCTCTAATTGGGAGCTTTCCACCCGGCGAGCCACAGAGGTGACCAGATTTTTCATTGAACAGGAGGGGATTGAAAGCGCAAGATTTTCAGCAGCAGGATATTCTGAATACCGCCCCATTGTTCCCAATGATAGCCCGGAAAATAGAGAACAAAACCGCCGGGTAGAGGTAGTATTGCTGCGCCCGGATTACATGGGGCCGCCTCGAGATGAAGGTATAGATGAAGGAGAAGTGGAGCAGCTAGAAGAAGAAATTTTTCTGGAGGAGGAAATGGATTCACCAGAAGAACAGGATGTTCCTCCGGATTTATCACCGGAAGAGCAGGAGCTGGAAGAGGAAGGGGTGATGTAATTTGGCTGAAGGAAGTACCAAAGGACGAATTTTAATGATCATTGGAGTTGCTTTTTTAATGATTTTTATCGCCGCCGTTACCAGTTTCGGGGTGCTCTGGTATGTGTCTCGGGATGCACCAGAAGAAGAGGCAGAAGGTATAGGCCCTACCTATCAGTTAGGTGATTTCACCGTAAATTTAGCCGGGGCAACAGGTTATAATTACCTGCAGGCTGATCTGGTGGTGGAAGTATCAGATGAGGAAGTGATTGAAGAGTTAACTGAACGTGAGCCCCAGGTTAAAGATCAGATAATTAGCATTCTGCGCAATCAAGATGATGAACAGATAATGGAACCTGGAGCTGCTGGAACTAAAGAGATGATTAGAGATGCTTTAAATGAACTTGTGACCGAGGGTGAAGTGAGAAATGTGTTCTTTACCCATTATGTTGTGCAGTAATTAAGGGGGTGGGAAAAAATGGCTGATGTCTTGGACCAGAATGAAATCGATTCGCTGTTATCAGCCTTAGATTCAGGCGAAGTCGATGTGGAAGAAATGAAAAAAGAGGATCAGGAAAAATCAATTAAAGAATACGATTTTCGTCGGCCAGATAAGCTCTCCAAAGAACAGATGAGAACTCTCCAGATGATCCATGAGAATCTGGTTCGATTGCTTACCACTACCCTTTCAACCAAACTGCGCAGCATGGTGGATTTTGAAGTGGCTTCCATTGAGCAACTTTCCTATGATGAATTTATTCGTTCTCTACCAGAACCAACAATTATTGGAATTGCTGAACTGGAACCCTTCACCGGTCAATTTATTTATGAGATCCACCCTGACATCGGTTTTGCCATAATTGATAGGCTTTTTGGAGGGATGGGTAGACCCTTAGAGGATGTCCGCAGTTTTACCGATATTGAAAAGGTAGTGTTAAGGAAAGTTTTAAACTGGTTTTTAAGTACCCTGCCGGAAGCCTGGGAAAATATCATTAGAGTAACTCCCAGGCTCCGTGAAATAGAATCAAATCCCCAGTTTACTCAGATAGTTCCTGGCAATGATATGACTATTATTATCACCCTTTCAGGAAAAATAGCTAATAGTGAAGGATTAGTCAATATCTGCATCCCTTATATCATGTTAGAACCAATCGTTCCTCAACTCAGTGCCCAAAAATGGTTTTCCAGTACGAGAGAAGAACAGACTGCTCAGCATATTGAAAATCTAAAGAAAAGAGTTAAAAAGGCTCCCCTGGATTTACATGCGGAACTGGGACAGACCCATTTAACAGTGGAGGAGATGCTCTACCTTGCCCGGGGGGATGTCATTAAGCTCGATAAAAGGACTGAAGAAATGGTTGATATTAGAATTGGCAGCCATGTCAAATATCAGGGGGTTGCAGGTAACAGCCGCCAGCATAAAGCAATAAAAATTGTTGAGGTAACTGACAGCAATGAGGATGGTGAGGATTATGATGAGTGAAGATAATGATTTTTTATCTCAAGAAGAAATAGATGCCCTGATGAATCAGGAGGCATCAGAGGGAGAGGAAGAGGCAGAATCTCCAGAAGAAGGGGAAGATATGCCAACCCTTACAGAACAGGAAAAAGATGTTCTTGGGGAAATTAGCAATATTGCCATGGGCTCAGCAGCTACTGCACTCTACACTATTTTAGATCATAGAGTGGAAATCACAGCCCCTGAAGTAGAGGTAATGTCCTTTGAAAGCATTAGTCAACAGTATGATAAGCCCTGTGTTTTAGTAGATGTGGAATATGTGGAAGGTCTAGAAGGTTTAAACCTGCTGGTGATTCAAGATAATGATGCGGCTATTATTGCTGATCTGATGATGGGAGGCGATGGCACTGATCCCGATGAAGAGTTAGGCGAGCTACATATTAGTGCTGTAGGAGAAGCTATGAACCAGATGATGGGTTCAGCCTCTACCGCTATGTCCACTGTTCTGGATAAAAAGGTCAATATCTCTCCTCCCAATGCTCAGCATATAGCTGTAGGTGATGCCTTAGAAGATGACAAGTTTTTTGCCGGGGCTGAAGTTTTGGTTACCACAACTTTTGATCTCAAAATCGGTGACTTAATAGATAGTCGTTTTCAGATGCTTTCTCCCATTGAATTCACAAGACATCTGGTGAAAACTCTGGTTGCAGATGAGGATATAACTGCCAGTGAAGAAGAGATGGATCCAGAAGAGATGGCCGCTAAAGCTCAACAAAAATTATCTTCAGATGAAGATAAGAAAGAGGAAGTTGCCGAGGAAAAGCCTCAAAAACAGCAAAAAGCTCAGCAGGAGGTTGACGCCACAGCCAGGCAGCAGCCCCAACCTCAATCAGAACAACCTCAACAACCTGCTGGACAGAGGAGAGAACCTGCAGCGGCAGGTCCCAGACAGCAGCAACAGGTAGGGGTGGAAAGAGCGGACTTTCCAGAGTTTGATGACAGTTCAGCCCAGCCCTTACCCCAGAATATTGATCTCATTAAAGATGTACCTCTTCAAGTAACAGTGAGATTGGGTAAAGCCAGGATGACAATTGAAGAAATTTTAGATTTAGGAGAAGGCTCCATTATTGAACTGGATAAATTGGCCGGCGAAACAGTGGATCTCCTCGTTAATGGTAAGTTAATAGCCAAGGGTGAGGTTGTAGTAATCGATGAAAACTTTGGTTTTAGAGTAAAAGATATAATTAGTCCGGAAGAAAGATTGAATCACATTTAATAGCTTTAATAGCCAATATTCTAGAAGTAATCATTGTTGAAACTTTTCCTCAAGAAGGAGCGCCAAAATGAATTATGGATTTGAAATAGCCCGGGTCTTTGGTTATCTTTTATTAGTCTTGGTGATAATTTATATCTCCCAGCATTTCTTCCGTAAATTTTTACGGCAGCAGCGTCAGGGTGAACACCTGGAAATGATAGAACAATTATATATATCTCCTAAACGCAGTCTGGCTCTCTTTCGAGCCCGGGAGCAGATTTTACTGTTAGGAATCAGTGAAAAGGGGATTGAAAAGATTGCCTCCTGGGATATTGATGAATTTGATTTAACTGAAAAAGAAAGCAGTAAAGCTAATCCTAAGTTCATGGAATACCTCAAAAAATTTAGCAGCAAATACCGGCGTGATAATAATGAATAAAATTATTGCTCGCAGCAGCAAATTATTGGTTGTTGCTCTGGTAGTACTGGCTCTTTTCCTGTTAGTGCGGCCAGTGGCAGCCCAGGAGATAAATATTCCTGATATAAATTTAGAAATTGGTGGAGAGGATGGAGATTTAGTCACTTCCCTGCAGGTATTGTTACTGCTAACAGTTTTAGCTATAGCTCCGGCTATTTTGATCATGGTTACCTCCTTTACCAGAATAATTATAGTTCTCTCCATGATAAGAAATGCCCTGGCCACCAGAACAATGCCTCCCAATCAGGTTTTGATTGGTCTGGCCATTTTTTTGACGATTTTCATTATGGCCCCGGTGTGGCAGGGGGTTATAGATGATGCTATAAATCCCTATCTAGAGGAGGAGATAGGCACCGATGAAATGATAGAAACAGGTCTGGTGCCGGTAAGAGATTTTATGCTGGAATATACCAGAGAAGAGGACTTAGGCCTCTTTTACGAACTATCAGACCTTGACAGACCGCAAAACCCTGATGATGTACCGATTCATATTTTGATTCCAGCCTTTGTGGTCAGTGAGCTACAGATTGCCTTTATCATTGGATTTATTATTTATATTCCCTTTGTCATGATAGATATGATAGTAGCCAGTATTTTGATGTCCATGGGGATGTTGATGCTTCCACCTGTTATGATTTCACTGCCCTTTAAGATTATGCTCTTTGTGCTGGTCGACGGCTGGTATCTGGTAATAGAATCACTCATAAGGACTTTTTAGAAAGGTAAAAAGGATGCATTTTTATTTTAGTTATTAAAGGTAATGCCAAAGATATATTAAAAGGGGGAAGAGAAAAATGGATCAGGGTCTGGCAATAGAGTTATCCCAACGAGCATTATATCTGGTATTATTGATAATCCTACCCCCGCTGGGAGCTGGTTTAATAACGGGTCTATTAGTCGCTATTATGCAGGCGACCACTCAGATTCAGGAGCAGACTCTGGCTTTTGTTCCCAAAATCTTTGCTGTTTTGATCGCCATAGGTATTTTTGGCACCTGGATGATGACCACTCTTACAGATTTTGTCCTAGAGATATACCGAAATATCCCCAATATTATTGGAATGATTTAAAGTGGTAAATCCTCTGCTGGTTTTAACTGATTATACCTATCTTTTTATCCTAATAGTTTTGCGTTATGCGGGGCTCTTTATAGTAACGCCTATTCTATCCAGTGGTGCCTATCCTCGCCGCATGAAAGCGGCAGCAGCTTTCTGGCTGGCGGTGGCCACAGCTCCCGTGATAGCTAATTCCTATGAAGTAGTCTTTCCTGACCACCCTCTCTTGGTAGCCGGAGATGTTTTGCGAGAATTGAGTATTGGCCTGGTGATTGGTTTTCTGGTTTTATTGATATTTTCTTCCATTCAATTGGCCGGCCAGGTTATTGATATAAAGATGGGCTTTTTGATAGTCAATGTTTTTGACCCCGTATCTGATGTTCAGGGGCCGGTAACAGGTCAGTTAAAAAATATTCTGGCCAGCATTTTATTCCTCACCATCAACGGTCACTTGATGTTAATAAGAGCTCTTTACAGCACCTACAATACTCTGCCGCCAGGGGAGATGATAATTGCCCAGCAGGGCTGGCAGCTATTTTTTAGAGCAGCAGGAGATATTTTTATCATCGCTTTCATGATTGCCCTGCCGGTGGTGGGGACGATCTTCATGACCGATATAATCTTTGGTTTTTTAGCCCGTTCCATACCGCAGATCAATATTTTTATTGTAGGATTGCCCTTTAAGATCTTGATAGGTGTTTTGATTTTACTGCTTTCAACGACGATGTTTATGCAATATTTTGTGGGGCTTTTTGAGAATGCCTTCAGCCAGATTGCTGAAATGATTGAATATATATCACCCTGAGATTGAAAAGAGGTGAGGGGAATTGCCAGATGAAGAACCTATTGGCGAAAAAACAGAAGAACCGACGCCGAAGCGGCTGGAAAAGGCCAGAGAAGAAGGCCAGGTAGCAAAAAGTCAGGAATTTGGAGCAGCCTTTACCCTGCTGGCTTCTTTTCTTACCCTTTACTTTCTCTTTGGAAGCATGATGCATTCTCTTCAGAACAGAGTTACCAGCTACTTGACTCTGTCAGAGATACCTGAGATGTCAGAAGGGGCAGGCTATTATGAACTGATGGATAATATTGTCTATATTGCTGATTTAGTGGCCCCGATAATGATCGCCTCTGCCGTGGTGGGAGGAATTGTGAATTTCCTCCAGGTGGGCCCGATGTTAAATGCCAAGATAATCCAACCAGATTTTACTAAATTAGATCCTATTAAAGGTTTGAAAAATCTTTTTTCCCTTAAATCACTCTTTGAGCTGGTCAAATCGATTTTAAAGGCGGTAGTAATCACCGCCATAGCTTATAACCAGGTCAGGCAGCGCTGGACAGCTTTAATCAGTCTCAGTCATCAGGGATTGGAGCCTGGTCTTTTGCTGGTAGCAGATTTGATTGTTACTATAGCGATTCAGGTTTTGATTTTCCTGGTAATTTTAGGGGTAGCCGATCTTCTTTACCAGCGCTGGGAGCATCATAAGAACCTGATGATGACCAAGCAGGAGGTAAAAGAGGAAAGAAAAGAGATGGAAGGGGATCCAGAAATCCGGCAGAAGAGAAGACAGAAGCAGCGAGAAATGAGTGTTAACCGGATGATGAGCTCCATGAAAGAAGCCGATGTGGTAATCACTAACCCTACTCATATAGCTGTGGCTCTAAAATATGAAATGGAAGAAATGGAAGCCCCGCTGGTAATAGCCAAGGGTGAAGGCCATTTAGCCCGTCGCATTAAAGAGAGGGCTAAAGAACTGGAGATACCTATAGTGGAGAACAAATCACTGGCTCAGGCCTTAAACAAGATGGCAGAAATTGGCCAGGAGATACCGGTAGACCTCTACCAGGTTGTAGCTGAGGTGCTGGCCTATGTTTATCAGCAGGAAAAGAGGCAGAACTATTAGCAGAAGAATTTACTGATTTTTAGAATGAAAATAACTATAGCTTTAATAAATTTTTAAGAGGGAGGTGGAAACTAAAATGCCACCATCATCAGAAGCAAGTACAGCTGGCAGCTTTAGAAAATTATTAGCTGAGAATGGCGATGTAGTATTTGCCCTGGCTGTAGTGGGGGTCATCATAATGTTTATTATACCCCTATCGCCTTCTTTGATGGATATATTGCTGGCAACCAATATCACCTTTTCCATGGTGGTCATTTTGGTCAGCATTTATACCACTGAACCTCTTAATGTTTCGGTTTTTCCATCCCTGCTTCTCTTTGCCACCTTATTTCGGCTGGGCTTAAATGTTTCCACCACCCGGCTGATTTTAGCTGAAGCTTACGCCGGTGAAATCATTGAAAGTTTTGGGACCTTTGTGGTCCTGGGAAATTATGTAGTTGGCTTTATCATCTTTGTAATCATAATTGTAATTCAGTATGTAGTAATCACCAAAGGTGCCGAGAGGGTTGCTGAGGTAGCCGCTCGTTTTACCCTTGATGCCATGCCCGGTAAGCAGATGAGCATTGATGCTGATCTAAATGCCGGTATAATCGATGAAGAGGAAGCCCGCTGGCAGCGGGAGAAAATACGCAAGGAAGCCGATTTTTATGGAGCCATGGATGGTGCCAGTAAATTTGTCAAAGGAGATGCTATAGCCGGTATTATTATCACCGTCATTAATATTATTGGCGGTCTGGTTATAGGTGTCTTGCAGCAGGGGATGCCACTGGCTGAGGCAGCTCAAACCTATACTCTCCTAACGGTGGGAGATGGTCTGGTCAGTCAGATTCCTGCCCTCCTGGTTTCTTCAGCTACCGGTATGGTGGTAACCAGAGCAGCTGCCGAAGGTTCTATGGGCCAGGATATGTCAAAACAGCTCACCCATCAACCTAAAGCCCTCTGGATAGCGGCAGCGGTATTGCTCTTTCTAGGAATGGTTCCTGGATTACCCAATATTCCTTTCTTTGTTCTAGGCATCTTTATTGCTGGCGTGGCCTTTATCATGTATCGAGAAGCCACTAAAACTAAAGAAAGAGAAGCAGAGGAAGAGAAAAAAGCTCAGGAACGCAAACAAAAACAGGAAGCTAAAAAACGCACCCCCAAAAGTGAGGAACTATCTGACCTTATAAAAGTTGACCCCATGGAAGTAGAGGTGGGTTACAATTTAATACCTTTAGTTTTGCCAGAACAGGGCGGAGATTTTCTCGATAGAGTAGCTATGATACGGCGGCAGACCGCCATGGAACTGGGTATCATCGTTCCACCGGTAAGAATACTGGATAATTTGCAACTGGAGCCAAATACCTATAGAATTAAATTAAAGGGAGTGGAGATAAGTCGCTATGAGATCCTCCCTGATCATTATTTAGCCATGGACTCTGGTATGACCACTGAAGAGATTGAGGGGATTGAAACTGAGGAGCCGGCCTTTGGCACTCCAGCAATCTGGATCGATGAGGATAAAAAGGACCAGGCTGAGATGGCTAATTATACCATCGTGGATCCCCCTTCAGTTATGGCCACCCATCTAACAGAGGTAATAAAAGATAATGCTCATGAATTATTAGGGAGACAGGAGGTTAAGGAACTGGTAGATAATTTAAAGGAAGATTACCCGGCAGTTGTGGAAGAATTGGTGCCTGATTTGATGTCTTTAGGAGAGATACAGAAAGTCTTGCAAAATCTGCTCTGGGAGGGAATTTCCGTTAAGGACTTGTTAACTATTCTGGAAACACTGGCTGATTATGCTCCCCGGACTAAAGATACCCAGCTCCTTACCGAATATGTCAGACAGGCTCTTTCCCGGCAGATAACAAAGAAATATACCGACGAAGAATATAATCTCCATGCTGTATCACTGGATCCACAGTTAGAAGAGGAATTAAATGAAGCCCTGGAAAAAAGTGATCAGGGCAGCTATCTGGCCTTACAGCCTCAGCGAGCGCAAAAAATAATTGAAAAAATTGCTGAAGAAATTCAGGTTCTGGTTCAAAGAGGTTATGATCCAATATTGTTAACGGCCCCCAGTATTAGAAAGGCCTTAAAGGATCTCACTCATAGAACCCTGGACCGTCTTCATGTGCTTTCTTATAATGAATTGCAATCTGATGTAAACTTACAGATAATGGGGACGGTGAGATAAATGAAGATTAAAAAATATGTAGGAGACAATATGCAGGACACGATTTTTAAAGTCAAGGCTGAACTGGGTTCTGATGCCATTATTTTAAATACCCGCAAATACAAGGTAGGAGGTATTTTCGGTTTCTTTGGCAAAGAAAAGGTAGAGGTTTTAGCCGGATTGGAGGAGAACTCTCAGCCCCAACCTAAAGTACAATCAGCCGAAATAGATAACCTAAAAGAGATGATTAGAGATTTAAAAACTTCCTGGCAGGAAGACGATTTTGCCAAAACTTTATCTGGACCAGCCAAGAGAGTGTATCAATTGTTAATGGAGCAGCAAGTAGAAGAGGAGCTGGCCCGTGATTTAACGAAAAAATTGCAGGGTAAAGATGAAGCTAGACTACAGATGAAAATCTTTCAAAAAGAGTTGCAGAAAATAATTGGCAAACCCCGTCCTCTAAAATTAACCCAGGGAGAGCGAAAAGTAGTGGCCCTGGTGGGAGCTACTGGAGTTGGCAAAACAACCACCATTGCCAAGTTAGCTGCTCGCCAGGTGGAAAAGGGTTATCAGGTAGGTCTTATTACTTCTGATACTTACCGGATTGCTGCTGTCCAGCAACTTAAAACCTATAGTGATATTATTAATATACCCCTGGAAGTTGTCTATAATGATAGTGAATTTGCAGTCGCTTTAGCAAATAAATTCAGGAACTTTGACCTTGTCCTCGTCGATACGCCAGGAAGCAGTTGGAAAGACCAGGTACAATTAGGAAGACTTAAAAGTATAATGGCCAATGAATTAATTGATGAAATTCATCTTTTACTTTGCCTAAACACCAAGTCCAAAAGCCTGCAGCAGACTATTGATAAATTTTCGGCCCTGGAGCCCAATAGATTTTTATTAACTAAATTGGATGAGGATACCACCTTTGGTGATATCCTTAATATACGTCATAGACATGAACTTCCCTATTCGTACTATAGTTTTGGCCAGGATGTCCCTGATGATCTGGATGTTGCTCATCCTGAAAAACTAATCCCCTTTATGCTGGGTGATAACGATGGCTGATCAAGCAAGCAGATTGCGGCAAATGTTTAATTCGTCGGATAGTAATACTAAAGAGACTGAACCAGCCCGGAAGCAGACTAGAGTTATAGCTGTGGCCAGCGGCAAAGGGGGAGTCGGTAAGACCAGTGTGGCTGTCAATCTCGGTCTGGCATTACAGCAGCGAGGGAAAGAAGTTTTGATTCTCGATGCTGATATGGGTATGGCTAATGTAGATGTCATCTTAGGTCTTTCTGCCCGCTATCACTTAGTTCATGTATTAGCAGAAGAATGCCAGCTAGAAGATGCTCTATTAACAGGACCTGAAGGTATTTCTGTGCTGCCAGGTTCTTCGGGCATTGATAGTTTTATAGATTTAGAGATGAAAGCTGTTAAAAAACTTATCAGTCTTTCTGGAGAATTGGAAAATAAATTTGATATTATTCTCCTGGATATTGGTGCCGGAGTACACTCCACTATTGTGAACTTTATCAGAGCTTCCGATGAAGTGATAGTAGTTTTAACTCCGGAACCAACAGCAATCATGGATGCTTACAGTCTAATTAAAATTTTATCCAGCCATGAAATTAGCTGTCAGGTAAATCTGCTGGTAAATCAGATTGAAAGTGAGAGGGAAGGAAAAGAGGTTGCCAGTAGAATTAAAGAGGCTATAGAAAACTATCTGAACCTTGATATTAAAATGGTCTCCCATATTCCCTATGATATAGTTGTCAAAAAAGCAGTGAGAAAACAAAATCCCCTACTCACCATGTATCCTGAAGCTAAGTCCAGCAGAGCCTTCAAAAAGACGGCGGCAACTATTTTAGATGAAGAACCAGAGGGTTCTAGAGGTATGAAGGGTTTTGTCTACCGTCTTTTAGGGTTTTTTAAGTAATTCCACTAACTTCACATTTATTACCAATTACTCCAACTCTCTATTAATAAAGGTATTAGCTGATATTTTATCTATGTTGTCTTAGATGAGGAGGAAAACGTCACTATGGTTGCCAGCAAGTTAGAGATAAATCTAAATATTGAAATACAGGTTAAACGGGGACCCTACAAAGGAGATTATCAAAGTCGGATAGCCGATATCGAGGATGATTATTTGAAATTATTGGTGCCCTTCAGAAAAGGCTCTTTAGTTCCCTTAAGTCCAGGAACAGAGATTGCTGTCTTTTTTTCCGCCGATACCGCCGCCTATAAATTTAGCACTGAAATTCAGGATAGGGTGTCTGAATCAGTCCCTCTCCTGGTTGTTGACAGACCAGCAGAGGATGATTTTGTCAAGATTCAACGTCGTAAATTTTTCCGCCTGGAAGTAAGAAAAAAAATCTGGTACCGTCCAGTAGATAAGGAGTTAGAACCCGAGGATGATTATAAGGAAAGCTGGACTATTGACATTAGCGGTGGCGGGGTGAAGATGGTATTAGAAGAAGAGCTGGAAAAAGAACAATTATTGGAAGTAAAATTAGATATTGAAGCAATTGAAGGCGTTCCCATACTGGCTAAAATAGTAAACTTTTATGATATTGCTGATGGCAAAGCCTGTGGTATGAAATTTGTCGATATTAACCCCAGAACTAGAGACTCTCTTATGGGTTGGCTCTTTGATCACCAGCGAAAACTCCGCCGTAAAGGTTTGATCTAGCATGGCAGAAAAGTTCTTCAAAGCCTTATTAGTTGCCGGAATCTTTTATGTAATTTCTGTATTATATGGACTAATATCTTTTTATTCCTTGCAGTGGGTATTTTTTACCAGCCTCCAATTTTTCTTGCTAGGCCTGGCAGTTGGGTTGTTTTTCCAATATCTTCCCTGGGGGATGGAAAAATTAGCAGATATTTTTTCGCAGGATTCTGACCAGCAGCAAAGCTCGCCTAAGGCCAGCGAGAAATATCAGCAGAACCAGGAAAATTTTCAATCTGACAGGGACAGGTCAAAAACTGATAATGAAGCTGGTAGAGGAGCAAAACAAGGTGAAAAACAAGGAGAGAATTCTCAGGATGATTTCACTCCCCTGGATCCGCCCATTTTGGAAACTGAGGAGAATGACTGATTAGCAATGGGGTGAAAGTTTTGCAGGAAAATTCTAAGGCAAACCAAATTAATAAATATAAGCTCTGGGATAATTATATAAATGAAAATGATGAAAGCTCTAGGGAAAGGCTGATACTGGAATATCTTCCGCTGGTAAAATACCAGGCCAGCAGACTATCGGTCCTGCTACCAGACTTTATACCAGAAAGAGATCTGGAGAGCTATGGAATTATTGGCCTGATTGAAGCCTTAGAAAGATTTGATCTGGATAGAGAAATTAATTTTAAAACTTTTGCCAGCAAGAGAATAAGAGGAGCCATGATAGACCATTTGCGAGACTTAGACTGGCTTCCCCATTCTCTTCGCAGCAAGGGCAAAGAAATTCTGGCAGCTAGAGAAAGATTCCGCAGTAGAGAGAAGAGAAAACCCAGTCGAGAGGAATTAGCTGCTGAATGTGATTTAGAAGAGGAAGAACTGGATGAGGTTATGCAGTATCTATCGGCTGCTGAATGGCTCTCTCTGGATGCTAAAACTGAGGAGGCCAGACTGCTTGATTTTATAGCAAATGATGAAGCCAGCCCTCTTAGTGACTATGAACAAAAACAACAAAAACAGCTTTTAATTTCAGCTTTAGAAAAGTTATCTAAACAGGAAAAATTGGTAATTACTCTCTATTATTATGAAGAATTAACCCAGCAGGAAATAGCTGAAATACTGGAGGTGTCTGCAGCTAGAGTCTCTCAAATTCACAAAAAGGGGCTGCAGAGATTGAGGGGATTTTTAAGTAGAGATAAAGCAGAATTGCTTTAGGAGGGATTTCTTTTGAGCCAGGAAAAACTGCAAGTTGAAGCAAAAGATGACAAAACAGCTATCAAAAAAGCCAGAAAACACTGGCAAAAAGAGGGCAGACAAATGCTTGATGATTCCAGGATAAATGTCAAGCTCAAGGAAGAACGCTCTGGTTTTTTAGGAATAATAGATAAAGATAATATCTACGAGGTCACTCTGGAAATTGATGAGACTGCTGAACTGGAGGAGGAACTTGCAGCTATAGAGGGCGATTTAGAACTTGATGGTGATTTTGAGATTAACTTTGCCGAAGATGGGGTTAAGCTTAAAATAACTCCCCCTTCGGAAAAAGGCAGAGCTATAAACTATAATGAAATTAAAGAGTCCTTAAAGGAATTAGAAATTGAGGAGGTTGATTGGCCGGCAATCCAGGAGGAACTTGAAGATCCTTCAGAAGAATGGGTGAATATTGCCCCTCGCAAACCGGAATTAGACCGGGACTATAGTCTTGATTTATCTCTAAAGAAAGATGGTTTAGAGGCTTACCTGAGCTACCAGCCGGCTCTAGGGGGCGAAGAGCTAACTGAGAATAAAATAGAGCAGTTTTTGCAGGAAAAGGGAATTGTTTATGGAATTAAGAAAGATAAATACCATGATCTGCTCGACTGTGAAGAAGAGGTTTCAGAATTTTTAATAGCTGAAGGTAAGCAACCTGAGCCTGGTCATGATGGAGAGTTGATTTATCATTTTGAATTTGATAAGGATAAAGTTGGGATAGAGCGAGAAGATGGCACCATTGATTTTCGAAATTTAGATTTAATTAACAATGTGAAAAAAGGGGAAGTTTTGGTTACTAAAAAAGAACCAGAGCCAGGAACTCCAGGCAAAAAAGTTACTGGAGAGGAGATTAGTCCCCCGAAGCCGAAAAAAGTAGAACTTCCTCGAGGGAAAAATACCGAAGTTGATGAGGATAAATTAGTGGCCAAAATAGAGGGGCAGGTCGTAAAGGAAAGAAAAAAAGTCAGTGTCCTGCCAATTCATGAGGTGCAGGGAGATGTAGATTTTTCCACCGGTAATATTGATTTTGTAGGCAATGTCCTGGTTAAAGGTGATGTTCAGGAAGGATTTGAGGTTGTAGCTGAAGGAAATATCGAAATTAAAGGAAAAGTTAGTGGTGCTCACGTTAAAGCTGGAGGAGAAGTTATAATCCATAAGGGTTTTATCGGTAAGGATAAGGGGCAGGTAGAAGCTAAGGGAGATATCAAAATCAAATTTGTGGAGAATGGTAATGTAGTTGGCAGAAGTGATGTCTATGTGGATGATGCTATTATGCACAGCAAAATTGAAGCAGGTAATAGCATTTTCCTGGGCAAGGGAAAGGGTCTAATAGTGGGAGGCAAATGTCGAGCAACCAAAATTATTGAAGCAAAGGTTATTGGCTCTACCCTGGCCACAACCACTTTGGTGGAGGTAGGCATTGACCCGGAGACCAAGGAAAAAATTGCAAATTTAAAAGAGGAGCTCCAGAAATGCCAGCAAAACAAAACTAAAGCTGAAAAAGCTCTGGAGTTACTTAAAAAATTGAAGGAGCAAAAGGGTAAATTGCCGGAGTCAAAAGAGCTAATGTATTATCGTCTGCAGAAAACAGCTAAAAACATGAATGAAGAGATAGAGGAAAAAGAAGCACTTTTAGAAGAATTAAAAGAAAAATCCAGCCGTTCTCGGGAAGGCAAAATCAAAGTTAAAGACAGAGTATATCCAGGGGTAAATATTAGCATTGGCAGTTCGAAATTTATTGTCCATGATGAATTAAGGACAACAGCCTTTGTAGAAGAAGCCGGTGAAGTTGTTCAGGCACCACTTTAGGAGGTGGGATTATGCCTAATCCAATTAACCCCCATACTCATTTACAATCTTCCTTGCAGGTTAGTGAAATGGAACAACAGCGCAGCCTGGAAACTGCTCAGGAACAGGGAATAATTAAGCAACAACAGGAAATTGAGCAGGGTAGAGATCAAAAAAGAGTAAAGGAGCAGGAAGATGTAGAGAAAAAAGAAATAGCTGATGAAGAAGGCCAGAATGCCTTCGATAAAGAGGAAAGCGAGAATGCTCAGGAAAAGGAAAATTCAGAGGAAGAGCAGGAGTCACCAGCTATAAAGGCTGCTAACACCAGAGGAAAAAACTTTGATATTAAGATATAATATCTAAGCTAAAAATTATAGCTAAAAAATAGATTTGATAATGGTTTAAGAGTTTAAACCGGGAGGATATTATTATGAATATTGCTTGGTTTATGTTAATAGCAGGTTTGATACTTTTGGCAGTGGGCATAACCCTGAAGTTTACTCTGTCCCGGGATAAAAATAATGAAAAGCAGATAAATTCTGCAGAGGATTTTGACGTCGAGTCTTTTCTAGCAGCAAAAGAAGCCATTATTGCCAAAAGGGAAAACAGGAGAAAGCAAAAAAATAATAGAAAGAAAAAAAACAGTTTAGCCCGCAAAAGAATTCTGCAAGCCTATAATAGCAACAATACTACCAATAATACCAATGTTACCAACAATACCAATACCACTGATAATGCTAATAACAACCAGAGCAGACAGGTAAGTGGAGGTGTTTCTCCTCAGGAGACAGAAGCTCTACTAAATAATCAGAAGAAGTTAGCTAGAATTAATTCTGACATCGATGAACTTTTGCAGGAGATAAATGCCAAGGAGAAAGTCCTGAAAGAAAAGATTAAAAATTTAAATCAAAAAAGCATAGAGGATCTGGGAGGATTTAATCAAACTTTTAACCAGGAGTTACAAAATGAGGGGAATCTGCCTGATAAATATCATGATGCTATTAAAATGTATGAAAATAATTCTTCCCTGGAAGATATTGCTGGCTCCCTGGATATAGGGATCAGAGAAACAGAATTAATTATTAAGATGCATGGAAACGGGGCGGATGATAATGCCGGGTAACGGTTTTAATTGGAGCAAAATGATAAATATAGTTTTAGTGCTGGGATTACTATTATTGCTGGGAGGTGGTTTTCTTCTGGTACAGGAGGAAGAGCCAGGTCAGACAACAGACTTTATATTAGCTTTATTTAATGATGGAGCAGAAAATGGAGCAGTAGAGGAAGATGATGAAACAGCGGGCTTGGATGAAGAAACTGAGGAAACAGAGCATGAGGAAGAAGTGGACTTAACTAGAGAAGAGATCATCAGCTCTAAAGGTAGATATCCGGCCAAAATTGCTGATAACTATAAGGAAAAATTCTCCTTTAATTATAACCCAATTTCTTCGGATCAAGAAATAGTAGAGCAAATTGAAGTGGAAATACCAAGTAATGTACACAGTTTACGAGTGGCGGAGATTTTAGCTGATGAAGGCTTAGTTGATTATGATGAAATGGTTAGGTTGATGGTGATGTTTGAGCTGGAGACAGTTATGCGGGCAGGAACCTATGAATTTCCCGCCGATGTTGATTTGCCAACTTTACTGGATGAGATAACTATTGATTAAATCTGTAACCAAGGAGGTGATGAAATGATAAGAGGTTTATATGCTTCGGCTTCCAGTATGGCTAGCAATCAGGTTAAAATGGACACTTTATCCAATAATCTGGCCAATGCTGAAAGCACTGGTTTTAAAAAGGATATGACTGTCAAGGAATCTTTTCCCGAGATGTTATTGCATCGCATTGAAGGTGGAAGTAGACCGACGGAGATAGGCAGCCTGCATAATGGTGTGGGAATTGATGATAATTATACTGATTTTTCCCAGGGAAATATGATTAACACTGAAAACCCCCTGGATATGGCCATTGATGGAGAAGCCTTTTTTGTCGTCGATACCCCGGCCGGGGAAAGATACACTCGTAATGGCAACTTTGTTTTTGATGACACCGGTCAGCTGGTTACTCAGGAGGGTTATCCAGTACAGGGAGAAGAAGGACCGATTCAAGGTTTACCTGGTGAAGATATAGAAGTGGATACTGATGGAGTTGTCTATGTCAGAGATGATGATAATCTTCTGGAGGTTGATGCTCTGGAGATGGTGACCTTTGCTGATGAAGAGGCAGCAGAAAAAATTGGCGATGGGCTCTGGGAGGCTGAGGCCGGTAATGTTGTAGAGGCCGAGGATTATTCTGTTGAACAGGGTTTCCTCGAAGGAGCTAATGTTGAGGTAGTCAATGAAATGATCAATATCATTGAAGCCAGTCGTCATTATGAGGCCAACCAGAGATCTATTCAGGCTGGAGATGAAACCTTACAGAGAGTTGTTAATGATGTAGGGAGTTTACGATAACTCCCTGGATGCTATTTTCTAGGATAGATAGTCTTTGATGGCTGGACCCCTTTGGGAAGCCATCTGGCTGTTCCAACCGATTGCGGAACAGCAGCTTTAGCTAAATATTTTTGCTAATGTTATAATTAAATTTGCATACTGGATGGTGATAACTTATGATTAGAGCTCTTTACACTGCTTCCACTGGAATGGAGGCACAGCAGACCAACATAGATACTATTTCCAATAACCTGTCCAATGTTAATACTACAGGTTTTAAAAAATCCCGGACCAATTTTCAAGATTTAATGTATGAGCAGACTCGCCAACCTGGTACACCCAATGCTCAGGGGGCGGAAGTCCCAGTTGGAACTGAGATTGGTTCAGGTACCAGGATTGGTGCGACTCAGAAATTATTTACCCCTGGTAGCATGCAGGAAACTGGTAATCCTCTGGATGTTGTAATTGAAGGTGATGGCTTTATTGAAGTTCGTTTGCCTGACGATAGTACCGCTTATACCAGAGATGGTTCTTTAAAACAGGATAGCGCTGGTCAACTAGTTACTGCTGATGGTTTTCCCGTAGAACCGGCTATTGATATTCCTGAGGATGCCACTGACATTTCTATCACCAGTGATGGAACTGTCAGTGTGGAAATGCCAGGTCAGGAAGAACCAGAGACTGTAGGTCAGATAGATTTAGTTAAATTTAGCAATCCAGCCGGCCTGAATAGTATAGGAAGAAATCTTTATTCCGAAACAGCAGCTTCAGGAGTTCCAATGATTGGGACTCCAGGAGAAGAGGGCTTTGGAACAATAGCCCAGGGTTATTTAGAAATGTCCAATGTAGAAGTAGTGGAAGAAATGGTAGATATGATTTCCGCTCAGCGGGCTTATGAAGCGAATTCCCGTTCCATTCAAGCTTCAGATGATATGCTCAATACCGCCAATCAGTTGCGGCGCTAACAATAGGGGTTGATTGCAGTGCAGAGTTCCCCGGTTAAAAAAATAGTGCTGTTTTTACTGACAATTGCCCTTTTCCTATTGGTAAGGGGTGGAAATATTGTCTTAGCTGGGCCAGCACAGATAGAATTATATTCAGAAGCTGAAATTTCTTCGGCTGTAATCACTTTAGGTGATATTGCCAATATTAATCCTGGAGAATTCTCAGAAGAAAACTTAGCGGAAATAGAGCTGGGATCTGCTCCCAGGCCCGGTAATTCAAAAGAACTAACTGCTCAGATAGTAGATCTTTATGTCCGCAACAGTGCTCTATCCCGTTCTGATTTTAACTTGAGCGGGGCGGAGACAGTGGAGGTTATTACTGGCAGCCAGGAGATAGCAGAGGATGAAATTGTAGCTCAGCTGATTGAAGTGCTGGAAGATGAAGCTAACACTGATACGGCGTTAGAAGATATAGATTATAATTTGCATTTAGATTTAACTTCTGAAGCTGAAAAGCTTAAAATGCCAGCTGGAGAATTTTCATTATCGCCCCTGGATTTAGACCCTGAAAAAGTGGGGCGCTCTTCCTGGCCTGTGGAGTTAGAAGTGGAAGGCGAGACCTGGCGGCGTTTAAACTTATCGGCAGTCTTAACCTATGAACTCCCTGTATATGTTCTGACTACAGATGTTGAGCGGGGAGAGGAAATTACTGAAGATATTTTAGAGCAAGAAAAGAAAAAAGTGGAGATTTATCCAGAAGATTTAATATTAAACCTGGAAAAAGATTTAGTCCTCCATGGGGAAAGCCGACGCAGTTACTCAGAGGGAACAGTTCTGCAGCGGGATATGCTGGAACTTCCTGATGTGGTTACCAGAGGTGATGAGATCACCGTCCAGGCTTCCTCCGGAGGAGTTGAGATAAATATTCTGGCGATTGCCAGAGAAAGAGGTACAATCGGGGAGGTTATTGAACTAGAAAACCCCGACAGCGGCAATTATTTTAGGGCAGAGATCATCAGTCCGGATCTGGCCCGGGCACTATAAATCCTTCCTTTGCCGTTGAATATTAGCAGCAAGTATAACAGGAAGCGGAGGTGTATTAAGTTGTTAGCTAAAGAATTTAATCATAAATTAATTTTATTGCTGACCCTGGTGGTGCTGGTTTCCTTTTCTTTCAGTGTAGCAGCTACTTCACTCTGGGAGGATACCAGCGATAGCATGTATAAAGACAGACAGGAACTTGAAGTCGGTGATCTGGTAACGGTAAATATTGAAGAAGATGCCAGCGCAGTCCAAAGTGCTGGTAGTTCAGCCAGCAAAGATGGTGATGTCAGTGTTGAACAGGGCACAGGACTGCTTAGCTTTATCAATCCCTTTAGTTTTGGCTATTCCGGTTCAGATACCGCTGATGGTACCACGGAAAGAAGTGGAACATTAGAGGCTGATATAACTGTGACCATTGAGGATGTCACAGATAACGGCAACTTTTTAATCGCTGGAGAAAAAGACATTAAGATCAATGATGAAACTCAAAAAATAGTCCTCTCTGGTACCGTAAGGCCAGAGGATATTAGAGCAGATAACACCATTGATTCCCGTCTGATAGCCAATCCGCAAATTGAGTATGAAGGTGAAGGAATAGTTGGAGATAAGCAGGACCGGGGTATTTTGACCCGAGTATTCAACTTTATCTTTTAGGTGGTGTTATCATGAGAGATTTTGGTAAAAATAAAAGATTGACTTTGTTGCTACTGCTTATTTTAGCTTTAACTCTGACTATTGCCCAGCCAGTCTTAGCTCAGGATGATGAAATAATAGTAGATGAAGAAGAAATGGCTGAAATGGAAGAGGATATGGATTTTGCTGAAGCTCAGGAAGACTTTGAAGAAGCACTAGAGGATGTTGATATTGATGATTTTGACGAAGTAGAAGCAGAACCCTTAGATCCTGAGGAAGAGTTTGATGCTCAAGAGGCAGATGAGATGGCAGAAATTGATCCAGAGGCTATTGAACATGATCCCTTAGTAGAAATAGGAAATATAACTCGCCTCGATGATGCCCGCGATAACCAATTAGTGGGTTATGGAATTGTAGTTGGCTTAGCCGGTTCCGGTGATTCCCGCCGCAGTGAAAATACGGTGCAGAGCATAGCCAATATGCTGGACAATTTCGGGGTAGAGGTTGAAACTGGCGATCTTTCCAGCCGCAATGTGGCAGCGGTAATGGTGACAGCTAACCTGCCACATAATGCTCGCCCTGGCGATACCCTTGATGCCATGGTGAGTTCAATGGGAGATGCCCGCAGTTTGCAGGGGGGTACTTTAATAATGACTCCTCTCCAGGGACCCGATAATCAAATTTATGGAGTAGCTCAGGGCCCCTTATCTATCGGCGGTTATAATGTTAGGGGAGGTGGCCAGGAAGTTAGAGAAAATCACCCCAATTCTGGCTATGTTCCAAATGGGGCGATTGTAGAACAGAATGTTGACTATGAATTGGATCGGGATCAGTTGACCCTGGTCTTAGAAAACAGCAATTTTGAAACTGCCAGCGAGATAACTGGAGCCATCAATACTCATTTTGTAGAGGAAGATATTGGGGAGATAGCCCAAACAATCGATGAGAGTCAGGTGCAGGTTGATGTTCCAGATGATTATGCCAATAATGTGGCTGACTTTTTAGCTGAAATAAATCAATTAGAGGTCCGGCCGTCCATGGAAGCTAAAGTTGTTATCAATGAGCGAACGGGTACAATAGTTAAGGGCCATAATGTCAGGGTTTCCACAGTATCAGTGGCTCATGGTAATTTAACAATTCAGATAGTCTCTCGCGATGTAGTTCATCAGCCTCGACCCTTTACTGATGGAGAGACTGTGGTAATAACAGAGACGGATATAGAAGTGGATGAAGAAGAAGGACAACTCCATGTAGTGGAAGCAAGAGCTAACATTCATGATCTGGTAGCAACATTAAATGCTATTGGCGCCAGTCCCAGAGATTTAGTATCTATTTTGCAGGAAATAAAAGCAGCTGGTGCCCTGCATGGCACATTGGAAGTGCGCTAGGAGTGTGATATAATGTTAGGTATAGATGGTTTTGATTTCTCTGCTGAGATTCAGCCCGGTCAGTACCAAACTGATATGGATTCTTTAGAGACAGTCCAGGAAAGTCTCCAGGTAGATCAGCAGGGTGTTGAGGATAGCGAAAACCTTAAGGAAGCCATCGATGGTTTTGTGGCTATTTTCCTCCAGCAGATGTTTGAATCCATGCGTGATGCCACCATGGAAAGTGATCTCCTGGATGGAGGTTTTGCCGAGGATGTCTTCACCGGTATGCTTGACCAGGAAATTAGTGAAATGGGTGCCAGTCAGGAGTCCTTTAAAGGCTTAAATGAAATTATCTATCGCCAGTTAAGCGGCGAAGAGGCTGAACCTCGTCCGGAAGATACTATCAGAGCAGAAAGAATGGAAGAAAATGATTTGAATTAATCATATTAAGCAAGAGGAAACAAAATATATGGCAAACCAAGGCTAGAAAGGTGATTTTTATGAAAGCTATCTTAAAAGAAATTTTTAGCAGAGTAATTATCACCTTACTAGCCTTTTTGCTTTTATCTGGGAATATTACTGCTATAGACCAGGCTGAATTTCCAGCTCAAATGTCAGAATTTATTGCTGAAGAACGGATTGTGCCTCTCAAATTTTTCCCTGAATCCTCTGAGCTAGAATTAACAGCTGACAGTGAGCTTAAAATACTTCCTGATAACACTGAAACTGACTCCTTAACAGTCTCAACTGATGATTTTAGGATACTACATAATGAAGAAGCAGAAGCCTCTGATAGTTTTTATACCGTGCAGATACTGGCCACTTCTACTCGGGAAAATGCCAGTGAGTTGAAAAACAAATTGTCCTCTGCCGGTTTTGCCGACCTGCAGATTGTAGATTCTCAGGATTACTATCGCCTGTTAGTTGGTGAGTTTACGGAAAGAGATCAGGCTGAAGAGCTGGCCGGGGAACTTAGTGAAGCTGGATATGAAGGCTGGGTTACTGATTATAATCAGGGTGGGCAGCTGGAATTATGGCAGCAGCAGGATAAAGTATTAGCTGCTGGCTCCCTTAAGTTGCAGGGAGAGTTCACTTTAGAGGGTTATAGATTTAGAGGAGAGATGAAGATTTCTCCCGATAATAACGGATTAACGGGCTTCCAGGAAAAACCGCTGGAGAGTCTGGTAGAGAGGGAATTAAGTGAGCTACAATCACAATCCTCGCAGCCTTTATCATCATCTGCTTTAAAGGCTTTAGCGGTTATATCAAGAAGCAGGATTACTGCTGAAACCCTTTATGGAGAGTCTGATTATCTAGCTGGAGATAATTTTCCTTTAAGTGATGTTAGTTCTCCAGTTCAGGAGGCGGTAGCTGCTACGGAATCGAACTTTTTAGTTAAGGAAAATAAGATATATCCCCTTGTCTATGACTCGGAAAATATTTCTGATAATCCTGTGATTTCCAAAGAAGAATATGGTATAATAGATATCAACGATATCAGCCTGGCAGGCCTGCAGGAAGAAAATTATCAACAGATTCTAGAGAAAAATTTTTCAGAGATAGATATTGTAGATATGAAAGAAAGAGTTAGCTCCAGAAAAGTTGTCGATGCTAGAGTGCAGCGGGGTTTAAACTACCGTGAAATAAGACAACAGACCTGGTGGGGTTCTCGAGTGATTAATTTATTAGAGCTTGATCTAAATAATAGACATTATTCGGTCTTTCCTGTTTTAGCTGGAGATACCGTAAATGGAAGAGAAGATCTGCGAGAGATGGGGGTAAGAAACCAGGCCTTAGGAGGCATTAATGGTGGTTTTTTTGCTGGCACCGGTCGCCCCCTGGGTTTACTAATGATAGATGGAAAGCTAGCAACAGAAAAGGTTAGAGATCTGAAGAGGACCACTCTGCTAATTAGCGATGAAGGAGAATTTACCATTGGTCGCTATGATTGGGAGGCCAAATTAAAACCTCCAGCAGGAGGGGAAGTTAGCATCCAGGGTGCCAATAGAGCCCCGGAGGAAAATGAAGCAGTGCTTATTAATAGCCATCAGGGAGATAAAGCACCCCCCTTAAGCCCCGATGGTATTGAGCTTTACTTAGATCAGCAGGAGATAGTTCGAGGAATCAAGCGCGGCGATAACGAAGCCACTGCTGTTCCTGAAGAGGGTGTCTTAATTCAGCTGAGAGGGAATAAAGCAGCTGAACTGGCAAATATTCGGGTTGGTGATAATTTACAACTAGTGGAGCGTTTTACCCCTGAGCCAGACTTTAACGGTGAGGTTAAACATGCCCTGGCTGCCGGTCCTAACCTCGTCAGTGAAGGAGAAGTAGATATAACTGCTGCTGAAGAACAATTTCAACCGGATATAGTTGAGGGCAGGGCACCTCGCTCTGCTTTAGGTCTCACCGCTGATGATAAGTTGCTGCTGGTTACCGTTGATGGCCGGCAACCAGAGCGAAGCATAGGCATGGAATTGGAGCAATTGGCTGAATTGATGATTGATTTTAATGTTGTCCAGGCCATGAATTTAGATGGAGGAGATACTGCTCGGCTCTTAGTTAGAGGGTTTAATATAAATGTACCCAGCGGAGAGCGAAATATTTCTAATTCTCTCTTAATAAAAAGTGAATTTTAGGAGTTGAATTATCCATGAACAAAAAATTAACTGTTGTAATTCTGGTGTTATTTGGAGTTTTTCTTCTGACTGCACCTTTACAGGCCTGGACCCCCAGGCTGGAAAGAGCTGATTATTTGATTACCGGCTCCACTTCTGATATAGAAGCCCTTCAGCTTAAATTAAATGTATCCTTTGATGCTATTAACGAAACTGAGGGTCTTTTTTACTATGATGGCGAAAATTTTGATCTTAAAGGCACCTGGCTCTTAAATTTTCTTCAGCAGGAAAACTTAACTTCCCAGGTCAGGCTCTCTGCAGCCACTGACTTTAATCAGCGTGAGCTGGCACCTGCTTTAGGAGTGGGGGGAGAAATTGATCTGGGCCAGAGAAACTTTTTGCTCTATTCCCTGGATTATTACCTGACAGTCGATGATAACAATTGGGTTTACCAGGCGGGCCTGGGAATTCCCTTAGTCGCCAACAGTGGCTTTACCATCACAGCCGGTAATAGCTATTGGAATCGAGATAATATTAATTTTTCTTTAGGCATAAGGGTTGAGTTTTAGTCTTTTTATTGGTAGGAGGCTTTTATTTTGGAAAATTCACTGCTCACTAAATTGCTCGACAAAAATATTCTGGTAATAGGTGATATTATAGTCGATGAATTTATCTTTGGCCGTCCTGCCAGGGTATCGCGGGAGGCACCGGTCATCATTATGGAGGAGACTGACCGCGAGGTTAGCCCTGGCGGTGCAGCCAATGCCGCTGCCAACATTGCTTCTTTAGGAGGTAAAGCTGAGCTATTAGGTCTAGTAGGTGGTGATAACTACTGGGGCAGATTGAAGAAAAATTTATCAGCTAGAGAGATTTTATGCTCTGATATCCTGGTTAATAACAGGATGCATTCAGCAGTTAAAACCAGGGTGGTGGCTGGAGGAGAACAGGTGGTCAGTCAACAGGTGGTAAGAATAGATAATACTATGGGACTTGAGGTATCTTCCCGGGAAAGAGAGAGACTGCTATCCTCCTTAACTGCTAAAATAAGTTCTATAGAAGCTATTATCCTATCGGACTATGGCCTGGGACTCTTTAATAAGTCTTTTAATCAAAAAATAATATCCCTGGCTCAGGAAGAGGAGGTTCCAGTTTTAGTCGATAGTCGCTATCAGTTGCTTGACTTTGTCGGAGCTACCATAGCCACCCCGAATTTAGAAGAAACGGCCCGACTCCGGGGAGCAGAAATTAGTGACCAGCAGGAAGTGATAAGGGCGGGAAAGAGTTTATTAAAAGATTTACAAAGTCAATATTTATTAATAACACAGGGCAGTGAAGGAATGACCCTCTTCTTTAAAGAAGGGAATTATCAACATATACCGGTGGAAAATAAAGTGGAAGTATATGATGTAACTGGAGCAGGAGATACAGTGGTAGCAACACTGGCTCTGGCCTTAGGAGCAGGTTTTGATATAATTACCGCTGTTGAACTGGCTAATAAGGCCGCCGGTATTGTAGTGAGCAAGCCAGGTGTAGCCACTGTTAAACCAGAAGAACTGGTCCAGGTGATGGCCAATGAAAAGTAAAATTTATTCCTTGCCGGAAATAAAGAAACTTAAATTACCAGAACTCAAAGATAAAACACTTATATTAACTAATGGTTGCTTTGATCTTTTACATATCGGTCATGTGCAATATCTTAAGGCCGCTAAAAAATTAGGGGATGTTTTACTTGTGGCTGTTAATAGCGATAACTCAGTAAGAAAATTAAAGGGCGAGGGGAGACCTATTATACCACTAAAGGAAAGGCTGGAGGTCCTGGCTGCTCTAGAGGCCGTCGATCTGGTAACATCTTTTTCTGCAGTAACCTGTGAAAAAGTTATCGATAATATTCGCCCTGATATTTATGTTAAAGGTGGAGATTACACCAGAGACACTTTACCTGAAAGTGAAATTGTCAGTCAGGTAGGGGCTAAGCTTGAGTTTATTAATATTGATGAGAACCAATCCACTACTAAAATCATTAAGAAGATTATTTCATCTCGCAATCAGGAAGATGAGGTGATCCAATGAGAAAAAAAAGCAGAGAGGAACAGGAGGACTTAATTAAAAAAGCTCAACGGGGAAATGTTAAAGCAATTGAAGAGCTGATTAATTGCAATATGGATATCGTATATGCCAAAGCCCGTTACTTTTTTATCAAAGGACTGGATAGAGAAGATGTCGTTCAGGAGGGTAGAGTGGGGCTTTTTAAAGCCATCAGGGACTACAGGGAAGATAAAGAGGCCTCTTTCCGTGGCTTTGCGCAACTATGCATTCACCGCCAGCTGGTTTCTGCTATCAAGAAAGCCAATCGTCAAAAACATATGCCCTTAAATAATTCAACCTCTTTAGATAAATCAATTGATAAAGGGGAAAATAAGCGAACCTATAACGATATAATATCTGATGATAATAACAATTTAGAAACCCTCTTTATCTATAAAGAAATATTAGCTGTAATTATGGAGGAGATTGAGAAGAATTTGACCGAGTTGGAGCATGAGGTTTTTCTTAATTATCTGGCTAATAAAAGTTATCAGGAAATAGCTGAAGAGCTGGATGTTAATTTAAAATCAGTGGACAACGCTCTCCAGAGAGCCCGCAAGAAAGTAGATGAAATAAGAGAAGACTATAATCTCAAGGGTGTAGTTGGTTAAGATGGGTCTGCAATCCTTTTTGTTTCCACCCAGACCCCGCTGTTTAATCTGCAGCAGAGAATTTATCTTTTCCACTCTCAGCAATTTATGTGATAGCTGCCTGGAGAAACTATCTTTTATCACTAGATTCTGCCTGCATTGTGGCTGTCAATTGGCTATTACCAATCAAGCCCTAACCTGTCAGCTCTGCAGCAAAGGCAACTTTATCCTGGAAAGAATACGGGCCCCTTTACTTTATCAGGGACTGGCCCGGGATATGATTATTGCCCTGAAATATCAACAAAATACCGGGATGGCTCTGCCCCTAGCTCAACTGATGGCTGATTATTGGAAATATTCTTTTTCTAATCACTCTGCTGACTATTTGCTGGTACCGGTGCCTCTTTCTCAGGAGAGAAGAAATAAAAGAGGTTATAATCAGGCCCTTCTGCTGGCTGATATAATAGCAGAGCAGGAAAAAATGGAGGTTAAAGATCTGGTTAAAAGGATTAGAAATACTCCAAGTTTATATGCTTTAGGTAAAACCCAGCGGAAAGAGGTTCTGCAGGGGGCCTTTCAGATAGAAACCCGGGCCAAAAATATTGTTAAAAACAGGAAAATATTGTTGATTGATGATGTTGTAACCACCGGTAGTACTCTCAATGAAGTTGGCGAAAAGCTCCTTGCTGCCGGCGCTAAACAGGTTTCAGCTCTCACTGCTACAGCAGCAGAAAGAGTTTGACAAGGTTAGGAAACTGTGATATATTTATTTACGATATGGGCGCAGAAAACAGGTAGCATAGCGCTCCATAGTAACATTATTTTAGGGGGAATTTATTAAATGATTTACACTGGTAAGGTAAAATGGTTTGATGCAAAAAAAGGTTATGGATTTATTGAGCGCGAGGATGGTGATGATGTCTTTGTACACTTTTCGGCTATTGAAGAAGAAGGCTTTAAGAGTTTAGAAGATGGCGAAGAAGTAGAATTTGAAATTGTCGAAGGAGATCGCGGTCCTCAAGCTGCAAATGTTGTGAAATTATAAAGTTTATATAAACTTTAAATTGAGCAACCGCCGGCCATTTTCTGATGGCCGGCTTTAAATTTTATTAAAGATTAGTTGCTTAATAAAGATTTAAGCCTTTTAATTAGCAGGAATTAAGTTATAAATCTAGAATTATTATATATATCCAGCTACTGTGATTATCAATCAGTTATTGCAATTGGAAAGGAGTGAGTTTTTGATGAAAATTATGACCTATGGAAAGAATGTTGATGTGACTCCTGCCCTAAAAGATTATGTAAAGGAAAAGGTATCCCGGTTAGAAAAATATTTTACAGAAGCTGAACCAATGGAAGCCCAGGTCTCCCTTGAGGTAGAAAAAGAAAGACATATCGTGGAGGTTACCGCTTTCGTTGGTGGTTTGATTTTACGAGGAGAAGAAGAGACCGGTGATATGTATGCCTCTATCGATGGAGTAATGGAAAAACTAGAAAGACAGGTGCACAAATATAAAACAAAAATCAACCGCAGATTACGGGAAAGAAAAAAAGAGCATAAAGAAGCTTATAAACAAAAGCGAACAGAAGAGCTGAAAAATGATGTAGGGAGAATAACTCCTGGCAGCGAAGAGGAAGAAGAAGCAGGAGAATTTGAGCCCAAAATAGTTAAGACCAAACGCTTCCCCGTTAAACCTATGAATGTAAAAGAGGCGGTTATGCAGATGGATCTTTTAGACCATGACTTCTTTGTTTTTTCCAATGCTGAGACCAATGAAGTAAATGTGGTATATAAACGAAAAGATGATAATTATGGTCTGATTGAACCAACGACCTGATCTGCTAATCTGTCTTTAGATATAAAGTTTCTTGAGAAATAATAAACCGGCCGGCCCTTTTCAGGGGCGGCTGGTTTTTTTGAGTTTATAGTGGATTAGTGATATAATTATAAAGAGCAACTATTGTTGGTCAGGGTATAGAGCCCTGATTTTTTCTTTGACAAAATTAGCTCCATCTGTTTAATAATATTATCAATTTAGGGTGGTTTATAAGAAAATGCTTGGTTTTTTAAAAAACTTTTTTAAAGATCCCAACGAAAAAGAACTGGAAAAGTTACAACCTATAGTTGAGGAGATAAATGAATTAGAACCGGAGATGAAGGAATTAAGCAATGGGGAATTGAAGGCTAAAACTCCAGAATTTAAAGAACGTTATCGCCAGGGGGAAACTCTTGATGAGCTCCTTCCTGAGGCCTTTGCCGTGGTTAGAGAGGCCTCGCAGCGGTCCACTGAGGAAGGTTTTCGCCATTTTGATGTTCAGTTGTTAGGAGGTATTGTCTTACATCAGGGAAGAACGGCGGAGATGAAGACTGGAGAAGGTAAAACTCTGGCAGCTACCCTGCCGGTCTATTTAAATGCCATTGCCGGCAAAGGTGTCCATGTGGTTACAGTAAATGATTATTTAGCTGAAAGAGATAGCGAATGGATGGGTCAGATATATCGATTTTTAGGCCTTTCCGTAGGAGTCATTCTCAATGGTATGCCTCGCGAAGAGAGAAGAGAAGCTTATAAATGTGATGTTACCTATGGGACCAATAATGAGTTTGGTTTTGATTATTTACGGGATAACATGTCCTATAAAGAAGAAGATATGGTTCAGCGCGGTCATGATTTTGCTATCCTGGATGAGGTCGATAGTATCCTTATCGATGAAGCCCGTACTCCTCTTATTATTTCTGGCCCAGCTCAGGATACCAGTAAAGATTACCGCAAATTCAATAGGGTAGTTCCTCGCCTTCAGGCTGAGCGCCACTATGAAATCGATGAAAAGAGTAAGATTGTCAATCTTACAGAAGAGGGGGTAGAGAAAGCTGAGGAGCTTCTTAATATTGAAAACTTATATGATAATAAGAACTTTGAGCTCAACCATCGCCTGAACCAGGCCTTAAAGGCCCATACTTTGATGAAAAAAGACCGAGATTATATAGTTAAAAATGGAGAAGTAAAAATTGTTGATGAATTTACAGGAAGAGTTATGGAAGGCAGAAGGTTCAGTGAAGGTTTGCATCAGGCGATTGAAGCCAAGGAAGGTGTAGAAGTTAAAAAGGAGACCCAGACCTTTGCCAGCATTACATTACAGAATTATTTTCGCATGTATGATAAATTAGCAGGTATGACTGGTACTGCTAAAACTGAAGAGGATGAATTTATAGAGATCTATGATATGGATGTAGTTGTAGTTCCCACCAATGAGCCAATGATTAGAGATGATATGCCAGATTTAGTTTATCAAACTGAAGAATATAAATTTCAGGCTGTAATTGATGATATAGCTGCCCGGTATGAAAAGGGCCAGCCAGTTTTAGTGGGTACAGTGGATATAGATAAATCTGAAGAATTGAGCCGGCGTTTAAAGAGAAGGGGTATCCCCCATAATGTTTTAAATGCCAAAAATCATGAGAAGGAAGCGGAAATAATCAAAGACGCTGGTCAGAAAAAATCAATTACTATTGCCACCAACATGGCTGGTAGAGGTACAGATATTAAATTAGGAGAAGGGGTTGTTGAATTAGGTGGCCTCCATGTTTTAGGAACAGAACGGCATGAAAGCAGAAGGATTGATAACCAGTTAAGGGGCCGTTCTGGCCGGCAGGGAGACCCTGGTTCCTCCCAATTTTATGTTTCCCTTGAAGATGATTTGATGAGGCTATTTGGCTCTGACAATATCGGTGGTATTTTAAACAAACTGGGCTTAAGAGAAGATGAGCCAATTGAGCATAAAATGATAACTTCAGCTATAGAAAAAGCCCAGCGCAAAGTTGAAGCTCGTAACTTTGATATCAGAAAATCTATCCTGGAATATGACGATGTATTAAATAAACAGCGCCAGGTTATTTATGAACAGCGTCAGGAGTTACTGCAGACTGAGAAGGTTACAGAAAAGATTGCAAGTATGCTGGATAAAACCTTTGCCGATATTATGGAAAAATATCTCTCTGAAGATATTCACCCCAGTGAATGGGATTTAGAGAGCTTTCAAAACCATTTAAGAGGTTTTAATCTGCAGCTAGAGATAGCTGGAGAAGAGTTGACGGGAGAAGAGCTGGAGAAACTGATGGACCTTCCCCGGGAAGAGATTAAAGAGAGTTTGATGTATCAGGCTAAAGAAAATCTCCAGCAGAAACAGGAGGCTTTAGGAGAAGAGAAGTTCACCCATATTGCCAGGCAGTTAGCTTTAAGAATTATTGACCGCAAATGGATGTCTCATTTAGACAATATGGATCAACTTCGTCAGGGAATAGGACTGCGTGCCTATGGTCAAAAAGACCCTCTGACTGAATACAAATTTGAGTCCTACGATCTCTTTAACGAGATGACGGGTTCTATCAGAGAGGATATTGTCAGTTCGCTGCTTAAAATTGAAATTAAATCTCCCGATAAAACCCAGAGTCTGGCCGATAAAAGAAGTCAACTTGATTTCCGTCAACCTGATATAGTGGCTGAACAGAATAGAAAACAGCGAGAAAAAATGCAGGCAGCAGCTAAAGGAGCTAACAGGAAACAACAAAAACAACAACCAATAGTTAAACCTGATGAACCAGGACGCAATGACCCCTGCCCCTGTGGCAGTGGTGAGAAATATAAAAGATGTTGTGGGAGGTAAAACATGGATTTTACTGAAAGATACCAGACTTTAAATAATAAATATCAGGATTTGAGGGATTTACTTTGACCGGGATAAATTGATAGCAAAAAAGGAAGAACTGGAAGCGGAAATGAGCAAACCGGGTTTTTGGGATAACAATTCCACAGCTCAAGCTAGAGCTAAAGAGTTAAATAATATTAAAAATAGACTGCAATTAATAGCTGATATTGAGGAGATGCTGGAAAATACCCAGGTTTATCTAGAGCTGCTTGAAGAGGGAGAATCTGACTCTTCTCAGGAACTGGAAAAGAATTTGAGCAAATTAGACCGGATATTGAGCAAACTGGAGTTAAGCCTCCACTTTACCGGAGATTATGATACCAATAATGCTATTTTCTCCATTAATCCCGGGGCTGGCGGAACAGAATCCCAGGACTGGGCTCAGATGTTACTGCGCATGTACGACAGATGGTTTGAAAAACAGGGTTTTACCACTGAAACCCTGGATTTTATGACCGGGGAAGAAGCTGGCATAAAGCATGTCACCTTGCTAGTTAAAGGAGATTATGCCTATGGTTACCTTCAGGCAGAGCGCGGAGTACATCGGCTGGTGAGAATTTCTCCCTACGACTCTTCCGGGCGCCGTCACACTTCTTTTGCCTCAGTGGAAGTTTTACCAGAGTTAGATGATAATATTGAAATAGATATTGACGAAAAAGATTTAAAAATGGAGACTTATCGGGCCAGCGGAGCTGGCGGTCAACATGTTAATAAGACTGATTCAGCAGTGAGAATTACCCATTTGCCCACCGGTGTGGTTGTTCAATGTCAAAATGAGAGGTCACAGCATAAAAATAAAGATATGGCCCTGAAAATATTGAAATCTCGTCTGGTAGAACTGAAGGAGCAGGAGCAGGCAGATAAAATTGATGAATTAAGAGGGGACCATAAGGATATTGCCTGGGGTAGTCAGATCCGCTCCTATGTCTTTCATCCCTATAAAAAAATCAAGGACCATAGAACTGATTTAGAGGAAGGCAATGTTGATAAAGTGATGGACGGTTATTTGGATGAATTTGTAGAGGCTTATTTAAAACACAGAAAGGCTGAGTAGCAATGAAAAAGAAAGGGCCGTTAATAATTCTGCTGATATTTGTTCTATTGATTAGCCTTGCTCCTTTAAGAGCTCGCTGGCAGCAAGAACAGGAAAACCAGAGAGTTGACCTGATTATGGATCTGGCTGAGCTGGATTATCTGATCCTGGATAATCCTGATTTCACTGTGGAAGATTTGCAGGAAGTCGGTTTGACGGGAGCTGCCCATCCTGCCTGGACTATTGAAGATTTACAGGAAAGAGGTCAGCTGGCTCTCTGGCGCCAGGCTGATCTGGCTTCCTTTTCCAATGAATTGCAACCAGCTTTAGCTGACGAAGGGATAGAACCAGCAGAAAATTCTGCTGTTCTTTATTTTACTCCAGCCAGCAGAGAATTGATCAGTTCCAGGGTATTAACGGCCTGGCAGGAAATATATTCTGTTGAATATTTTTCCTATCAGCAGGGAAAAGTGGTATATTTTCCTCGCTGGCAGGAAAACTTACTGGAGTTGGTCCCCGGGTATTCAGCTTCTAGAATAACTGATATATTGGAAAAGGACTTGCTGGCTGTAGCTCGCTTGAATGACCAACCAGCGGAGAAGCTAAATCAGGTTTTACTGGCTGAGATTGCCAGAAAGGATATCTCAGCAGTGATTTTTCAAGGAGATCAGGTTGCTGGTTTCCCTGGGGATTACGGCGACATTTCTACTATAATGCAGGAAAATGATTTAATCTACGGCTATGTTGAGCCCTTTATTGCTGATCAGAAGGGGGCCCGGGATTTAGCTCGAGAATTTTCTGAGCAAATTATTAGAGTTCATAGTATACAGCAGGAAGAAATGGAAGAATATCCTGTAGAGCGGATTGCCAACCGTTATCTGAGGTCGGTGCGCGATAGAAATGTCCGCTATTTGTATCTCCGCGGGTTTCCACCAGAAAGGCCAGAGGAGAATCTGGCTGACTTGCAGTTAGACTTAACCTCCAGTATTAGTGCTGGTTTGGAAGAGGAGGGATACCAGCTGGGCACGGCCGGTTATTTTTCTCAGCAGGAGAATAGCAGGGGTAACTTATTTTTAGCCACTTTAGCTGTTATCTTTGGCCTGCTTTTAATGTTAAAAGCCTTGCTTCCCTTTAAGCTTCCTGAAAAACTGTATTTAGTTTTGCTGTTTTTTGTTATTACAACCACATTTTTTAGTTATTTTTGGTTTTCTGAAATATTCTACCGGCAGCTTTTAGCTTTAGCTGCTGCCATAATTTTCCCTGTGCTGGCTGCTATTTTAATAATTGATATTGCCGAGGAGAGGGAAAGATATTTAGCAACTCTTCCTCTGGTTTTTGCTGTAACTATGGCCGGTGGATTACTGGTTGCTCAGATACTGGCTCAACCTGAGTTTTTCAATCAGGTGGAGATTTTTCGGGGAGTGAAATATGCCTTTATAATGCCCCTGGTTCTGGCAGCCGGCTATTATAGTAAAATATGCTGGCAGACTGAAAGATTTACTGACCTCACCGATAGATTGATAACACTATTTAATCTTCAATTAAAAGTAAAACATGTTCTCGGAGCAGCTTTTCTATCAGTTGTTCTGGTAATTTATATTGGTAGGACAGGTAACCTTCCCTTGATTCCAGTACCTCCCTGGGAAATTATAATCCGAGACCAGCTGGAGCAGATTCTAACAGTCCGACCGCGTTTCAAAGAGTTTCTCTTCGGTCATCCCTTTTTATTTTTATTGCCCTTCATAGGGAGATATTTACACTGGGAACTGGGCAAGATTGGTGCTGTGATGTTAGCAATCATAGGTCAGATAACAATTGTCAATAGTTTTTCTCACCTCCATACCCCCCTGGCCACTACTTTTGTTCGTACTTTTCATGGTTTCTGGATGGGATTACTGGTAGCTGGCTTATTGGCTCTATTTATATTAGTCCTGGTTAAAATTTATAATCTTTTATACTCTGTTATTCTGGAGGCAGAGATAGATGCCTAAATTTTTGCTCTCGGGCTATTATGGTTTTAATAATCTAGGCGATGAAGCTATTTTATATAGTCTGATAACCGGATTGCAGGAGGTTTACCCCCGGGGAGAAATAGCTGTTTTATCCAATTTGCCCCAGGAAACGACGGCCTCCTTTAGTGTTACCTCTTTTCATAGATATTACCCCTGGGAAATTCACCAGGCCCTTAAGTGGAGTGATTGTTTTATTAGTGGCGGAGGTAGTCTGCTCCAGGATGTGACCAGCTGGTATTCTCCCCTTTATTATTTAGGATTGATAAGGCTGGCCAATTTATACTCCCTCCCCTCAGTCTTTTGCTGCCAGGGGGTGGGGCCCTTAAAGAGAGAATGGTTGCAGAAATTAACTGCTGATACCCTGGCTACCATGGATAAGATAACTGTAAGAGATTTTGCTTCCCGGGACTTACTGCTGGAGCTGGGTTTAAAAGCAGAGCGTATTTCTGTGCTGGATGATCCGGTTTTTTTATTATCGCCTGAGCTGCTTCAGGAGCTCAGGGAAACTATTTCCTGGCCTGATTTATTTTCTCAGCCTGAAAAAGGAGAGGAGCTGTTGGCTACCAGTAGTGAAAGCAAAATTTTAGGTTTAGCCCTGCGTCCCTGGAAGAATAATAGCTATTTAAAACCCTTAGCCCTGGGCTTAAGTAGATTCTGTCAGGCTAACCCTGAGTTTAAATTATTATTTCTTCCCTTCCATGGTCAAAGAGATTACCAGGTAAGTCAGCAGCTGATTAGCCGGTTGACAGGAGTTAAAAAAGAAAAAATCATCCTGGCCAGACCCACTGAAGATCCCCGGAAACTTTTATCGCTGTATGATAAGTTGGACCTGTTGCTTGGGGTTAGATTGCACTCTTTAGTCTTTGCTGCTTTAACCTCTGTTCCTCTGGTGGCTATTGAATATGATCCCAAAATAGCAGGTTTTTTAGCCCGGTTTGCTGAAGAACCGGCGGGCACCACCGGCAATATTACTGCTGACAGAATCAGTAGCAAGCTAGCAGCCACCTGGAAAAGGAAAGAAGACTGGCAAAAAAACCTGACTGATTATAAAAATCAGGCCCGGAAGCGGTTGCTAGAGTTTTTGCAAAATATTATTCCCTGTTGATGAAGTTTAAATGAGGAGAGTTAAAATGAAGACAGCCAGCATCATGACTATAAAATTCAATCCTCTTACCATGGAAAATATCATCAACAAAATTGATAGCCAGCTACAACGACCAAAACCAGGCTGTAGACTCGTTGTAACTCCCAATGCTGAGATTGTAATGAAGGCTCTACAGGATAAAGAACTCAAGCAGATAATTAATGAGGCCTGGCTGAGCACTCCTGATGGAGCTGGTGTTATTTTAGCCTCTAAACTCCTGCCTGACCTGGACCCTTTCCCGGCTCGGATTGCCGGTTTTGATCTTCTGCAGCAATTATTACAGCTGGCAGCTAAAAAAGATTATTCAGTGTTTTTTTTAGGTGGGGAGCCTGGAGTAGCAGAACAGGCAGCTGACAGGCTCAAAAAAGTTTATCCTTCATTGGTGATAGCAGGTTTTCATCATGGATTTTTTAACCAGGGGGAGCAAAATGACATCATTAACCAGATAACAGCAGCTAGCCCGGACTTATTATTTGTCGGCATGGGTGCTCCGCGACAGGAAAAATTTTTAGCCCGCCAGAAAAATGATTTAGCTGCTAAAGTAGCCTTAACAGTAGGAGGAAGTTTTGACATTCTGGCAGAGAAAAAAAAGAGGGCTCCCCTCATATGGCAAAAGTTGTATTTAGAGTGGCTATATCGTCTGTTGCAGGAACCTTCTCGCCTTAGCAGAATGGCAGTCTTACCGCGATATCTATTAAAAATTTCAAGAGAGGCCTGGCGACAGAAGTTTCAATCCTGGACCCAGGGATAAATTTTATTTTACTTTTTTCATTTTTGCCTATATAATATTAATTAATCTAAAAAGAAGGTGGTATAAAGTGCAGAAAAAGAATATTTTTCGTTCTTTGACCATAGTTGTTTTGGTGACCTTAATTATTGGACTGGGATTTACTCCCTTAGCAGCTGAAGATAATAGAGAACATTTTTCCCTGGATAATCTGGAGAATATAATTTCTTTGATAGAAAATTATCACGTGGAAGAGTATGAAACAGAGGAGTTATTAGAGGCAGCAATTGAAGGTATGCTGCGGGAGATAGACGTTTATTCCAGTTTTATGTCCCAGGAAGAGTATCAGGAGATGCAGGAGGAATTCGAAGGTGAATTCGGTGGAATAGGAATACAGATTACCACTAGAGATGATAAACTCACCATCGTGGCACCAATTAGCAATACTCCTGGAGCAGAAGCAGGACTACAGGCTGAAGATGTGATAACAAAAATTGATGGAGTAGAGACCAAAGATATTTCTCAGGAAAGAGCCGTGGATAAAATGAGAGGAGAACCGGGCACTGATGTTACTTTAACCATTGAAAGAGGTGAGGAAGAGCCCTTTGATGTTGAAATAACCAGAGATTTAATCGAAGTCCCCATCGCTGAAACAGAGATTTATGAAGATGGTAGGGTGGGTTATCTGTCAATAAGTCAGTTTTTACAGCAGACTGGAGATAAAACTGAAGAAGCTTTATTGGAACTTGAAGCCGAAGGAGTAGAAGCTTTAATCTTAGACCTCCGCAATAATCCCGGGGGCATATTAGATGAAGCAGCTGATGTTGGAAGTCTCTTTGCTTCTGAGGGAACAATTGTATCGATCAAACAAAGAGGAGGTCAGGAGCAGAGCTATGTGGTTTCTGAAGACCGTCATACCACTGACTTACCGGTCCTGGTTTTAACCAATACTGGAAGTGCCAGTGGTTCAGAGATAGTAGCTGGCTTTATTCGCGATACTGAAAGAGGAAAATTACTGGGCACCAGTACCTTTGGTAAAGGTAGCGTACAGAGTATCTTTCCTCTGGAACAGGGTGCTGCTTTGCGTTTAACTACAGCCAATTTTTACACAGCTGGAGAGAACCTTATCGAAGAAGAGGGCATTATGCCTGATTATGAGTTGCCCTTAGACCCCGATACAGAATTTGACCTGGATAACCAGCTGGAGAAAGCTATAGAGGCAGTGCTTTATTATCTGGAAGAAGGAGAATGGCCAGAGACCGATTATCTATTACCAGATGCTGAAGAGTTAGAAAGATTGGAAGAACTTGATCCCTTCTATGAAATAGACGAAGAACTGGAAGAAGAATTAGAGGAATTAGAAGAATAAATCTGGCAAAAAATAAATTGCAAATATGGATTTTCCCCTTGGCATCCAGGCTGGGAAGTGTTATAATAAAATAAAGCATAGTAAAACACTTAACTTTAGGGGTTGATAAAGATGTTTTCAGCCATAAAAGCCGATATAAAGGCGATATTTGACCGAGACCCGGCAGTTAATAATATAATGGAAGCACTTTTAGCCTATTCCGGCCTGCATGCCATTATTGTCCATAGAATTTCCCATAAACTTTATAATTTAGGCCTTAGGACTCTGCCTCGATTGATCTCTCAATTGGCCAGGCTCTTGACGGGAATAGAGATTCATCCCGGAGCTAAAATTGGTCCAGGCTTTTTTATAGACCATGGGATGGGCGTGGTAATTGGCGAGACCAGTGAAATAGGTAAAAATGTCACTTTGTATCAGGGAGTAACTCTAGGTGGTACAGGTCATGAAAAAGGTAAAAGACACCCGACTATTGGAGATAACGTAGTTATTGGAGCAGGAGCTAAGATTTTAGGCTCCTTTAAAGTAGAAGATAATGTTAAAATTGGAGCTGGAGCAGTGGTATTAAATGCTGTGCCTGCCAACTCCACTGTTGTAGGTATTCCTGGACGAGTTGTCAAGCAAAACGGTCATAAAATTCATGCTGAAAGGGATCTGCAACATGATAATTTACCTGACCCAGTCTGGGAAAAGCTTGCTGAACTGGAAGAGGAAATTGCCCAATTGAAAGAACAAAATAAAAGGCAGACTTCTATTGAGGAAGAAGAGATTCCCCTTAAATTTACTATTTAAACTTGTGTTGAGCATTTATTCCTAAAAATAAGAATTATTCTGGCTTATACTTGACAAAGTAACTAGGTTATAATATAATTAGGTCACAATAAAATTATGCAGCAGATGTAGTGAGTTATCAAGATTCCCCCCAACCCCAAACCTGATAACTCCTGCCTAGGCCTTCCCTGTTGTGGGAAGGTCTTTTTTTGTGCCATTTCTTTGTGCCCTTCTTTTTAGTTGACAAACAACAGTATTGTTATATAATTAAAATGATGCTGATTTAGCATAATGGAGATTAGTTTGTGAGGTGATGGCTAATAATGGCTGATAATTTTCAATTACAGGCCCCCTATCAGCCCCGGGGTGACCAGCCCCAGGCAATAGATAAACTGGTTGAGGGGATTGAAAATAATTATCGTCATCAGACTCTTTTAGGTGCTACCGGCACCGGCAAAACTTATACCATGGCTTCAGTTATTGAAGAGGTGCAGAAACCGACGCTGGTAATGGCCCATAATAAAACTCTGGCTGCTCAGTTAACCAGTGAATTTAAGGAGTATTTTCCTGACAATGCCGTAGGTTATTTCGTCAGTTATTATGATTATTATCAGCCAGAAGCTTATGTACCCCAGACTGACACTTATATTGAAAAGGATGCCTCTATTAATGAAGAAGTTGATAAGTTAAGATTAGCTGCTACCAGCTCGCTCTTTGAAAGAGACGACGTTTTAATAGTAGCTAGTGTTTCCTGTATTTATGGTCTGGGTTCACCGGAGGATTATCTCGATCTCTCCTGTTCTCTGCAGGTTGGTGAGATAAAGCCCCGGCCGGAAATAGTGAGAGAATTAGCCCTGATGCAATATAGCAGAAATGATATTGATCTTTCGCGGGGACATTTTCGCGTCAAGGGCGATGTATTAGAGATATTCCCTGCCTACCGTGATATTGCTGTCAGGGTGGAGCTCTTTGATGAAGAAATTGAAAGAATAACCGAAATAGATACTCTGACCGGCGAAATTTTAGCAGAGCATGAAGAATTTACTATCTTTCCTGCCAGCCACTTTGTTACTCCAGAAGATAAAATAGAAAGAGCCCTGAAAAATATCCGCCAGGAATTACAGGAGCGGTTGGCTGAATTAAAAGCCCAGGACAAACTTGTTGAAGCTCAGCGATTGGAACAGAGAACCAGTTATGATTTAGAGATGCTGGAGCAGATGGGCTATTGCAGTGGTATAGAAAACTATTCTCGCCATCTTGATGGCCGACCTCCTGGTTCTCGCCCAAATACTCTCCTGGATTACTTTCCCGATGACTTTTTAGTTATCATCGATGAATCCCATATGACCATACCCCAGATTGGCGGGATGTATAAAGGGGATCGTTCTCGCAAAGAGAAGTTAGTCGATTTTGGCTTTCGCCTTCCTTCGGCCCTTGATAATAGGCCGCTGAACTTTGAAGAATTTGAAAAACTTGTTCCCCGGGCTATTTATGTTTCGGCTACCCCGGGGCCCTATGAAGAGAAACATAGTGAACAGATAGTAGAGCAGATAATTAGACCGACGGGATTAGTAGATCCCGAGGTGGAGGTGCGTCCAACGCAAAATCAGATAGATGATCTTTTAGAAGAAATTAGAATAGCTGTAGAAGAGCAGGGAGATAGGGTTTTAATTACCACTTTAACCAAAAATATGGCCGAGGATTTAACAGATTATCTGGCCAATGCTGGTATCCAGGTGAGATATCTTCATTCTGATATAGATACCATTGAAAGATCGGAGATAATTAGAGATTTGCGTTTAGGAGAATTTGATGTGCTGGTGGGCATTAACCTGCTGCGGGAGGGACTGGATATTCCCGAAGTCTCACTTATTGCCATCCTGGATGCTGACAAAGAAGGATATTTGCGCTCCACTCGCTCTTTGATCCAGACCATTGGTAGAGCCGCTCGGAATGTAAGAGGGCGGGTAATAATGTACGCCGATAAAATGACAGATTCCATGACCAGGGCAATAGAAGAAACAGAGCGAAGACGTCAGAAGCAGCAAAAATTTAACAGAGAAAACAATATCACCCCCAGCACCATCGATAAACCGGTGCGGGAGGTAGTTAGACCGGTGGAAATGGTCATAAAAGAAGAGCAGGGCCAATATGGTAGCGAAGACAATAAGGAGAAGGAGACTCTGTCCCTGGAGGAATTAAGCAGCCAGGAATTAACCAATAGAATAATCGAATTAGAGGAAGAAATGGAAGCAGCTGCTGACAATCTTGAGTTTGAGATTGCAGCTCAGATTAGAGATGAAATAGCAGAATTGGAAGAAGAATTAGCACAGAGGTGAAATTAATGGCTAAAAATAAAATAAAAATTAAAGGAGCTGCAGAGCACAACCTGCAAAATATTGATGTTGAAATACCCCGGGATAAATTTGTTGTAATCACTGGCTTAAGTGGTTCAGGCAAAACCTCTCTGGCCTTTGATACCCTTTATGCCGAAGGGCAGCGAAGATATGTGGAATCCCTTTCTGCCTATGCTCGACAATTTTTAGGGCAGATGGAAAAACCCCGCGTTGATTATATCGAAGGCTTATCCCCGGCTATTTCCATTGATCAAAAATCAACCAGCAAAAACCCCCGCTCTACTGTGGGGACAGTTACCGAAATTCATGATTATCTGAGACTACTCTATGCTCGCCTGGGTACCCCCCACTGCCCTGACTGTGGTCAGGAAATAGCATCTCAGACTGTAGATGAAATAGTTGATCAGGTCCTGGAATTACCAGCTGCAAGCAAAATTCAGATCCTGGCCCCTGTTATCTCCGGGCGTAAGGGGGAACACCGCAAAGTGCTGGCCAGAGCTCGGCGAGATGGTTATGTCCGGGTGAGGGTCGACGGTGAAGTGAGATTACTGGAGGAAGAGTTTGCTTTAGAAAAAAACTATAAACATGATATTGAAATAGTAGTAGATAGATTAAAGATCAAGGAAGGTATTACTCGCCGTTTAACTGATTCAGTGGAGACGGCGCTAGCTGAGGCCGAGGGACTGGTGATAATTGATGTCATCGGAGGAGAAGAGATCAAATTCAGCGAGAAATTTGCCTGCCCTGATTGTGGAGTTAGTCTGGAGGAGCTTTCTCCTAGGATGTTTTCCTTTAATAGCCCCTATGGAGCCTGTGAAAACTGCGAAGGGCTGGGGATTAAAAAGGAGTTTGACCCTGAGCTTATCCTGGATGAAGATAAATCAATTTCAGAAGGGGGAATTATTCCCTGGAGCAGCTCCAGCAGCCGTTATTACCCCCAATTATTAGAGGCTTTAGCTGAAGAGTATGAGTTTTCCCTGGATACTCCTATTGGAGAATTACCCGAAGAAATACAGGAAATATTAGTTTTTGGCTCAGAGCAGAAGCTGAGCTTTCCCTACACCAATAGATATGGAAAGACAAGACAGCATACAACTCGCTTTAAAGGCGTCACCGGTTACTTACAGGAAAGAATAAATAATTCCAATTCTCCCGGGACTCATCGGCGGATGGAAAAATATATGAGCCAGCGTCCCTGTCAGGCCTGCCAGGGTCAGCGTTTAAAACCTGTAGTTTTAGCAGTGACCATTGGCGGCAAATCTATTGCTGAGTTTAGTTCTTTTTCTATAGGAGAAGCAATTGAATTTCTGGACCGGGCAAAAAAAGATTTGAATGAGAGAGAACTAAAAATAGGTAGTGAGGTAATCAAAGAAATAAGGGAACGCCTGACCTTTTTAAGTGATGTAGGGCTGGATTATCTGACCCTGGAAAGGTCTGCGGCCACCCTCTCTGGTGGTGAGGCACAGCGGATTAGATTAGCCACCCAGATCGGTTCGGGCCTGGTGGGAGTTATGTATATTCTGGATGAACCCAGCATTGGTCTCCATCAGCGCGATAACAACAGGTTATTAAATACACTGGAACATATCAGAGATCTTGGCAATACAGTTATTGTAGTGGAACATGATGAAGAAACCATCAGATCGGCTGACCATATCATTGATATGGGGCCTGGAGCTGGGAAAGAAGGTGGAAAAATTGTGGTCAGCGGTGAATTACAGGATGTACTGGATACCCCGGAATCCTTAACAGGCAAATTTTTGCGCGGTGAAGAGAAAATACCTGTTCCCCGGGAAAGAGCGACTCCCGATGGCCGCTATCTGACAATTAAAGGAGCCCGTCAGCATAATTTAAAAGATATTGAGGTTAAGATTCCTCTGGGAACATTTACCTGTATCACCGGCGTCTCTGGTTCTGGCAAGAGCACCCTGATTAACTATATTTTAAAACGCCGGTTGATGAAAGAAATATATAGTTCTACTGAAAGACCAGGGGACCATGATGAGATTGAGGGGATTGAACACCTGGATAAAGTTATTGATATAGACCAATCTCCCATAGGCCGGACCCCGCGTTCGAACCCGGCCACCTATACTAAAGTCTTTAATTATATCAGGAAAATTTTTGCCGATACCCCTGAAGCAAGGGAAAGAGGTTATGAGAAGGGGAGGTTTAGTTTCAATGTTAAGGGAGGCAGGTGTGAAGCCTGTAAAGGTCAGGGTGTAAATGAGATAGAAATGCATTTCCTGCCTGATGTTCATGTGCCCTGTGAAGTCTGTGGAGGAAAAAGATATAACAGAGAAACCCTGGAGATAAAGTATAAAGGCAAAAATATTGCCGATATTCTGGAGATGACTGTAACTGAAGCCCTGGACTTTTTCTCGGCTGTACCGCCCTTGGAGCGTCGCTTACAGACCCTGGAAGATGTGGGGTTAGGCTATATTAAATTAGGTCAGCCAGCTACAACTTTATCAGGAGGCGAAGCTCAGCGAGTTAAAATATCCAATGAGCTGGGCAAGCGGAGCACTGGTAATACTTTATATATTTTAGATGAACCCACCACGGGTTTGCATTTTGCTGACATTCGCAAGCTGTTAAAGGTTCTGCATCGCCTCCGTGAGGGTGGTAATACTGTGGTGGTGATTGAGCATAATCTGGATGTCGTTAAATCCGCCGATTATCTTATAGACCTGGGCCCTGAGGGAGGAGATCAGGGAGGAGAGGTCATAGCTACTGGAACTCCTGAAGAAGTAGCCCAGGTGGAGAACTCCTATACTGGATATTTCCTCCGCGACTTTTTAAAAAAAGGTCGGCTGGAATCTGAAGCTACAGGTTAATTCCGGGAGGCTGTGAGTTTCTATGAGCAATCAAGAAGCAAATTCTGATTCATTTAAAAATGAAATAAAAGAACAATTAGCTGAGATACCGGATGAACCTGGTGTTTATCAGATGAAGGATATCAGTGGCGAGATAATTTATATTGGTAAAGCTAAATCTCTTCGGCGACGGATACGGAGCTATTTTCAAGCCGGCAATCATACCTATAAGACCAGGGTAATGGTCAAGGAAATCAGGAGTTTTGACTATATAGTCACTGATACTGAAGTAGAGGCTTATATATTAGAGGCCAGTCTGATAAAAAAATATGGCCCCAAATATAATATCAGACTGAAAGATGATAAAAGTTATCCCTATATAAAGATCACCTCGCAGGAGGATTTTCCCCGCATATTCAAGACTAGAATAATAAAAAAAGATGGTAGTGATTATTTTGGCCCCTATGTCGATGTAGATGCCGTCTATAAAACCATTGAACTGACCAAGGATATATTTCAACTGCGCTCCTGCAAAAAGGAGATCGAGGCCGGGAATCCCTTAGATAAGCCCTGTCTCAATTTCCATATAGAAAAATGTTCCGGCCCCTGTATCGGAGAAATATCTCAGGCTGATTACCAGGCCAGGGTAGAAAAAATAGCACGTTTTTTACAGGGTAACCATGAGCGGCTTCTTAAAGAAGTGGAGAAAAAGATGTTAGCTCAGGCTGAAAAAAAGCAGTATGAAAAAGCGGCTTACTTAAGGGACGGTCTGGAAGCCTTAGAAGAGTTGGCCCGACAGCAGAAGGTCATAACAGGAGATAGTAAAAACCGCGACTTTTTAGCAGTTATTTCGGCAGCAGAGAGTGATCTGGCCTGTGTTCAGGTTCTAATCGTGCGCAATGGCAATTTAATAGGCCAGGATTACATGCTGTTAGAAGGAGCCAGGCAGGCTCCTGAAAAGGAGCTGATCTCTTCCTTCATTCAGCAATATTATAATCAGACCGAAGAGTTGCCAGAAGAGATACTGGTCAATATACTCCCCGCTGATAAAAAAATGCTGGTAGATAGTCTCGGTGAATCGCAGCAGCGCAGTATTAAGATCAAAAAACCAGCCCGGGGCCAAAAGCGCCGTCTATTACAGATGGCTTTGAGAAATGCCGAGCAGAATCTGCAGAAATCGCAGATTAAACATAAATACCAGCGTCAGAGGTCCCAACAGGAGATAACGGAACTGCAGGAATATCTGGAGCTAGAGACCAGTCCCCGGCATGTAGAGGGCTTTGATATTTCAAACTTGCAGGGCACTGATGCGGTAGCCTCGCTGGTGGTCTTCAAAAATGGCCAGCCAGATAAAAGTCAATATCGACGCTTTAAGATCAGGACTAAAGAAGGACCCGATGATTATGCTATGATGAGAGAAGTGGTGGGCAGGCGTTATAGCCGTATTTTGGCCGAGGATAAACCTCTGCCGGATTTGATTGTTATAGATGGTGGTAAAGGCCAGTTAAATGCTGCTGTAAAAGAATTAGACCTTTTAGGGTTGGCCCAGCTGGATATAATAGGGCTGGCCAAGAGAGAAGAGGAGGTCTTTTTGCCGGGGCAAAAAGAGCCGGTGATTATTCCCCCTGACTCACCAGCATTACATCTTCTTCAGCGGGTGAGAGATGAAGCTCATCGTTTTGCTGTCAACTATCACCGCCGCCTGCGCAGTAGACGCTTAACCCATAGCATGCTGGATCAGATACCAGGTATAGGGCCGGCCCGAAGAGAGGCTTTATTGGAGCACTTTGGTTCTTTAGCCAAAATCAGATCGGCTAGCAGAGAAGATTTACAGCAGGTTAGCGGTATTAGCACAGAACTATCTCAGGTAATTAGAAATTATCTTGACCAGCACGTTAGACCTATCTGAGAGCTGCCTCTTTCTTAAAAAATCCGACCGGTTTAGGCAATTTTACTAAAATTTAATTATTTGACTTGCCTATATTTTTCCTTATATAATACAAGCAGATTTACTAATTATTAATGCTATTTAATTCAAAGAACAAGCATCAGTTGGAGGAGGTGAAAATATGGCCTTTGTTATCAATGATGAGTGTATCTCCTGTGGCGCCTGTGAACCTGAATGTCCAGTAGAGGCGATTAGTGAGGGAGATAGCCAGTTCAATATAGATCCGGACCTCTGTATAGATTGTGGAGCCTGTGAGCCGGTATGTCCCGTTGAGGCTATTAGCCCCGAATAAATTTTTTCGACCGGAGCCGTTAAATGCTCCGGTTTTTTCTTTGCCTTTTTTAATTCCTCTAAAAAAACTATTTTTAAGTATAATTTATTTATTTCAGCAGGATTTAAGTAGTTTTTACCGAATAATTATTACAGACGTCAAATAAATGCAGTGGGAGGATGATTTTTATGGAGGAATTAAGACAGGTAGATGCGGAAATAGCAGAGATGATTGACAAAGAAGGAAAACGTCAGGATAACAATGTGGAGTTAATAGCCTCAGAAAACTTTGTAAGTCCGGCAGTAATGGAAGCAGCAGGCTCTTGCCTCACTAACAAATATGCTGAAGGTTATCCAGGTAAAAGATATTATGGTGGCTGTGAAGTTGTAGATGAAGTTGAAAGTTTAGCCATAGATAGAGCTAAAGAATTATTTGCTGCTGACCATGCCAATGTTCAGGCTCATTCTGGCTCCCAGGCCAATCAGGCTGTCTACTTTGCCGTCCTATCGCCGGGAGACACCGTCCTGGCTATGGATTTGACCCATGGAGGGCACTTAACTCATGGTAGTCCTGTTAATATGTCTGGAGATTATTTCAATGTTATTCATTATGGTGTCGATAAAAAAGAAGAAGTCATTGATTTTGACCAGGTGGAGAAATTGGCCCGGGAATATCAACCCCGTTTAATTATTGCCGGGGCCAGTGCCTATCCCCGGATCATTAACTTTAAGAAGTTTCGCCAGATAGCAGATGAAGTAGGCGCCTACTTAATGGTTGATATGGCCCATATTGCAGGGTTAGTAGCAGCTGACCTCCATCCCAATCCTGTGGAAGAGGCTGATTTTGTTACTTCTACTACCCATAAAACTCTGAGAGGCACCAGAGGGGGGTTGATTCTCTGTAGCGAAGAACATGCCGAAAAAATTGATAAGGCTATTTTCCCTGGTATCCAGGGTGGTCCTTTAATGCATATCATCGCCGCAAAAGCTGTGGCTTTTAAAGAAGCCCTCACTGAAGAATTCAATAAATACCAGGAACAGGTGGTTCGCAATGCCAGAACTCTAGGTGATAAATTACAGGAATATGGCCTGAGATTGGTTTCTGGTGGAACTGACAATCACCTTTTACTGGTAGACTTAACTAATATGGATATAACCGGTAAAGAGGCTGAAGATGCTTTAGATAAAGTAGCCATTACCGTTAATAAAAATACCATTCCCTATGAGACCAAAAGCCCCTTTGTCACCAGTGGTATCAGGCTGGGGACTCCGGCCATGACCACAAGAGGTATGAAAGAAGAGGAAATGGAGTTAATTGGAGAATTTATTTTTGCAGCTCTAAAAAATTATCAAAATGAGAGCCAGTTAGAGGAAATTAGGGGCAGGGTATTAGAGTTAACTAAAAAGTTCACCTGATAAACATTTTGACCTCATATTGATCCTTAGTTAAATAACTGGAAATTTGTGGGGGCTTTAAGCCCCCCTTTTTCTCTTTTTTGAAGGAAAATGGCAAAGAAGGCCGAATTATTATAACAGGAGGCGAAATTCGATAATGGACTACAAATTGGTAGCTTTAGATCTAGATAACACTCTTTTAAATAATAATGGTGAAATCACCCTGGCAACTGCAGAGGTTATACAAAAAGTGCAAAAATGTGATTGTGAGGTTATAATAGTCACTGGTCGCATTTTTCCTGCCGCTATTGATTATGCCCGGCAATTGAAATTAACCAGTGCCATTATAAGCCACAATGGAGCACTGGCCCGGCGTATAAATGGTAAAATCATTTTTGAAAACCCTATTCCCAAGGAGCTGGCCCGAGAAATTATTTCTTTAGCTGAAGAACATGGACTCCATCTGCATATTTATGTCGGTGATGATTTCTACTTCCGCTATCGCAATGGGCTGGCAGAGGAATATGAAAATTCTATTGGAGTGCGAGGTCATGAAATTGGCCAGAGACTGACCAAATTTAATCCTGATACCATTCATAAATTATTGGTCATAGAAGAGGATAAAGAGAGATGGCATTATTATAAAAACTATCTGCAAAAACACTATGGCAGCAGATTAAATGTGACCTCCTCGACGGATTCCTTTATTGAAATAATGGGAGGAGAGGTTAACAAAGGCAACTCTCTAACTCGTTTAGCTCAAGATTGGGGCTATTCTCAAAGGGAAGTGGTGGCCATTGGTGATAATTTTAATGATGCTGAAATGTTAAAGTGGGCAGGACTGGGAATAGCCATGGAAAATGCCCCGGAGGAAATTCGTTCTCTGGCTGATAGAATCACCGCCAGCAATGAAGATGATGGGGTAGCTAAAGCCCTGGAACACCTATTCGAGACAGCTGAAGCAGAAGAAGTCCAAGAGGCTTAAAATTGACCATAAATTAGGAGGATGGTAATTTGTTTCCCTGGGAACTTTTAAAAAAAGTATTCCGTTGTTTTTATGACAACATGTTCTTTTTGATTTTTTTTAATATACTCTGGTTCATCATCATTTTCCCTTTAGCTTTTATTTCTTTTCAGGGCATACTCATGGGTTTAATACTGGCAGCTTTAGCTTTAATACCTATAGGGCCTCTTTGCCTGTCGGGATTAAAGGTGTTGAGTAGCCTGGTCAGGGGAGATAAAGCAAGATTCAGAGATTTATTTCTTAACTTTAAGTCCAGCTTCTTACCTGGACTGGCTGCCTTTTTCTATACCGTGGTTATCTATGTGATTTTAATTGTGGATATTGTCTTCTTTTATAATCGGATTGAGCAGACTTACCTAATGATACCTTTAGCAATTATAATATTTTATCTTATCTTATTCTTCAGTATGTCCCAGCTCTATTTTTGGGGATTGACGGTGGATTATCTTGAATTCTCCTTCTGGGAAAGGATCAAAAAGTCCTTATTGTTAGTGCTGGATAATTTTCTGGAAAGCTTTCTCTGGCTGCTCTTTATGGTGGCCTTTGTGACGATCCTGATTGTGATTTTACCCAGTATCCCGATTTTGTTTTTTGGATTGACTGGATTGACTATAATTGTTGGTAATGATATGATTTTGCAGCAATATGATTTTGCCAAAGAGGAGGAAGGAGGCCTTGAATAATGGGGAAATATTATGCTGGAATAGACTTAGGTGGAACTAAAATCTTAACTGGAATTGGTGATACTCAGGGCAATATATTGGCTCGCAGTCGGGTCAGGACAGAGGTTGAAAAAGGAGAAGAGGGAATAATCCAAAACATAATAAAATCCTTAAATCGGTCTGTGGAAAAGGCGGCTATTGATTTTGCTGACCTCAGTTGTATTGGGGTAGGTAGCCCCGGCCCCTTGAGTATTTCTCGCGGGGTAATAAGTGAGACTTCCAATTTACCCTTTAAAGAATTTCCCTTAGTGGAGCTATTAGAAGCTGAGGTTAACAAACCGGTGTTATTGGAGAATGATGCTAACTCGGCTGCCCTGGCTGAGAAAATGTTTGGTGCCGGACAGGGTGTTGAAGAAATGATTTACATAACTATAAGCACTGGAATTGGGGGCGGAATAATTAGCAAAGGGGAGATTTTTCATGGCTGCTGTGATGGAGCTGGAGAAATAGGTCACATGATAGTAAATCCTGGTGGCCCCACCTGCGGATTCAATCAACATCGAGGTTGTTTAGAGGCCATGGCTTCTGGCACCGCTATTTTGCGGGAGGCGAGAAATTTACTGCAGCAGGAGGATTTTTCCGGCTTTACTGGCTTTACCGGAGAGCCTAAAGATTTGACTGGTTATCAGGTAGCGAAATTAGCCCGACAGGGGGATGAGAAAGCACAGGAGATATACGAAGAGGTGGGCTATTATCTGGGCATAGGGGTAGCAAACCTAATTAATCTCTTCAACCCTGAATTAATCGTCTTTGGAGGCGGAGTAATGAAGGCTAAAGAATTATTCTGGGATGTCATGCGCCATTCCATTGCTGACCATGCTATCCCGGCTGTGAAAAATGACTGTCAGTTGGAAGAATCAAAACTGGGAGAAGATGTAGGACTTGTAGGTGCTCTAGCTGTGGCCATCAACAGGGGGAAATAATCATGGCCGCTAGAAAAGATACTCCCTCTCTTCCCTTAACTGAATTACAGGCTGACCTGGATCTAGAAAACCTGACAGCTCCAGAATTTTCAGAGCAAAAAGTTACAGTCAGTGATCTAAAAAGACCAGGCCTGGAGTTAGCTGGCTTTTGGAAGCATTTTGTAGCTGAGAGAATTCATATTCTAGGGCGGACTGAGATTTCTTATTTGCGGGAACTGTCATCAGCTACCAGAAAAAAACGCCTGGAAAAGTTTTTTTCCTTCCAACCTCTGGCAGTAATAATTACCAGGGGTATAGATCCCCCGGCAATACTGGTGGAACTGGCTGATGAAGTTGCTGTACCTGTGATGAGAACTGCCCGGCCCACAACCAAATTTATTAGTGTTCTTTCTGCTTATCTGGAAGACAAATTAGCTTCTCGCAAAATAATACACGGTGTTTTAGTCGATATTTACGGTATGGGAGTGCTGATTAAGGGTAAGAGTGGTATTGGAAAAAGCGAAACAGCTATTGCTCTGGTGAAAAGAGGTCATCGCATGGTAGCGGATGATGTAATCGAGGTAAAATCTCCTGGAGGGCAGCAGTTAATTGGCTCTGCTCCAGAAACCACCCGCTACTTTCTAGAGATGAGGGGTATTGGCATTATAAATGTGAAAACTCTCTTTGGAGCCGGGGCAGTAAGGAACAATATTGGTATTGACTTAATAGTGAAACTCGAGACCTGGCAGGAAGAACAGAGTTATGAAAGGTTGGGTTTGCAGAAAGACACAGAAACCATCATGAAGGTGGAAATTCCCAAGATTTTATTACCGGTGAGACCAGGGCGTAATCTGGCTTTAGTCCTGGAGGTGGCTGCCATGAATCACCGTTTAAATAATATGGATTATAATGCAGCTGAAAATCTATTGGAGCGCATCAACAACAGGCGTTGATCTGGAGGAATTTTAATGACTCTTTTTGCCATTAGTAAAAAATTGGTCATTTTAATTATAATGGCAGGGATGATCTCCTGGCCTTTAAGGTCTGCTGTCTCTCCAACTGCGGCAGCCAGCTCTGAGAAGGAACAGGTCTTAATTGCTGAGTTCTCTGACCCTTCAGGTGATGATCATGGTCCCGGATTTTATGAATATCCCAACCATTCAGTCTTTTCTCCCCAGGAAGAGCTCTTAGATTTATTGAGCTTTTACCTGGAGAGAATAGCTGATGGGGAGTATTATCGCTTTATCTTTGAGTTTGCCAGGATAACAGATCCCTGGGACAGCAAATATGGCTTTAGTCACCCTCTGATCCATTTATATATTGATAGTGAAGAGGGAGGTAGTGATGAGCTCTTTCGGTCCGGAGCCAATGTAAGTCTGCAGGAAGAGCATCCCTGGAATAAACACCTGCGGATAAGTGGCTGGTGGGTAAGGCTCATAACGCCTGCTGATGACCCCTGGGATATGACTCGCGACCTCAATATAGATGCTGAAAGTTCTCCCTGGGACGTAGAAGAAGCCCAGGTTGAGACCACTAATAATAGAATAAAGGTCGATATACCTGGAGATAAAATTGGGGAGTTGGCTGGCTCCTGGATCTATTTATTGGTGGGAGGTTTCGACCCTTTCGGGGAGGATTATTTTCGTGGACTACAGAATCGCCCTACCAATTGGTCTTTTCAATCCACCGAGGAAGTAGACCTTGATATTGCCCCTCGAGTAATTGATTATTTAGCAACAGAAGAGGGGAAACAGGAAAAAATGTTAGCAGATTTTTCTACCAGTTATCCCGAAATAAAACCGGTTAAGATTCCAGCCCTGGAAGAACCCTTCTCACCTAATAGGTATTTATTAAGTTTCTTTTATCTCTTGCTAGGCGGAGTGATAATGGCGGGGCTTTTCTGGCTGGTAAGCCAAAAAAATCAAAAAAATAAAGAACAATAGCTTAATTGATATAAGGAGTGGCACAATGGAGAAGAATCCGGAAAAGTTTTGTCGCAAAATATTACAACAGGTATCCAGAAGTTTTGCCCTGACTATCCCTTTATTGGATAAGCGGTTGAAAGATGCTGTTTTAATTGTCTATTTACAGGACCGGCTGCTGGATAATTTTGAAGATGAGCTGCCAGCTATTTCGCTGGCTCAACGCAGGGCTCTAATGGACAAAGTGGTAGCTATTTTTGCCCCCCAACATCAGTCCCTGCCTCCGGAAGTTGAGGAGATTAAAGCCTGGGCCGATGAGTTTAATGATAAGGCTTTACAGAAAATGGTGGCAGGCACAGATAAAATCTGGCAGGCCTATCAGGGTCTAGAACAATCCATTCAGAGGCTTTCCTTCGACTGGTTGACAGAGATGAATCAGGGTATGCAGGAATATCTCCAGCAGGAAATCAAGACCTTTGCTGATTTAGATGAATATTGTTACTATGTGGCCGGTACGGTAGGAGGATTTCTAACTGACCTGTTGCTGGCTAAGACTGAAGTGTCAACAGCAGATAAAGAGATACTAAAGGCTAATTTTACCGATGCTGGACTTTTTCTGCAAAAGGTCAATATCACTAGAGATATTAAAGAGGATATTGCGGCCAGAGAAAGAATCTTCTGGCCTTTACCAGAATTTAATTTAGAAGAAGAGGAGTTGTTGCAGACTGAAAATAAAGCGGCGACTCTGGAAGCTTTAAGTGAAATGGTGTCCTCTACGGCGAAACATATTGAGCCATTATTAGAATATTATCAGGCTATTCCAGCAGAATTTACTGGCTATCGTCGATTTTTTGCCGTCAATAATGCCCTGGGATTGGCTACTTTGAGCAAATTAAAAGACAACCCTCAGGTATTTTGGGGAGCTAAACCGGTCAAGGTGGGGAAATTGACCCTGGCTCGTATTCTAAAGTCTCCAGAAAAAAATCTGCTGAGCTTAGCTGATGATTTTTTAAAAGAGTTTAAAATATAGTTTTAAGTTTGATTTAGGTTTAATAGAGAAGGAAGGTTGGTTAAAAATGAAATTCTTGATAATCACAGGTATGTCTGGAGCTGGAAAATCCCTGGCACTGGATCACTTAGAGGATCGGGGTTTTTTCTGTGTTGATAATTTACCACCGGCTTTGATCAACAAGTTTGCCTCTCTCTGTCAGCATTCCGCTCAGGACAAAATTGCCGTAGTAAGTGATATCCGCGGGGGAGAGTTTTTTCAGTCTTTTTATTCCTCTCTCCAGGAGCTTGATGAGACGGGGATTAATTATAAAATACTATTTTTAAATGCCAGTAATGAAACTCTCGTTAGACGCTTTAAGGAGACTCGCCGTCGTCATCCCTTAGATGAAGAAGGCCGGTTGCTGGAAGCTATCAAAAAAGAAAGAGAACAGCTAGAGGGTTTAAAGGGACGGGCTAACAAAGTGCTGGATACCTCAAAATTATCTGTTGATAAATTTCAGCAGGAACTTGATAAATACTTTGGTTTCACCGATAATGATTATAGAGGAATGTCGATTGCCTTAGTTTCCTTCGGATTTAAATATGGCGTTCCCCTGGATGCTGATAATGTCTTTGATGTCAGGTTTATGCCCAACCCTCACTACGTGGATTCTCTCCGCGAAAAAACAGGCCGGGATGATGAAGTCCAGCAGTATATTTATCAGTGGCCGGTAGTAACGCAATTTTACGATAATCTATTTTCTTTTATCAAGTTTTTATTGCCGGAGTATATCAAAGAAGGCAAAAGCCATTTATTAATTGCCATAGGCTGTACCGGTGGCAAGCATCGCTCGGTGGCCTCTACTCTACGACTGCGGGATTTTTTAACCAGTCAGGGATATAGCAGGGTAAAGGTTCAGCATCGAGATATAAACAAAGATTAGGCAGGGGATTTATGGTGAAAATATGGAAGTGGCTTTATCCAGGCATAAGACTTAAACGCTGGATATTTATGCTCTTTGTTGGTCTGATAATAATTAATATCGGTCTGTTATTTATCTTCAGTCAGCATTTCTATGGTTTTTTCCAGGGTGAAATAGCCCTGTGGTTAAGATTTTTAAGTGGACCGGCTTTTCCTGTTTCCCTTATATTAGGTCTGGGAGTAATAGCTTTAGGTCTTTTTATGGTTATCGTGGCCATCAAACAGACCATCAGTAGAATCAGTCGGGAAGAGAAGGAACTGGTCGATATCCTATATCAGGAAGAAAAACTCAAGAAAGGCTCGAAAATAGTAGCTTTAGGTGGCGGTACGGGCCTGGCCAATTTCTTGCGCGGAATCAAACAGCACACCAGCAATGTAACTGCTGTTGTCACTGTAGCTGATGATGGTGGCAGCTCTGGTAAACTCCGGGACGAATTGGGCATGCCTCCTCCAGGGGATATCAGAAACTGTCTGGTAGCTCTGGCTGATACTGAACCTCTGATGGAAGACCTCTTCCAGTATCGATTCAGCTCAGAGGGCCACCTGGTAGGCCACAGCTTTGGCAATCTCTTTATAGCCTCAATGAATGAAGTTTTGGGTGATTTTAAAGTGGCAGTAAAGGAGTCCAGCAAAGTTTTAGCTGTCAAGGGCGAGGTATTGCCCTCGACCAACCAAAATGTAAGGCTGGGAGCTACCTTTGCTGATAATACCCAGAAAGTTGGCGAGTCAATTATTCCTCTGCAAAATAAAAAGATAACAGAAGTTTTTTTGGAGCCAGAAGATTGTCAGGCTACCCCTGAAGCACTGCAGGCCATTGAAGAGGCTGAAATTATAGTGGTGGGCCCGGGGAGTTTATATACCAGTCTTTTACCCAACCTGTTAGTAGATGACCTCTTAAAGGCCATTTTAGAAAGTTCAGCTCTTAAAGTTTATATCTGCAATATTATGACCCAGCCCGGCGAGACAGTTGATTACACCGCTTCCCAGCACTTGGAGGCTATCTACAGGCATACTCAGGAGGAATTTTTCGATTGGATTGTCGTTAATCGCCAGGAGGCCGCCGAAGGTTTGATCCGCCGCTATCAAGCAGAAGGAGCTTTTCCGGTAAAGGTAGATAAAGAGAGATTAAAGGAATTAGGGGTTAAGATCAAAGAAGAAGATCTTCTTTTACAGCCCAAAGATAGTTATTTACGTCACGATCCGCAAAAATTAGCTGAAGTTGTCTTAGATCTATTATCAGATTAACCTTTAAGGGTGTTTTATAAATGTCTTTCACTGATGAGGTCAAACACGAGCTGATAAGATATAAAAATAAGAACAAGCAGGCCCAAAAGGCTGAGCTGGCTGCTTTATTAAGGCTGACTGGCTCTATTAATATTGCTGATAAAAAGATGGCAGTTAAATTAAAGTTGCGTTATGGGGATTTAGCTAGAATGATTTTTTCCTGGCTAAAGGAAGAATATCAGCTAGAGGTTGAAATCAGGGTTTTTAAGCCAGGTAAATTGGAGAAGAGCCAGACCTATTTGCTCTATATCCCTCCTCAGGATAAGCTAATAAATCTGTTAAAGGAGCTGGGCATATGGTCCTCAGAGAACTCCATAGATTTTAGCATCAGCGATGAGTTTTTAGTAGCCGGAGAAACCGGTCAGGCCTATTTAAGAGGAATGTTCATTGGAGGTGGTTCTATAAATTCTCCTCGCAGTGAATATCATCTGGAGTTTCGCTGTGATTACCAATCTCAGGCCCGGGATTTAATTGAGTTACTGGAAATCTTCTCTCTGACGGGAAAAATGATAGAGCACCAGGATAAATATATGGTCTATTTAAAAAAATATGCTGAGATTGTCAATCTTCTCAATCTCATAGGAGCCCAAAAGGCCCAACTTAAATTTGAACATGCCAGTATCATCAAAGAAGTCAAGAGCAATGTCAATAGAAAAATAAATTTTGAGACGGCAAATCTCGATAAGACTATTGAAGCCGCAATTGACCAACTGGAAGATATTGAATTAGTAGCCACCCGGCGAGGTCTGGATAATATACCTGATAGCTTAAGAGAAATTGCCCGGTTAAGGCGCCAATACCCCTATGCCAGTCTGAAAGAATTAGGAGAGAAGCTAAACCCTCCCTTGAGCAAATCAGGGGTTAATCACAGGTTTCGCCGCCTGAGAAAAATAGCCAAAAACATTAGGAGAGGTCAATAATGGAATTAGGAATGAAATTGCAGTTAGAACAAAAGCAAGAGTTGCAGATGACCCCCAGGTTAAGAATGGCTATTGAAATGCTGCAGTATAATAATCAGGAGCTTAAGGAATATTTACAGCAGCAACTGGCGGAAAATCCCATGCTGGAGCAGCAGGAAGAGCAGGAATGGGAAGAGAAACTGCAGGACCACTATCAATCAAGGGGTTCTTATACCAATTATGCAGTAAATAACAATAACCAGGATAGCTTTGAAAGTTATACCGCTTACCAACCAAAACTTTTAGAACATCTTGAACAGCAGCTTTATGAGGTGCTGGCCGAGGAAGAAATAGCTATTGGTGAAGCAATTATTGGCAACTTAACCACGGAGGGGTTTTTGGATATTTCTTTAGAATTATTGGCCCAGAAAGAGGGCGTCTCTCTGGCTAAAGTTCAGCAGATATTGTTTAAAATCCAGCGCTTAGACCCGCCAGGCATTGCTTCTCGCAATGTTAAGGAATCCCTGCTGATTCAACTGGAAGCTATTGGCGGAGCCACCGAGCTAGCCAGTAAAATAATTAGCAATCACTGGCAGGACCTCTCTGAAGTATCGTTAGAGGAGTTAGCAGATGAGTTGTCAGCCCAACCCTCTGAGGTTTTAACAGCTTTAGAAAAGATCAAAGGGCTGCAACCTCGTCCAGCTGAAGCCTATCATAATACTCAGAGTAAAACCAGCTATATCAATCCAGATATGATTATTTCTAAAAGAGGAGGAGAACTTGTAGTAGAGTTAAATGATGGCTACCAGCCAGGGATTCATATCAGCCCCCGCTATTATGAACTTTTAAGCCAGAGCGATAACCCGGAAACTGTCAAATATTTAAAGAAAAAGTTTAAATCAGCCCTCTGGCTAATTAAGGCCCTGGAAAATAGAAGAATGACTTTAACCAAGATAGGCAGGGCTTTGATTGATAAACAGCAGGATTTTTTTGATGAAGGGATAAAAAGCTTACAACCCCTGACCATGAAAGAGGTCGCTGCAGAGATAAATAGACATGAAAGCACTGTTAGCCGGGCAATAAGGGGGAAGTATGTCCAGACCCCCAGTGGTCTCTTTACTTTAAAGTTCTTCTTTGCCAGCGGGGTCGGTCAAATAGCCTCAGCCAGCATTAAAGCCCTAATTAAAGAATATATTTATAATGAGCCTAAAGACAAGACCTTAAGTGATAATGATATAGCTAATCTATTACAGCAGCGAGAGGGCCTTGAAATCTCTCGCAGAACTGTAGCCAAATATCGCCAGGACTTAAATATTCCTTCCTCTACTAAGAGAAAGAAATGGGAACCAAAATAGAAATTATCTTTAAATTGCCCTTGCATTATTTAAAGACTTATATTATAATTACTAGTGAAGTTTGAGAGAGGGCAAAAATGTACAAATAAATTTTTTTGCCCCGTTTGGGACAAATGCGTACCAAGTGGGCAAAAATATTCCCGCAACCCGCAAATAAATTAATTCTGGTGATAAATTATGGAGTATCTCTTTAAAATCCAAAAGAAAATAGTGCCGGAAGTTATAGACCTGGCTGAAATCAGGTACTCAATAATGCATAAAATATATAATGAAGGCCCTATAGGCCGCCGGGCTATAGCGGAAGATCTGGAGCTTAGTGAGCGATTAGTCCGCAATCAGCTTGATTTTTTAGCAGATAGGAAGCTGATCAGGGTTAGTCGAGCCGGGGCAGAATTATCTCCAGGTGGGGAAAATTTTTTGCGTGAATTGGAGAGATATATCAAGGAGTTGAAGGGTTTTTATGACTTAGAAAATACTTTAAAATCCCTTTTGCAGATCCCGGAGGTCATTATTGTTCCCTGTGACCTGGAACATTCAAGTATTTTAAGGGAGCTAGGTAGAACAGCAGCTAATTATCTCCTGGAGTTATTAAAACCTGGAGATGTACTGGCCATTACCGGGGGCTATACCATGGCTCGAGTCGGTGATATGGTACCTGCCCATCTGGATAAGAAATATGATATCACCGTGGTACCAGGCCGGGGAGGTCTGGGAGAAGAGGTGGAGATCCAGGCCAATACCATCGCTTCCAAGATAGCCAAAAAATTAGGAGGCAAGTATCATCTGCTGCAGGTACCTGATAATTTGCAGGAAGAAAATATCACGGCCATAAAAAAAGAACCTTCCATTCAGAAGACCTTTTCCGTTCTCTGTCAGGCTAATGTCTTAGTCCATGGCGTAGGAGAAGCAGCAGTAATGGCAAAACGCCGTGGTAGATCTCCGGCAGAAATTGACCAACTTCAGAAAAAGGGAGCTATTGGAGAAGCCTTTGGATTTTACTTTAACTCTCAGGGCGAAATTGTCCACTCTACCCCTTCAGTGGGACTGGGATTAAAGGATTTGCAGGGGATTGACAAAGTGATAGCAGTGGCCGGAGGAGAAGAAAAGGCTAAGGCTATCCCGGCCGTTATCTCCCCGAAATATCAAGACGTTTTGATTACCGATGAGAACACAGCTCAGCGGATAATCTCCCTGTATGGACAGGGGGATTAAATATATATTTGTTCATAACTAAAACAGGAGGCTGATAATAATGAGTGTAAAAATTGGTATTAATGGTTTTGGAGCAATAGGAAGAAGGGTATTGCGCAGTGCACTTGACAATGATGAAGTTGAATTTGTAGCCGTAAATGACTTGATAGAACCAAGGACCCTGGCTTATCTTTTGAAATATGATACTAACTTTGGCAAGCTGGAAGCAGAAGTTGATTACACTGATGATGCTTTGATTGTAGATGGCCAAGAGATTAAAATCTTTTCAGAAAAGGACCCCGCTGATATTCCCTGGGGTGAAGTTGGGGCAGAAGTAGTTTTAGAGGCCACTGGTTTATTCACCGATGGCAACGAAGCGAGAAAGCATATTGAAGCAGGAGCCAAAAAAGTAATTATCTCTGCACCTGCTGATAATGAAGATTTAACAGTAGTGCTGGGCGTTAATGATGATGAGTATGATGCTGACAAGCATGATGTAGTATCAAATGCATCCTGCACAACTAATGGTCTGGCTCCGGTAGCCTATGTTCTTGATAAAGAGTTTGGCATTGAAAAAGGTCTAATGACAACTATTCATGCCTATACCTCTTCCCAGAATATCCTGGACGGTCCCTATAGCTGGAAGAAAATCACCAGAGGTAGAGCAGCGGCCGAAAATATTGTGCCTACAACTACCGGTGCTGCCAAAGCAATTTCCGATGTAATGCCTCAGCTAGATGGTAAGTTAGATGGTATGGCTGTTCGAGTACCTACACCTACTGGCTCTGTCATTGACCTGGTAGTTGACCTGGAAGAAGACGTCACTGTAGAAGATATCGATAGGGCCATGAAGGAAGCTGCCGAAGGAGAGCTAGAAGGCATTTTAGGTTACGCTGAGGCTCCCTATGTTTCCCGAGATATCTTTGGCGACCCCCATTCCTCTGTCTATGATCCTAACCATACCAGAGTAATTGGCGGCAATCAGGTTAAGATAATCTCCTGGTATGATAACGAGTGGGGCTATTCAGTTAGATTAGTAGATCTAGCCTTGAAGATGAAAGAAGCTGGACTTTAAAAATTAAAAAATAGCAGGTGGCTTTCTAAGTCACCTGCTTTACCTTTGTCTTAATCAAGGGGGGATATAACAATGAATAAAAAAACACTTAAAGATTTTGATTTTGCCGGCAAAAGAGTGCTGGTAAGAGTGGATTTTAATGTGCCCTTAGAAGGGGGAGAAGTAACGGATAATACCAGAATAGAAGCTGCTCTGCCTACTATTAAATATTTAATCCGGGAAGAGGCCAAAGTTATTTTGATGTCTCATCTTGGACGTCCTGGAGGTCAGGTGGTAGAGGAGTTAAGAATGGATCCCGTTGGCGAAGAATTAGCTAATCTTTTAGGGCAGGAAGTTCTCAAAGCCGATGATTGTATAGGTTCAGAAGTGGCAGAGGCTGTTTCCCGTTTGGATAAGGGTGGAGTTCTATTGCTGGAAAACACCCGATTTCATCCAGGAGAAAAAGAGAATGATCCTGAATTTGCTAAGGAACTTGCTCAAAACGCCGATATATTTATCAGTGATGCCTTTGGTGCAGTCCATAGAGCCCATGCTTCCACAGTGGGAGTAACCGAATATCTACCTGCCGGGGCTGGATTTTTGATTCAGCGAGAGCTCAATTCTCTAGGAAAAGCCGTTGAAAATCCAGAAAAACCCTATGCAGCCATTATTGGAGGAGCTAAGGTTTCTGATAAAATGTCAGTAATTAAAAACATTCTTCCTCGCTGTGACTATTTATTGGTCGGCGGAGGAATTGCCAATACCTTCTTATTAGCTCAGGGTTATGAAGTAGGAGAATCACTGGTAGAAGAAGATATGGTTGATCTGGCCAGAGAAATTATGTCTGAGGCAGAATCTCAAGGTAAAGAAGTTGTTCTACCAATTGATGTCGTAGTGGCTGAAAAATTAGAGGCCGGTAGCCCTCATAAAAGTGTTCCCATAGATGAAGTTCCAGCTGACTGGCAGATTGTAGACAGTGGAGGACCAAAATCCATTGAGAAATATAAAGAAATTCTCTCTAAATGCAAGACCATTACCTGGAACGGACCGGTAGGGGTTTTTGAAATTGATGAATTTGCTAAAGGAACAATGGCCATCGCTAAAACCCTGGCAGCAAGTGAGGGTTATACTGTAGTAGGCGGTGGAGAATCAGCTGCAGCCGTAAAAAAAGCTGGAGTTGAAAAAGAAGTCTCTCATGTTTCCACCGGTGGTGGAGCCTCCCTGCAGTTTTTTGAGGGTAAACCTTTACCCGGGGTGGAAGCTTTAGATAACTTAGAGGAGTGATAATATGCGCAAACCTTTTATAGCAGGAAACTGGAAAATGAACAAAACACCAGCAGAAGCTAGAGAAATGGTCTCAGAGCTAAAAGAATTAGTTGCTGAGGTAGCAGATGTAGATATGGCTGTCTGTCCTCCGGCAGTGGCTCTGGCAGGAGTCAGTGAGCTGCTGCAGGATTCTAAGGTGAGTCTGGGAGCCCAAAATATGCACTGGGAAAGCAGTGGAGCCTTTACTGGCGAAATATCTGCAGCTATGTTAAAAGAACTCGGTGTTGAATATGTTATCCTCGGTCATTCAGAAAGAAGAGAAATCTTTAAAGAGACTGACCAGGAAGTAAATAGAAAAGTACAGAAAGCTCTCCAGGAAGGCTTAAAACCAATAATCTGTGTTGGAGAGACTTTAGCAGAGAGAGAGAATGGTAAGACTAAAGATAAAGTCAGCTTTCAAGTTAAAGCTGCTTTAGCCGGTGTAGCTGAAGATAAGCTCACCGATGTCACCATTGCCTATGAGCCTCTCTGGGCTATCGGCACCGGCGAAAGTGCCAGTGCTGAAGATGCTGCTGATACCATAGCCGCAATCAGAGAGGTAATTGCTGAAATTGCTCCTGGTAAAGAGGAAGAAATGAGAATACAATACGGGGGCAGCGTTAAACCTCATAATATAGCAGAATTTATTGCCGAAGAAGAAATAGATGGCGCCCTGGTTGGTGGAGCCAGCCTGGAAGCTGAATCTTTTGCAGGAGTGATTAAAAAATGTCAACAGGAAGACCAAAACCGCTAGCATTAATAATAATGGATGGATATGGAATTGCCCCTCGAAAAGAAGGGGCGGCCACTTTAGCAGCAGATACGCCCTATATAGATAAAGTACTGTCAGAATGGCCCACAGCTCAGCTAACTGCTTCCGGAGAAGGTGTTGGTTTACCGGAAGGACAGATGGGAAACTCTGAGGTAGGCCATTTAAATCTGGGAGCCGGAAGAGTCGTTTATCAGGATTTTACCAGGATCAATCTGGCTGTGGAAAACAAAGAGCTTTTAACCAATGATGAGATTCAAAGGGCCGCTAAAAAGGTGAAGGAAAATGACAGCTGCCTTCATTTAATCGGTCTCCTCTCTGATGGTGGAGTTCATAGTCATATCAAGCATGTCTTTGGACTTCTCGATATGGCTAAAGAAGCTGAACTGCCAGAGGTTAAAATCCATGCCATTCTTGATGGCAGAGATACTCCCCCGCGCAGTGCCAAAAAATATATTAAAGACTTAGAAGATTATATTGCAGAGATTGGTCTGGGTGAGATTGTAACTGTCAGTGGTCGTTATTACACCATGGACCGCGATAATCGCTGGGACCGCACAGAATTGGCCTATAAAGCCCTGGTTTTAGGTGAGGGCCATCAGGTCTCCAGTGCCCTCGAAGCAGTGGAAGAAGCCTATGCCAGAGATGAAAATGATGAATTTGTTGAGCCAACTGTTGTTAACCCTGCAGGCACAATCAATGATCAGGACTCCGTTATCTTCTTTAATTTCCGGGCTGATCGAGCTCGACAGATAACCCAGGCTCTAGCCCTGAAGGATTTTGCTGAATTTGACCGTCCAGCAGAACATCCTGAAGATCTCTATTATGTCTGTATGACTGAATATGATGAGGAATTCCCTCTTCCGGTGGCCTTTAAACCGGCTACAATTGAAAAGGGCTTAGGGGAAATTTTAAGTCTAAATAATATGACTCAGTTGAGAATCGCCGAGACGGAGAAATATGCTCATGTCACCTATTTCTTTAATGGGGGAGAAGAGAAATCTTTTCCAGGAGAAGATAGAGAGCTTATTCCCTCGCCCCAGGAAGTGGCCACCTACGACTTAAAACCAGAGATGAGCGCCCCCGAAGTTACAGAACGATTGCAAGAACTTCTGGCCGAGGATAAATACGATGTTATAATTTTAAATTATGCTAACTGTGATATGGTCGGTCATACTGGCTTCTTTGATGCCGCTGTAGCAGCAGTTGAAGCCGTTGACCGGGGTCTATCGCAGGTTATTCCAGCTATCCTGGAAAAAGGTGGTCAGGTGTTATTAACTGCTGATCATGGCAATGCTGAACAGATGCTTGATGAAGAGGGGGAGCCCTTTACAGCCCATACTTCTAATCCCGTACCTCTGGCCTATATTGGAGGGCCAAAAGATGTCTCGATTAAAGAAGGGATTTTGGCTGATATAGCTCCCACCATGCTGGATATTCTGGGCCTTGAAAAGCCAGAGGAAATGACTGGAGATTCACTCCTGGATTAATTTTGATTGTAAATATGCAAATTTAAGACCGATATTTCGCAAGACAAAGATATATGATTGAAAAAGAAAAATGAGGTGATTTATTATGGAAACCATGATTTCAGATATTTATGCCCGAGAAATTTTAGATTCCCGCGGTAATCCTACCGTAGAAGTAGAAGTTTATCTAGAAGATGGTTCAATGGGGAGAGCTGCAGTCCCTTCTGGAGCCTCAACAGGTGCTCACGAAGCAGTAGAATTAAGAGACGATGATGAGGATAGGTTTCACGGTAAAGGAGTTTTAGATGCTGTAGAGAACGTCAACACCAAGATTGCTCCTGAGTTGATTGGCCTTGATGCTCGCAATCAAAAGCTAATCGATCAGATAATGCTGGAACTGGATGGCACTGATAATAAAGGCAACTTAGGTGCAAATGCAATTCTGGGTGTTTCGCTTGCTGTAGCCAGGGCTGCATCTCTGGCTCAGGGAAGTTATCTCTTTAACTATATCGGTGGAGTTAATGCCTGCACCTTACCGGTGCCTCAATTGAACATTTTAAATGGCGGTGAGCATGCTGATAACAATGTAGATATCCAGGAGTTTATGATAATGCCAGTGGCAGCAGGTTCCTTTAAAGAGGCCATAACTATTGGTTCTGAAATCTACCATAGTTTAAAAAAGGTACTGCAGGATAAAGGGCTTAGCACCTCCGTTGGTGCTGAAGGTGGTTTTGCCCCGAATTTATCCTCTAACGAAGAAGCCATTAAAGTTATTTTGCAGGCGGTAGAGGAAGCAGGCTATGAACCAGAAGAGGAAATCCTGTTGGCCCTCGATGCTGCAGCCTCTGAGATCTACGAAGACGGCAAATATCAGCTTAGAGGGGAAGGCATTGAGAAGACCTCCGCTGAGATGGTAGAATTTTATCAGGACCTGGTTGAGAAATACCCCATTATCTCCATTGAAGATGGATTGGCTGAAGATGACTGGGAAGGCTGGCAGCAGTTAACTGCTGAACTGGGCGATAAAATTCAGATAGTAGGCGATGACCTCTATGTCACCAATAAGAAAAGATTGCAGCGGGGTATCGAAGAAGAATCAAGCAATTCTATCCTGATTAAAGTAAATCAAATTGGTACATTAACCGAAACTTTAGAGACCATTGAAACTGCCAGTCGAGCTGGCTTTACCTCTGTTGTTTCCCATCGTTCTGGAGAAACAGAGGACGTTACCATCTCTGACCTGGTGGTAGCAGTGAATGCCGGGCAGATTAAAACCGGTGCTCCTGCCCGTTCAGAAAGAGTTGCTAAGTACAATCAATTGATAAGAATTGAAGAAGTATTAGGTGAAACTGCTAATTATGCTGGTCGCGATGCCTTCTTCAATCTTTAAGCAAAGGTTGTAACTTTAAGAAACATTATTATAGAAAACAATGATTAGAAAACAAAATGATTAAAGAGCAAAAAAGCCCCTGGCAGTAGTACCAGGGGCGTTACTTTTGCCTATTTTAGCATTAAACTATATCCAGCCGTTCTTTTCCATTTCTTCTATTTGTTTGGAACTCTGGCGAAGCTGTTTTTCTTTCTTGGATTTTTTAGAAGCAAAATCAGTGACCTGCTGATAACTCTTCCGCCTGGTAGAGGTCTGCTGTTGATTTTCTTTGATTAGCTCTTGAATGGCCACTGAAGCAGTGGCGGGAGTGATATTTTCCTTTAGAGCCAGGTTGATGATTTCAATAATTCTTTTTTCTATTTTCTGTGGTGGATTTATTAAATCTAACAGCAACTTATCCAACCGGGCAATCGTCTGTTCTTTCTTAATACAGGGAAAGAGCTTATTGTTTTCCCCTGTCAAATCCTGGCGCAATAAAATTAGCCTTTCCACTGTTTGGGTGCGATTTAGCATAGAAAATCACCCGATGAAAAAATCTGCCTTAAAATCCCCCGCTGCATTAAAATCCCCCTCTCTATAATAACCGGAAAACTTTCTCAACCTATCTAATTTAAGGATTCATCTTCTGCCTGTAATCTGTTTCAGGGCTGCTCTCTAGGGCAATCATAAATCCTTTAACCATCTTGCTAACTCTCGAAGCAGTATTCCTGGCTACTGCCTGCAGTCTTTCATCAGATATCGGACTGCTTTCTTCGGTCAAAAATAATTCAAAATTATGGTTGGAAGTAAATATGGTGGCAAGATTGTTTTTCAAACGGTAATCCACCCAGTATAAAAGGGTTTCCAAAACAAAAGGAGAGAAACGAATTTCGTTAAATATATCGTCTAAAACCACCAGTCGGGCCAATTTTACATTTTGATAGATGCGACTCTGGCTGAAATCTTTATCGCTGCCAGAAAAATCATTTCTAATATCCATTAATCCTTCAGCTACATTAAGAAAATATACCGGAGCCCAATTGGTGTGATAAGGGAAAAGACCCTGTCGTACAGTTTCCTTTTTTTTATATTCTTCTTCAGCAATGGCCCGAGCAGCTTTTTTCAGTGCTGCTATCGCCAGATGAGTCTTACCGATACCGGGGTATTTACTAAAAAGGTAAACAGATTGTGGGACTTTTATAGCGGTACCAATCCCCTTGACATACTTGAAAAATGACTTTATTTTCTGCTGGTTTTTTCTCGATAATACCTCTTTTTTATAATTTTCCATGGTACAATCTTCAAATAAGGGGTCAATATTAGCCTGTTTGATGATATGGTTATAAAGGTTGTTGATAACCTCTTCCCGAGAAGGTTTAGATCCAGCCTTTTTTTTCGAGTTCTTCGACGTCCTGGAGTTTCTCTCTCGCTTCTTTTCCTCTATTATTTTCTGGAATTTGTTTTTGCTCATCATGCAATTTCTCCTCATAGGATTTTTGATAATCAACCCAGCTTTTAATATCATTCTCTAATAAATTGCTTAAAATCTTTTTCAAATAAGAAACTGGATTTGCTGGATTAACCCTGGCAGTATAGGCAATCAACTTTCTTACTAGTAAAATTTCCATCCCCTTCTCTAAAAATGACAGGAGGTGATTATATTCTGTTGGCGTGAGCAACCTTCCTGGAAAATGATTCTGCCAGCAGTTGATCAATTCCTGGCTCAGCTCCTCGGCAGTCTCCTTTTCTTCTCCAACAATATCTTCATTATTGGCCTGAGTAGTTGCCCTCTGGCCAATCAGCTTGGACTGGTTAGATCTTTCCCGGTCAGAAAATTGGTTAAAGTTCACTTTAATATGTAATTCAGCAGCAAAGTTTTCTGCAGCCTTATCAGTGAACTCTAACCAATTCTTATTTTCTAATTCAATTAAAAGAGAAATTAGTTGGTTTTTTTTAAAATTTATTTCGGTGGCGAAAGATTTTGGTTTGATTTCTAAAATATCTTTAAAGTCGGCTTTAGCCGGAGAATATAATTTAGTTAAAATCACAGCTATGAGGTACTTCTCTGTAATTGTCAGAGTCTTTCTCTGCCAGAGTTTAGGCAAATAAGTTGCTAGATTTTCATCTTCTGGCATTTATATTAACTCCTCTCTTACAAACTTTAATAAAAATGACTTTAAAAGCCAGACCAAATTTCGTATAATAAATATAACACAGAGCCAGGTGATTTTCAATTACATTTTCTGCTAATTAAAGACCCGGCAATTTTTAGTAGCTAATATAATTGTATTTTTTATTGACTTGTGTTAAAATTATTAGAGGTGACAGCTAAAAATAAATTTAAAATATATAATCTTTTCTAGGAGGTGTTTAAAAAGTGACATTTTTGAAAGTAATTCACCTGATTGTATCCCTGGCTGTGATTGTGGGAGTATTGCTGCAATCAGGTAAGAGCGCCGGCCTTTCTGGAGCTATTGACGGTGGTGCAACCCAATTCTTTGGTTCTGGTGGCCGAAAAATGGAAGAAAAGATCAATAAAGCTACCATGGTAGCTTCAATAGTTTTTATGGTCCTATCTTTAATACTGGCAATTTTATAAAATCATCCCGGGCAAGTAAATAGCTAGTGTATAAATTATTCTATAACTATCTTTATTGCTTATTTATAGCTTAACTTTTTTAATTCTTATTTTTCAACTTATTTTAACTTAAAGGAATCACTTTTTGCAATTATTTCTGTTATTTCTAAGGAAGGGCGGTCCATGACCGCTGTTTTCCTTTTTATATTTCAAAATTACTTATAGGAGGATGACAGATGGAAATATATATACCACTGGCAGGGATTGTTGCCCTGCTCTTTGCCCTGTTTATGGCAAAAAAAGTTATGGATGCCGATGTCGGTACAGATAGGATGGCTGAATTATCTGAGGCAATTAATGAAGGTGCAATGGCATTTTTAAGCAGAGAATATAGTATGTTAGCGATTTTTGTTGTGGTTGTAGCTTTCATTATCTTCCCTACTCTGGGCTGGCAGACTTCAGCTTCTTTTATATTAGGAGCGATTTTTTCTGGTCTGGCCGGTTTTATCGGTATGCAGATAGCCACCCATGCTAATGCCAGAACTACTCAGGCAGCTCGCAGCACCCTTAATAAAGCTTTAAAAGTGGCTTTTTCTGGTGGTTCAGTGATGGGTATGTCCGTCGTTGGTCTGGGCACTTTAGGATTAGGAGTTCTATACATACTTTTCACTGAAGATGTTCATTATATCCAGGGTTTTGCCTTTGGAGCCAGTGCCATAGCTCTTTTTGCCCGGGTTGGAGGAGGAATTTATACTAAAGCAGCCGATGTAGGCGCTGATCTGGTAGGTAAAGTAGAAGCTGGTATTCCCGAGGATGATCCCCGCAACCCGGCTGTTATCGCCGATAATGTGGGCGATAATGTGGGTGATGTTGCCGGTATGGGCGCTGACCTTTTCGAATCCTATGTAGGTTCAATTGTGGCAGCAATGACACTGGGAACAACATTGAGTGTGGAGCACACCATGTTACCTCTCCTGGTAGCAGCTGTTGGTATTATTGCTGCAATAATTGGAACTAAGTTTGTTAAGACTAAAGAAGGTGGCGACCCGGCTAAGGCTTTAGAAAGAGGAACTTTAGTGGCCGCCTTTATCACAGTAATCGCTGTTTTTGTACTGGTTAATTACTTTGTTGCTGACTTAGGTGTTTTTGCTGCGGTAGTCGCTGGTCTGATTGTGGGAATTATTATAGGCCGGATTACTGAGTATTACACCTCTGAAAAATATTCTCCGGTAAAAGGAATTGCTGAGCAGTCCCAGACAGGAACTGCTCCCAATATTATTGCCGGTATATCTGTAGGCATGAAAAGTACTTTATTACCAATTTTGTCGATAGCCATTGCTATCTTGATTTCCTATTATCTGGCCGGTCTTTACGGCATTGCGATGTCAGCGGTGGGGATGCTTTCAACCACAGGTATAACCCTATCAGTTGATGCCTATGGACCAATAGCCGATAATGCAGGCGGTATAGCCGAGATGGCCGAGCTAGACCCCGGAGTTAGAGAGATTACTGATGAGCTGGATTCGGTGGGTAATACTACCGCAGCTATCGGGAAAGGTTTTGCCATCGGCTCAGCAGCTCTAACAGCACTTTCTCTCTTTGCTGCTTTTTCTGAAGCTGTTGAATTAGAAGTCATAAGCCTGACTAATCCTGATGTAATCGCCGGTCTATTTATCGGTGCCATGCTGACCTTCCTTTTTTCTGCCCTAACTATGGAAGCTGTGGGAAGAGCGGCCTTTCAGATGATTGAAGAGGTAAGAAGGCAGTTTAAAGAACATCCAGAAATTATGGAAGGGACTATGAAGCCAGATCATAAAAAATGCATCGATATTAGTACCAAAGGTGCTTTAAAGGAAATGGTTGTACCGGGTTTGCTGGCTGTAATTGTACCAGTAATAGTAGGACTCTGGAATGTGGAAGCTTTAGGTGGTCTTTTAGCTGGAGCTTTAGCTGCCGGAGTTTTAATGGCTATTATGATGGCTAATGCCGGGGGAGCCTGGGATAATGCCAAAAAATATATTGAAGCTGGAAATTATGGTGGTAAAGGAACTGAAACTCATGCTGCTTCAGTTGTAGGAGACACTGTAGGTGACCCCTTTAAGGATTCCTCAGGTCCTTCTCTTAACATCTTAATAAAGCTGATGACAATTGTTTCACTGGTCTTTGCCCCTTTATTTATTTAATTTAAAATATAATCAATCTACTGGCCCCCCTCAGGTCTTTTTTACCTGAGGGGGTTTTTGCCAGAGGAGGTGCAAAATCATGGTAGACACGAAAGATGACAGTATGTGCTTTTTATGTGGTGAGGAAAATCCTTTTTCTCCCCAGTTAAAATTTACTCATGAAGAGGAGATTGATCAAGTATGCACTGAATTTACGCCAGAAGAACACTTTGCTGGTTATAAAGGGGTAATGCATGGAGGTATTGTGACGGCTCTCTTGGATGAAGCCATGGCCAAGGCTATTATTAAAAAGGGCTGGGAAGCAGTAACAGCAGAGATCACAGTGCGGTTTTTAGAGCCGGTAAAACTTGATAAACCAGTAGTTGTAAAAGGACGAATTCAGGATAAAAGACGGAGAATAATAGAGGCCTCTGCTCGTCTGGAGGGAAGAATGGGTAAAGAATTAGCCCGGGGCAAAGCCCGTTTTGTCCTGGTAGGCAACAAAAATAATACAGGAGAGTGATATTAATGCAGTTGAGTAGAGAAGAAGCACTGGAGTTAGTCCAGGAAAGAATAAGTCAGGGTAATCTGGTTAAACATTGCCAGGCCGTAGAAGCAGTGATGAGGAAGCTGGCTGACCATTTTGATGAAGATCAAGAAAAATGGGGTTTAGTTGGTCTGCTCCATGATATAGATTATGAAGAGACCGCTGATGATGAGGAGAGACACAGCCTGGTCGGTGCTAAAGAATTAGCTGAGATGGGCTTTGCTGACGATATAGTTTATGCCGTGAAAGCTCACAATGGAGCCCATGGCTTAGAAAGAAAGAGTCTGCTCGATAAAGCGCTTTATGCCTCTGACCCTCTGACAGGCTTAATAGTGGCTTCAGCCCTAATCCATCCTGATAAGAGTCTAGAAGCTTTAGATACTGAATTTGTTATGAATCGCTACGAAGAAAACTCCTTTGCCCGGGGAGCTGATCGAGAAGTGATAGCAAGCTGTCAGGAGATGGATTTGGAATTAGAAGAATTCATTGCTTTAGCATTAGAGGCCATGCAGGAAAAGTCCCAGGAGCTTGGTTTATGATATGAGTGCTCGCAATCAAATCCAGCAGTTTTTTCAACAGAAGGCAGACCGCCCGCTGAAATTATCAGAGCTTTATCAGCATTTTGATATTGCTCAGGATCAACGGAAACATTTTAAAAAAGTTTTGCAAGAATTAGAGAAAGCTGGGGAAATCTATTGTAACAAAAGAGGCTATTATGGCATACCGCAGAAATTTGGCCTCTTTCGTGGCCGGATTGAGCGCAATCCCCGGGGTTTTGCCTTTCTTTTACCTGACGATCCCCAGATTGAAGATGTTTTCATTACCTCTGAAAACCTTCAGGGAGCCATGCATAATGACAAGGTTTTAGTGAGACCACTGCCCGATAGTAAGGGTAAGCGCAGGGCCGGGGAAGTGGTCAGGATACTGGAGCGGGCCAATAAAACTATTGTAGGGGAACTTGACCATTACGGCAGTTATGGTTTTGTGATTCCTGATAACAAGAGAATTTACAAAGATGTCTTCGTTCCCTCAGATAAATTTGGCCAGGCTCATTCAGAGGATAAAGTGGTGGTGAGAATTACCCGCTGGCCGGAAAGAGACCGCAGTCCTGAGGGGAAAATTATTGAAGTCATCGGCTCAAAGGGAGATAAAGGCTTAGACCTTGAGGCTATGATCAGGCGACTGCAGTTGCCCCAGGATTTTTCGCCTGAGGTTAAAGATGCTGCTGCCAGATTGCCTGCTGAAATACCTGCCGAGGAAATAACGAGGCGAGAAGATTTAAGAGATCTACCGCTGGTAACCATCGATGGAGAAGATGCCAAGGATTTTGATGATGCCGTCTCCATCCAACGGCTGGATGAAAATAGGGTAAGACTGGGAGTTCATATTGCTGATGTCAGCTACTATGTCAGGGAAGGAGATATTCTTGATCAGGAGGCTTATCGCAGAGGTACCAGCATTTATCTGGTTGATAGAGTAATTCCCATGTTGCCCGAGAGATTATCCAATAATCTCTGCAGTTTAAGGCCGCGAGAAGACCGGCTGGCAGTAACTGTCTTTATAGACTATCAATTAGAACCCTTTGAAAAACTGGATTACCATATTACTCCTTCGATTATTAATTCCAATTATCGCCTGACATATAATGAAGTAAGAGAGATGTTGGAACATGATAATAAAGAATTACAGGAGCAGTATGCCGATTTTTATCCCCGTCTAGAAACAATGGCTGAGCTGCATGACAATCTGAGAAGCGGTCGCCATCTGCGGGGAACCATAGATTTTGATATGCCTGAAGTTGAGGTTGTTCTGGATGAAGAAGGAGTTCCCATTGAATTACAGAAGCGGCCTCATGGTCTTCCAGAACAGATAATCGAAGAATTTATGATAGCTGCCAATAGAGTGATTGCTGAACATGTTTACTGGCAGGAAGAACCCTTTATTTACCGGGTCCACGATAAACCAGACCCGGAGAGGATTAAAACTTTCAATGAGTTTATTCATAATTTTGGCTATCACTTAAAGGGCGGCCATAACGGAGAAGTCCATCCAGGTGCCCTTCAGCAGCTGCTGGAGAAGGTAGCAGGTACCGACCGAGAAAATATTGTGGAGAGCATGATGCTCCGTTCTTTAAGCAAGGCTATTTATTCCCCGGTTAATATTGGTCATTTTGGTCTATCTCTTGATTACTATTGTCATTTCACCTCACCTATCCGGCGTTATCCCGATTTAGTTGCCCATCGGATAATCAAGGAAATTATTGCCCGGGGCAAATTGTCTGCCGGCAGAAGACAGGAGCTGGAGAATACTCTTCCTGAAACAGCTGACCACTGCTCTTTACAGGAAAGGCAGGCCATGGAGGCAGAGAGAGACTCTGTGGAGCTGAAAAAAGTGGAGTATATGCAGCAGTTTGTTGGTGAGGAATTCACCGGTATTATCAACGGTGTTACTGGCTTTGGCTTTTTTGTTCAGTTGGAAAATACAGCTGAAGGTCTAGTCCATGTGGAAGATTTAACCGATGATTACTATCAATATCGAGAAGACCAGCAGATATTAATCGGTGAAAGAACTAAAAATATATATCGTTTAGGTGACAAAGTGGAGGTTAAATTAGTCAGGGCCAGCGTTGAGGAGCGTAAATTAGATTTCATCGTGGTCGATGATTAATAATATCTTCGTAGATGATATTAGGATATCTTCACAAATTCAAAATATAAAGCAGGGGTAAGTGTAGGGAGGTGTTTGTTAAATGGCCCAGGAAGATGATATAAAGATTATTGCCAGAAATAAAAAGGCTCGCCATGATTTTCATATTGAAGAGACCTATGAAGCCGGGATTAAATTAAAGGGTACAGAGATAAAGTCTATCCGAGCTGGGAGGGTAAATCTAAAGGATAGTTTTGCCCTGGTGGAAAAGGGGGAAGTATTCCTTTATAATATGCATATTAGTCCCTATCGCCAGGGGAATCGCCATAATCACGAGCCAGAGAGAAAAAGAAAGCTCTTGCTTCATAAAAAACAGATCAGAAGCCTCTATGGCTATACCAGACAGAAGGGTTATACCCTGGTGCCACTAAAATTATATTTAAGAAGAAATTTAGCCAAAGTTGAACTGGGTTTAGGGAAAGGAAAAGATAAGCGCGATAAACGAAGGGATATAGCCAAAAGAACCCATGAAAGAGAAATGGAAAGAGCGCTAAAAGAAAGGACTTATAGGCAATAAACTCTTGACATAGCATGCTTTTTGATTTATAATGATTATGCGAAAAGATGATTGTGAATAGGGGATTAACTGTCCGGGGGTGTACTGGATTCGCCTGTGCAGTGAATCCTCTGACAGCGTTCCGGGGACGCCTTTCACCCGTAAAATACTGGCACTTTAAAATTATCTGCAGAAGATAATAATTACGCCCTAGCTGCCGCTTAAGGCAGTTAGCGCTCACTGCAAACGTGTCTGTCGTTTGTAGCTGAGTGTCATAAAAAGCAGACTAACCTTTCTCTGAAGCCTGTAGGAGAAAGGGACATTTAACAGGCTGGCGTCCTGAAATCCTGTCTGTCGGAGTTCAGGGCGTAAGACGAATAGACAGACTATGAACGTAGAGGTCAGGGGATGAGTTGTGCAGTACGCGGGTTCGATTCCCGCCACCTCCACCAAATTAAAATTGAATTAAAACCATTTTCCGCACGGGCATAGCTCAATTGGCTAGAGCACCAGACTCCAAATCTGGGTGTTGGGGGTTCAAGTCCTCCTGCCCGTGCCATTTTTAT
>PWEJ01000016.1 GCA_003553485.1 Halanaerobiaceae bacterium | reverse complement strand
TCAAAGTTTTCATCGGGAATAGCTCTATAAATACCATCAACTTCATTTGCTCCATTCCATTCAATTAATGTCTTTACATTTTCGGGGTTCTTCTTATTAAATTGAACTGTTCCAGGGTCAATTTCAGCACTGTCTTCCTGATATATTTCTACTAAGTGGTTATTATTATTCTTCGAAACATCAATATTAGCCTCAAAATCCTCATAATCTTCTCTGGAAACTATTAATTCTTGATTTCCTGCAGCTAAATTGGTAAGTGTGGCCACGCCTCGGTTATCTGTCAGTTCTCTATATTCTCCAATCTGTACCTGACTCTCTTCCACTTCAAAATAAGATTTGTTTTCTGCCAGATTTGCTCCTGGCTCATGTACCAGTACATTAAATTCTTCTATCACTTCGCTATCGTCAACCTCATCGACTGCTGAATTTCCCATGTCGCAGGCTGAGAGTGTAAAAACCAATCCAACAACTAACATTAAAACTATTGATAATTTAATCTTTCTTGCTAACATATCTACCTTCCTCCAAAATTAAAATTTTAATTAAATCAAACTATGTCTTTAAAACATTAAAATTTGCAGCAGATTCCTGATTTTGTTTCAGTTTAAATAAGTAATTTAAGCCAATCACAAAAATATAATTGTCATTACAAAGCTAATCCCTCCCTGTTTTTTGGATTTTATGAGTTTAATTATAATTTATTTCTGTTTTGCTAAAATCTTTATTAAAACTAAAAGTTTATCAAAAGCTATTATTATTATTATCTTTTAGTATCAAAATCCTATCACAGGTAATTATTTCTGACAATGCTCCGATAGTAACATTGTGTATAATATTTTGAAATGGTCGTTCATTACTGATACCATCGGTTTTATAAATAGGCAAAATCCTCCGATATAGTTAATTTGTCGCATAAGAAACAACAGTTTTATTGGCTGATTTACTTGTAAATTTTAGCATTGAATTATATAATTAATTAACAATTAAAAAATAATTGCGTTTTTAATATTCTTAAATACTGACCTATATCTGCCAAATAGTTTTATTATTTAGGAGTTGGTAACCATGAAAATTCTGGTTGATGGAGATTCCTGTCCGGTTCTGGATATAATAGAAAATTTTTGTCAGGATAATGATATTACTCTTCAGGTTTATTTCGATTTGAACCATGATATTACTCTTAACTACGGTGAAGCCATTAGAGTAGATCAAGGTCAGGATAATGTTGACCTGATATTATTAGAAGAGACAGAACCAGGTGATTTAATAGTCACTCAGGATTATGGTTTAGCCAGTTTAGCTTTGGGCAAAGGGGCTTATGCTATCAATGAAGATGGATTAATTTATACTGAGGAAAACATCGATGCCTTACTTGCTCAAAGACATATCCAGGCCCAAAAAAGAAGGGCAAAATCTGGCCCCCGGCAGGCCTTGACCAGACAGCGCCAGCAGGAAAGAACCTGGAGAGATGATATTGATTTCCACCATGCTTTAACGAGGATGGTTAGAAAAATACAGAACTAATTTATATCAAGGAGGATAAAAACTAATGGAAATTTTTCGACAGTCTCAATGGTCTCCTTATATTGTCGGTTTTGCAATTGGAGTATTAAGCTGGTTATCTTTTTTAATTTCCCGCAAGGCTCTAGGTACTTCCACCTCCTTTGCTCGAACTTCGGGAATGATAAGGAAAAAATATAATCCTGAACTTGTATTAGAATTAAAATATTATCAAAAATACACCCCAGAGATTGACTGGCAGTGGATGTTAGTTCTGGGGATTTTTATTGGCAGCTTCATATCAGCCCAGCTCTCTGGCCAATTTGAGCTTAGCTTTTTACCGGCAACAGATTTTCCGTCAGTCTTAAATCAAAATTTTCTTGGCAGAATATTTTCCGCATTATTTGGGGGAATTCTGGTGGGATTTGGAGCTCGCTGGGCAGGAGGTTGTACCAGTGGTCATGGCATCAGTGGAACCATGCAATTAAGCATCAGTAGCTGGCTGGCTGCTATCTCTTTCTTTCTCGGCGGAATAATAACCGCTTTATTAATTTACTAAGGGGGGGGTTTACCTTGACCACTAAGAAGGCAAAACTGCTAAAAGGTCTTTTTACCGGCATTGTATTTGGTTTTTTATTACAAAAGGGAGGAGTAACCCAATACAATGTTATTGTAGGTCAGTTGAGGTTAGCTGATTTTACCGTAGTCAAGATTATTATTACAGCCATAATTACAGGAATGGTCGGCATATATTTTCTCCGGGATAAAAATTTAATTGAGCTTTCCCCTAAAAATAAATCTCCTCTTCAGGTTATTCCAGGTGGCTTATTATTCGGGATTGGTTTTGCTGTCCTGGGCTATTGTCCTGGAACTATAGTTGGGGCTATGGGGCAGGGAAGTCTCGATGCTTTACTGCCTGGTCTGGCTGGGATATTAATTGGCAGCGCTCTTTATGCAAATTTTCACCAGAAATTTAGTGGTTTAATCAATAAAGGAAAGTTCTCTCAAGCCACCCTGCCGGAAAAGCTTAATATCAACCACTGGAAAATAATTTTTCCAGTTGTAGCTATATTAATTTCGGTATTGATAATTATAGAGCTTTATGGATTTTAATTATATTTGACAATTAGTTGATTCTATAATATAATTTATTACTAATAAAGAATTTAATTTGATAAAGTAAAAAAGCATTGAACAGACCAAGTAACCAGTTTGATTTTAAGCGAAACGAGGATGGTGAAAGCTCGTTATTTCTGCTGGTGAACCCCTCTGGAAGCTGCAAACTGAAAACCCCAGTAAGTTTTGCCGGAGATATTCCGTTATCAGCAAAGGCTATAGCAAAATCAACTTAAATTTGTCCTTGTAAGCTGTAGCTAATGAGCAGGGTTGTCAGAAAATGATAGAGGTTATCTGATAACCAAAAAGGATGGTACCGCGTTTAACCCCGTTCCTTATCAAAGGGAAGGGGGTTTTTTGATTTTAAAAATAAAGCCAGATGTCCTAAAGGTGATAATTTGATTAAAAAAATTAAGGAGGAAAAAAACATGAAGCTAGGAGTGATTGGTTTAGGAAAAATGGGAACTGCCTTGATTAAAGGCGTTTTACAGGCAGAAATTTATTCCCCCACTGAAATAATTGCCAGTGATATAAACAAAAAAAACATAACTGAGATAGAAGTAATCCAGGATAACATAACCTGCAGTAAACGAGCTAAAACTTTAATACTGGCTATTAAACCTCAAGTTATGGATGAGGTGCTGGCTGAGATTAAAGATGAAGTGAAGGATAAATTAGTCATATCAATTGCTGCTGGAATCAGCATTGCTCATCTTAAAGATAAACTGCCTTCATCGACCAGGATTATCCGGGTAATGCCCAATGCGCCGGCGGTAATCAACCAGGGTATTTCAGCCTATGCCTGTGGTCCGGCAGTACTAGAGCAAGACAAAGAATTAGTGGCCAATCTTTTTTCGGGGATTGGAGAAGTTTTTGAGGTAAAGGAAAATTTGATGAATGCCATCACCGGTTTAAGTGGCAGTGGGCCAGCTTTTATCTATACCATTTTGGAAGCTATATCCGATGGAGGAGTAGCAGCTGGACTGGCCCGGGAAGATGCCATCAAATTAACTGCTTTGACCATGCGAGGTGCAGCCAGTATGGTCTTAGAAACCGGTGAACATCCTGGCCAACTCAAAGATATGGTAACCTCTCCTGGCGGCACAGCAATAACCGGTATAGAGGTGATGGAAAGAAATGGCATGAGGGGAATTATGATGGAGACCATTAAGAAGGCTGTGTTGAAATCTCAGGAACTAGACCAGGCTATTAATTAAAAATATATTTTAAAATCAAAATAAATTTTATTGCTGAATATGCAGGTTAAATTTCGCTAAACGAGAATAATATTAACAGAAGAAAGTTTTAATAAAAAAGGAGGAAGGTAACGATGACAAAAAGTGAAGAGTTAATTGAACTAACCGACAAATATGGGGCCAAAAACTATCACCCCCTGCCAATTGTAATTTCTGAAGCTGAAGGAATCTGGGTAGAGGATCCTGAGGGAAATAGGTATATGGATATGTTAAGTGCCTACTCTGCTGTAAGTCACGGTCATTGCCATCCTGAAGTAGTTAAAACTTTAAAAGAACAGGCTGACAAAGTAACCCTGACCTCCCGAGCCTTTCGCAATGATCAATTAGGTCTCTTTTATGAAAAAGTGGCGGAAGTTACTGGTAAAGAAAAGGTCTTACCTATGAATGCTGGTACCGAAGCAGTGGAAACAGCTTTAAAAGCGGCTCGGCGCTGGGCTTATTTTAAAAAAGGAATTCCCGAAGATGAGGCCGAGATTATAACCTGTGAAGGAAATTTTCATGGCAGAACTATTACTGTAATATCCTTTAGTTCCACCCCGGGATATCGCAAAGGTTACAGTCCCTATACACCAGGCTTTAAAATTATTCCCTTTGGGGACGCAGAAGCTCTTAAAGATGCTATCACTCCTAAAACAGCAGCCTTTCTGGTTGAGCCAATTCAAGGCGAAGGCGGCATAAATATTCCTCCCTCTGGTTATCTAAAAGAAGCCTATCAAATCTGTCAGGAGCAAAATGTTTTATTAATGGCTGATGAAATCCAAACGGGATTAGGAAGAACAGGAAAATTATTTGGCTGCGACTGGGAGAATGTAGTACCTGATGTCTATATTTTAGGCAAGGCAATTAGCGCCGGCCTATATCCTGTTTCTGCTATAGCTGCTGATAATGAGATTATGGAAGTCTTTGATCCTGGTTCTCATGGATCCACTTTTGGAGGCAATCCCCTGGGAGCAGCTGTGGCCAAAAGAGCCTTAGAAGTAATAGAAGAGGAAAATATGGTGGAAAGATCGCTGGAATTAGGGGAGTATCTTTTAGGTGAACTGCAAAAAATTGAAAATCCTATCATCGAAGATGTCAGGGGACGGGGACTCTTTGTGGGAATAGAACTTGACCAACCGGCCCGCCCCTATGCAGAAAAATTACAGGAAGAGGGGATTCTAGTAAAAGAAACCCATGAAACTGTTCTCCGGTTTGCTCCTCCTTTAATAATCACGAAAGAGGAACTTGATTGGGCCATTGAAAGAGTCTTTAAAGTCCTCCATCAGGAATAGAGAAATGGGTGATTAATACTTTCCGGCCGGTAAAGAAAAATGCTTTATTTTGTTTATATTATTGTATATATTATCCATTATTGAGATTAATTTAACTAAAAAGCAGGAATTTAGCACTTTGACCTAGAATAGATATATATAGAAATACAACTATATTAACTCAAATGCCGTGGAGGTGGTAACAATTATCAAAGAAATAAATATTGAATTTAATCCTGAAGAGCATGGTATTGAAGAGCCAGAAGAAGTTCATTTAGTAGGGTCAATGAATAATTGGGATCCAAATGATAAAAGTTATCCTCTACAAAAAGGAAAAGATGGCGTTTGGAGAAATACTTTCAAATTCAAAAAGGGTACCGAATATAAAATAATGTATGACTCTGAAAGCTGGGAAGAGGGTAAACATGTTGGACACTATGATAGCAATTTTATAGTGGAATAGGCGCTTAAACTTTTGCACCAGCCTAAGTTCATAGTAGATAGTAGTCAGATTACCAGGAAAAATGATTTGAGTTGCCTGGTAATTCGGGTTGCTGGTGTAAATTAAAATAATAATTAGAAGGGAGGTTATGTTAATTGGAGAGTAAAATAGTGAGTAGAGAGCAGTTAGAGAGAACAGACGGGGCTGGATTATTAAAGAAAGATGAGAATGAAGTAATTGCTGAGAAGATAAGACAGTCCTTCCGCGAAGCTAGAAGAGTATTTAGATAAAAGATAGTAAATTTTTAATTATTGGTTACTGCGGAAAAGTATTATTTTTAAAGTCTATTAAATTAATAAAGAACATCCGGCAATCACCGGATGTTCTTTATTACCAAGATGAAAATTTCGATAAATATTGTTTTTATGTTATTTTTAAAATATTCAATCCTGGAGGGGTAGTTCATGAATGGCTCTAAATACCGTGTTCCTGAGGAAGACAATCGGGAAGTAATAACTTTAAAAAAATTCTGTGCTGATTGCAAAAATGATCCCCAAAAATGTGAGCAAGAACCTTCCAGTTGTCTAGAAGAAGCCAATATTTATCGAAAATTTACTAAAATCAAGCGAGAATGAAGGAAACATAATTTCTAATTTAACAGGAGGTATTAATTTGGAGAAGAAACAGGATAAATTACTTAAGCAAGCAAAAGATGCAGAAAAATCGGTAAAAATCTATCTGGTAAACGGCATGCAATTAGCAGGTAAAATCACCTCCTTTGACAGATTTGTGATTGTCTTAGAGGTTAAAGGTAAGCAGAACATGATTTACAAGCATGCTATCTCCACTATAGTACTGGATTAGCAAAATTAGGATTATTTAACCCTGGTTAATTTAAGCCGGGGTTTTTATTTTGCAGAATTTGTGATTGTTTTTCCCGGTCATTCCCGGTATAATATAATAAAATGATATAATAAAAAGGAGTTTATAAAATGTCTTTATCATATAATGAACAAAAGGAATCCCGTAAAAATCCTGCTCTTGAAAAAGCTAGAAAAGAACTTAAAAATATGGACCCGGATTTCATCTGTCAGAGAACAGGAATAAAATATTCTTCTTCTGATCAGTGCTTTTATCTGCCCTGCTTTAATAAAGTTTACCAGATTTCTTACCCTGAAGGAAAAATAGTTGCCAGAGAAGACCAGACTGCTCCCCCGAGAGGGTTGAAGATTATTCTTTTGCACTTTTTGTTACAGGGAAATAATGCTCCCCCGAGAGACAAATTTATTTCTTTTAAAGAATTACCCCAGGCCAAACCCTATGCTGGCCCCTTCCACCGGCAGGCTATAAAGCCTGTTATAGAAAAGTTTGGCCGCTCTCCTGAAAAACTAAAGAAAGCTGCCTCAAAATTGCAGGCAACATTAATAGCTGAAAGTGATTTTGGCTTTACAATTGATTCCTTACCAACTGTACCTATTACTTATCTGGTCTGGTTTGGTGATGAAGAGATGGAGGGTGGAGCAAATTTGGTTTTTGACCAATCTATAATATCCAAATTACATTCAGAAGATATCTCTTTCTTAGGAGAGTTTGCTACAGATTTACTGATAAAAAGTGCTTAAATTTAGCTCAGTTGCTGTTGATTGTTTTATATTGATAAAACTGGTTTGCCTGTTTGCATTGTCTATTTATTAAATAAATAATCAACTCCAATTTTTTAAAGAAGGTGAAGTTTATGAAAAAACATATCACAATAATTTTACTTGCTTTTATGTTTGTTCTTTTAGTAAATTCTTCTGGTTTAGCCTTTGAACTCGATGCAGAATCAGCAATTTTAATTGAAGGCCATACCGGACAGGTACTTTATGAAAGAGATGCTGATAAAGAGATGCCCCCTGCCAGTATCACTAAAATTATGACCATGCTGTTAACCATGGAGGCCGTAGAAGCAGGAGAAATATCCCTTGATGATGTAGTAACAATAAGCCAGGAAGCAGCCAATATGGGTGGTTCACAGATTTATTTAAATGCCGGAAATGAAGTAACTATAGAAGATCTTTTAAAGGCTGTTGTGATTTCATCGGCCAATGATGCTACCTATGCCTTGTCAGAAGAAATAGGAGGTAGTTATCCGGCCTTTGTACAGATGATGAATGACAGAGCTGAAGAGCTGAGCATGGATAACACTAATTTCATGAATTCCACTGGTCTTCCGGAAGAAAACCATTATACTACAGCGCGAGATATCAGCAAAATGTCGCGAGAAGTTATTAAATATCCAGAAATTCAGGAATGGGGTCAAATATGGGTAGACTATATCGAATTACCTGATAGAGATGCCATGCTGGCTAATTTAAATCAATTGATAAACATCTATGATGGTTTGGATGGCATTAAAACTGGTAGAACTGAAGAAGCCGGTTATAGTCTGGCAGCCAGTGCCAAAAGAGATGACTTACGCCTGATATCAGTTGTTTTACGGGCAGATAATGAAGAAGAGCGACAACAATTAACCACTGAACTCCTTGATTATGGTTTCAATAATTATAGCAAATCAGTTTTATACGAAAAAGATGAAACTATTCGCAACGTCACTATTCCAGGCAGCAGTGCCGGAGAAGCTGATGTAAAAGTTGCTGAAGACCTAACAATAGTCCTGCCCAGGCAAAATGGGGACTTAGTTGATACTGAGCTACTCATACCTGAAGAATTTACCTTTCCTATAGCTGAAGGAGAACAAATAGGAGAAATAGCTGTCCATCTAGAGGGAGATGAAGTCAATCGAGTTGAACTTTTAGCGGCGGAAGATATTAATAGAGCAAACATTTTTACTAGAATCATCAGATTTATTGCTGATTTTTTCACCGGACTATTCTAGATTAATTAACTCAATCAGGGCTTATTTTTAAAACTTATATCAGAAATATTACTAAGTTGATATAAATGGCAAAGAAAAAGAGGATTCTCTGGTTTTATCTTTAAGTTATTATAGTGGAGGAGGTGTTAAAATTGCGGAAATTACCCATAATATTTCTTTCTTTAATAATTATTGTAGGATTAACCGCTGTATTCAGTACTCAAATTGCAGCAGAGAACCCAGCTATTGCTTCTATAAATACTGAAGAGTTATTTCAGGTACATCCTGCAATAGAAAATATGCAAATGGAGCTGCAGGAGAAACAAATGGAAATGATGGCAGATTTAGAAGATGCCGATGAAGAAGAAGCAATGATGATGCAGGAACAGATGCAGATGGAGCTTCAGGAGTTGCAAGAAGAGTTACTGGATGAGGCTTTTGCTGAAATTGAAGCAGATGTAGGAAGCATCGCTGCTGATCTGGGTTATGATGTTGTGATTGACCCTCAAGGTGTTGTTGCCGGTGCTGATTATTTAGATTTAGTTGACATAACAGAAGAAGTTTTGGAACAACTTTAAGTTAAGCAATAATTAGATAAGGTTTAAAGTAAAAATTACCAGGTCTCCTTTTTTGGAGGCCTGTTAATTTTTGCAGAGATTTTAATTGCAAGTATTTGCTTAATATTGGATACAACAATTATCTACAGGGGAGGAGAGGTTTATGGATAATTCAAATACTCCAGAAAGTGAAACTGCTCAGCCCAAAAAAGATAAGAAAAGTTTTTTTAGCTGGAGTAAAAACTTAAATCTTAGAGTAATTATAGTCATGGCCATTATAATTATTGCTGCCTTTACAATTTTGGGATTAATTGTAGATAACACTGTTTCAACCACTGTGGAGAATTTAGCCCAGGAAAGAAATTTAGAATCATCCAGAGCTTTACAGAATGAAGTTAGCTCTTTATTGCTTAATTTAGTAACAGAAATTGAATCTGCAGCTGCAGAAGAATCTGATAGAATCGATGATGATTTTTCCTTTCGGCACATGTTTGCTGGGGAAATACTGGATGAACATGAAGAAATAACTTCTTTAGTTTTTGCTTTACCCGATGGGGAATATCTTTCTCAACCTGAAGCTGAAGAAGAATTTATCTTTTCTCCTGAAGAGGACCAATGGTTTACTGAGCCAGAAGAGACTGGAGAAATTTACTGGTCCGGCCGTCATATAAGTGAGTTTACAGATGAAGAAGTTATTAGATTTTCTTTTTCAGTAGAAGATGAGGGAGAATTTGTCGGAGTTTTACTAGGAGAAATCCCTCTAAATAATCTGCAAAACTTAGTCTTAGATAGAGAGATTGGTCAGGAAGGCTTGAGTTTTATTGTAGATAGAGAAGGAGTTGTTTTAGCTCATCCGGAAGAAGAAATATTCCAGCAAGAATTTAACATAGTTGAAAACTTTGACCTGGCTGAAATTTTAGCTGGAGAAGAAGGAAACGTTGAGTATGAAGACCAGGAAGAAGTCCTACAGGTTGCTTCCTATGTTCCTCTTCCGGAGCTGGAAGGAGCTGTCGTTGTGCAGGAGCCGGCTAGAGACGTTTATCTAGCTGCTGGAGAAGTTAGGAGCCAGATCATCTACGTTGGCTTTGCAGCAGTTATATTGGCCATTATCGGGCTCTATTTATTCTTTGATTTTCAGATTATAAAACCACTTCACGCCTTAAGTAGCGATATTGAGAAAGTATCTAAAGGTGATCTGCAAAAAGAAATAACAGTCAATCGAGAAGATGTAATCGGACAACTTTCCAAATCCTTTAATTTTATGACAGCTGAACTGCAAAATATAATAAGTAAAATTAAAAGTTCTTCTCAAAAAGTCAATCAATCAGCTGAAAATATGCACGAAGCCTCCAGTCAGGTGGGAGAAGTTTCTCAGCAGGTCAGTTCATCTATCGAACAGGTTGCTGCAGGAGCAGATGATCAGGCTGTAAATGTTGATAAGGTTAATGATAAAATGCAAAACTTAAATAAATCGATGCAGGATTTAACAGATTCCAATCAAGTTGTAGAAAATTTAGCCGATGGTATGCAGGAAGTTTCTGTTTCAGGTCAACAGGAAATGGAAAAAGTCCATAAGCAGATGGAGTTAATCCGTAATTCCATTGAAGAAGTTGCTCAACAAATAGAAAAGTTAGAAAACATTTCTACTGAAATAGATGATATACTGGACATAATTAATAATATTGCTCAGCAAACCAATCTTTTAGCTTTAAATGCTGCCATTGAGGCTGCCCGGGCAGGAGAAGCAGGGAGAGGATTTTCCGTTGTAGCAGATGAAATCAGGGAGTTGGCTGAAGAATCTGGTAACTCTGCAGAAAAAATTGGTGAGCTAATCCTTGATATACAACAGGAAACTGATTCTGCTGGTAATAAAATGGAAAAGAGTTTAAAGCAAGTCAAAAGTGGAGAAGATGTAGTGTCAAGTGCTGGTGATACCTTTGATGAAATAAATAATTCTGTTAATAAAGTTAATCAGGGGATTGCTAAAGCAAATAAAATGGTTGAAAATGTTAAGAACAGTAGCTCTGAGATAGTAACTAGCATTGAAAATATTGCCAGCATTTCTGAAGAAACTTCGGCCAGTGCAGAAGAAGTAGCAGCTGCCAGTGAAGAACAAACTGCCTCGGTTGAAGAGATTGTATCCAGCTCTGAAACTCTTAAAGAAATGGCAGCTGAATTAGAAAAACTGGTAAAACGATTTAATCTATAATAAAATCAGCAAAAATCAGCAGGTGAAATAAATACTTGCATAGAAAGGGGGAGCCCTATGACAGCAGCTGTCAGTGATTATATCACGGTGAAGGCTTTAGAAGATGGTGTGACGATTATCGGCTTGACTCGGGGAGAGAAGACCCGTTTTCATCACACTGAAAAACTTGACCAGGGAGAAGTAATGATTGCTCAGTTCACAAAACATACCTCGGCAATCAAAATAAGAGGTAAAGCAGAAATAATAACAGAACACGGTAACCTTAAATCAGAATAATCTAGGGAGCATAAAACTAAAGAAAACAGCCCGGGCAACAGGGCTGTTTTCTAGTTTTTCTTTAATTATTATTTTCATCCTCTTCTTCTTCATCCTCTTTTTTTTCTTCTGTAAAATCAACTTCCTCATCTTCTTCCATATCAGGCATATCTATCCCCAGTACATTTACATTTACAGCCAGGACTTTAGCTCCAGTTACTGTTTCTAAAGCTTCTTTTACTTTCTTTTGCACCTTTTCAGTAACTTCTGGAATTCTAACTTCATATTTTACAATGAGATTTAAATCAACAGTGATCCCTTCCTCAGACTTATCAACTTTTACACCTTTGGTAATATTTTTCCTGCCTAAAATCTTTGCTATTCCACCGGTAAAACCCCCGCTCATTGCTGCAACTCCCTCTGTTTCTATGGTAGCATTACCGGCAGTAATGGCATAGACTTCATCGGCTATATTCATCTCACCCAGTTGATTATTGTTATTGTTATTTTCATCCATATTTACCCCTCCAGCTTATCAAATTATCTTGCAGTTACTTGTAAATTTCCTATAGCTGCTATGCTTTAATTAAATCATATTTTTCCTAACTATTCAAAGGTAAATTTTTACTCTTAAAATATGATTTTTTTAACCAGTCGGATAAAATTGCTAAATATAAGAAGGCCTTTTTCTTTTCATCTAGAAATATGTAAAAGCAGAAGTAAAAAGTGTTCAAACTTAGCGCTGTTTTCCATTATATCAATACCAGCAGAAATAAAATTTTGCTGGTCAAGGAGGCCAAATAAAGTGAAATCAATCTTTAAAAAGGGAATAGTAGTCTTTATATTTTTAGTGGTGGTTGGAGCTATCACAGGAATTTTTTATCTTTCTTTAGGGGAAGAGGAGGTCATCGAAGAAGGCGTTGCCAGGATAACATTGCAGGGGCCAATACAGGAAGGCATTGCTGGTTTTGGCGCTGCTATGATATCTCCAAGAGATGTAGAGAATAAGCTTGAGCGAGCCTCAGAGAATCCCGGAATAAAAGCACTGGTAATTAGGCTTGACACCCCTGGAGGCGCTATAGCAGCTTCTCAAGAAATTTATGAAATGTTTGTTGACTTTGATAAACCCCTGATCATTTCCATGGGAGACATGGCAGCTTCTGGAGGTTATTATATTGCAGCAGCAGCAGATGCTATTGTTGCCCAGCCCGGCACTATGACTGGCTCTATTGGAGTAATATCAACTTTCATTGATCCTGAGGGGCTTTTTGAGAAACTTGGCCTGGAGAGAGAAGTTATTACCTCTGGGGAACACAAAGACATGTTTTCCCGGACATTTACTGAGGAAGAACGAGAAAAAATGCAGACTTTTTCTGACCAGGCCTATGATCAATTTATCGATCATATTATTGCAGGAAGAGATATGGAGGAAGATGAAATACGCGAACTGGCTACTGGTGAGATATTCCTGGGAAGCCAGGCCTATGAACTTGGACTGATAGATGAATTGGGTGGCCGATTAAAAGCTTTAGAGGTGGCAGGAGAAATGGCTGATATTGAAGACCCAGAATATTTTGACCTGCCTGAGCCTTCACCCTGGCAGAGATTCATGGGCACTGCTGTAACATTACCAGAAACAATATCACGCTCTTTAGCAGATCCAGAACTGGTAATTTTAGAGGATATTCAGGAAGGTTTAAGCCCTGTCGTTGAATACCGCGTTCCAGGCTATTAAGGGGTTGTAAAAAATGGAAAATAAAAGGCAGGAAGAAGTAGATTTTAAAAAGAAAATCAGCCGAAACCAGATAGCTAAAAAGCTAACCCCGGTCAAAAAAAATGACAGGAGGGAGTTAAATTTTTTCACTGCCCTTTATGGGATTTTATTTGAGCCCGTAAAAACAATTAAACTAATAGTAAAACAGGAACCGGTGGGTTTGGCTCTTTTAGTCATTATATTGTCTTCTCTGGTGATGCTTTACCCGCCAATGCTGGAGTTGGTTTCTTTATTCACTAGCTTTACCCCGGTTCTTTTGGCCAGCATATTAGCACTGTTTTTTAGTATCACCGGCCTCCTATTTGGTTCTTTTTTGTTAGTGCTCTTTGCCAGATTACTGGGAGGAGAGGGCGATTTCTTCAGCCTTTTCTCTGCAGCGGGCATATCACAATTTGTATATATCTTCACTCCGGTCTTTATATTTGCCGCAAATAGCCTGCAGCTTTCTGGTTTTGCTAACCAGTTTTTATCCAATCTAATTTATTATTGGTATTTAGTGCTGTTGATTATCTCCCTTAAAGAAAGCCAAAACTTTTCTCTGCCTCGAGCAATATTAACATTAGCAGCAACCGTTGGTGGAGTAATTTTAATCTTGGCTCTGGTAGGTGTGAGCATTCTCGGCATCTTTTTTGTCTGAAGCTAGCGGAGATAACCTGGATTTTTTAATATAAATTTTGCTGATATTAATTCTGGCCAGTATAATCTATCACATTTCACTAAAAGCAGGAGATAAAATGAAAAAAATTATGTTAATCTATAATCCATTAGCTGGTGACGGCAGCTTTCCCCAGCGTTTGAATGAATTTGTTGAGTTTTTTCAGCAGGACTTTACGGTCTCTCTTTTAAATTTTATAAATATTGATGTTGACAATAGACTGGGCAATTTAAATATCAATGATTATAGTTACATTTTGGTTGCTGGTGGTGATGGCACCGTTAACTCAGTAGCTACTGCTATGGTGGAGAACAATATTTCTACTCCTCTGGGGATATTGCCCACAGGGACTTCCAATGACCTGGCAGCTTATCTGGGTCTCCCCACTGATTTTTACCAGTATTTACAAATTGTCCGCCGGGGCAAAATTAAATGGGCTGACCTCGGCCAAATAAATTCCAGTTATTTTATCAATGTCTGTGCCGGGGGGTTTCTCACCAATGTACCTCACCAGACTGATACTTTTTTAAAAAATCGCTTAGGAAAAATTGCCTATTATTTAAAGGGCCTTCAGGAGTTTCCCAGTTTTAAAGCCCTGCCTCTTAATATAACAGTGGATAACGAAACTATCAATACTGAGCTTTTTATGTTTTTAATCCTTAATAGTAATCGAGCTGGCGGCTTTGAAGAGCTAATTACTGATAGTGCTATCGATGACAACCTTTTTGAATTTATAGCCATAAAATATGGCAGCTTTTATGAGATGTTTAATAGCCTCATCGATGTTTTTATCAATAAAAACCTGACCAAGGATAATGTTCTCTTTCATCGGGGTAGTTATTTTAAGTTAGAGCCTCAAACCAACAAATTTCAGGATAGCACTGATATCGACGGTGAAAAGGGGCCTGAATACCCTGTGGAGATTGAAGTTATCGCTAATGCTTTGCCGCTCCTGGTCCGATAGGGAGGTTGATTTAAAATATGAAAAACATAAAAATTAAAGACTATCAGGTAATAATCTTTACCCTGCTGGTATTATTCTTATTTTATATTTTGAGCTATTTAGTGGACATTCAAAATATTTATGGCTTTAGAGATTGGATGGTAGAGCATGAGGAGTTTACTGTGCCCTTTCTCTGGGATTATCTTTTTACAGAAGGAGCCCCGGTGGAAATCCTCCAGTGGCTTTTTATTGGATTGATGACCATGACAGCCAGTTATTTAGCAGGCCTCTATACTGAGAAGGGAAAACGACAAATAAGCAAATTCTGGGGTCTCTTTGCCCTGCTGGGAGTTTTAATGATCTTAGAAGATGCTGGTAATATACGCCATTTTCTCACCACCAGGGGTGTGTTGCTTTTCTTTGAAGACCAGATATTTCGCAGCCTCACTGAATTAACTTACTTTGCCTTAATGGCTATTCTCCCTCTGATTGCTTTGATAAAATATCGCAAGCAGGTTTTTCAAAACCGTCGCACTGCTTTTTTGCTCCTGGCTGGCTGTGCTTTCTATGCAGTTGCCGTGGGGATGTCTGGCACCAGGGATATCAGGTTTTGGTATCAGACTGCCGGCAATATATTATATGACTTCACAGTAGAGCTAGGGGGGTCAGAGCTTCAATATCTTTATGAAGAAGTCGATGAGGTATTAGCTCAAGGAGGCCATATTGAAATACGTTATCGTTTTATGGATTATTTAGTAGAGGAGAGCTTGGAATTATTAGGAGCAGCATTTTTATGGGCTTCAACTTTATCATTTTTAGAGGGTGGTACTGGTAATGAAAAACAATAAAAAATATTTATTTTTTCTCACAACAATTATATTCTTAACCGGCCTGATAATTTTTTATTATGCAATCTTTGCCAGTCAGCCTCCAGTTCACTTCCCCCGGGATATAGCAGTGGAAGAGCTGGCTAATAATGACCTGCCAGCGGATTTGGAGTTTGCAGAAGAGTATAATGTTATTGTTGCCGGAACAGACCCAGAAGGGATTACGGCAGCAGTGGCCAGTGCCCGCAACGGCTTAAAAACGCTATTAATCGATGAAAGGCAAAGGCCTGGAGGACTTTTTGTTAAGGGTAAATTAAATACCCTGGATATGAATTATAATCCTGAGGGGAAAATAATCACTCAGGGTATTTTCACTGAATTTTATGACCAGCTCGAGGGTACTTCTTTCAATACTGAGACAGCGGAAACTGTATTTCGGAATATGATTGATGAGGAAGAAAATCTGGACTGGGTAAGCTCAGCTGAATTAGTAGAGCCTTTATTTTCTGATGATGAATTTTTGGGGCTTAAAACTAAACAGAAGGGGGAAGAAGTAAACTATCGCGGTGAAAGGCTTATAGATGCAACGGTTAATGCTGACCTGGCAGCTCAGGCTGGAGCTCCTTACTTTACCGGCATGGAAGATATAAACCGCGGTGATGAGTTTCAGGTCTCAACTTTAGTATTTGAATTAACAGGAGTGGACTGGGAAGAAGCTAGAAATTATCTGAATAGTGATGGGGACCCCAATACAGGAGGAGACAATCGCTCTCTCTGGGGTTTTTCTGCGGAAATGCAAGAATATGAAAGCAAAGACCCTGATATTATGGTGCGGGGTTTAAATGTCGGCCGCCAGGAGGGCAGCCGGGTTTTAATAAATTCTGTCCATATTTTGGATGTCGACCCCACTGACCCCGAATCCCGCCAGGAGGGTAAAGAAAAAGCCCGGGAGGAAATACCCCATATAGTCCGGCATATTCAGGAAAAGATTCCTGGCTTTGCTGAAGTTGAGTTATATAATACGGCTGAAGAGCTTTATTTAAGAGCCGGCCGCCATATAAAGGCCAGAGAAACTTTAACTATCGATGATGTCAGGGAACACAGGGATTTTAGCACTAAAATAGCTCTTGGCTCTTATCCTGTGGACATACAAAGAACAGCCCGGGATAACCAGGGATTTATACTTTTTGACCCGGCAAAATACAGTATTCCCTTTGGTTCTTTAATCCCCCGGAAAATAGAAAATGTCCTGGTAGTGGGCAAAGCTGCTGGTTATGATTCTTTAGCCCATGGTTCTGCCAGGGTTGTACCTGTAGGCATGGCTGCCGGGGAAGCCGCTGGAGTGGCCAGTCGCCTTTCTTTAGAAGAAAGAATCTCTTTTTCTGAACTGGCAGAGTCTGAAGACCTGATCAAGGAGCTGCAAAATAGGCTTATAGACCAGGGAGCCTATCTTGATGATTTTTCCTATTCCTTTGCCGGTGAAGACAGCTGGGCTTTACCTGGTATCAGGTTCATGAATCAATTGGGCCTCTTAATCGGTGGCTATGATAATGATTTTGCTTTAAGCGATAAAATGTCAACTGATGAATTTAGCAATCGTTTAAGGCAAGTTTTTGACCGTTATTTTGCTTTATCCCTAGATTTATCTATAACAGATAAGCTATCTGCAACAGAATATCCCCATAGAGAAGAAGTGGAAGAAATATTCAAGATCATAAAAGAAGAAGAGGATGAGTTTAGCAACAATAAAAATGACGATGAAAGCTGGCTCTCTGATGATACAATAGAGAAAATACCAGCAGATAAAGAACTGACCAGAGAGGAAGCCTATCAGGTGATCAAAGAATTATCTCAGCACCTCAAGAACAATAAAAACAAATAAATGCTGAAAATATTAAAATTAATGACTATAGTTAACTTTTGCCTTTCAGGAAGGTGGTATAGTTTATGGAATGGAGCCAGGAATCCTTAGCGAAGTTCAATGCTGTATTGGGCTCAAATGAGCCCACCCCCGGTGGTGGGGCGGCAACAGCAGCAGTTTCTAGTATCAGTGCAGCCTTACTTTTGATGGTGGTGGAGTTGACAGAAAACAGAGAAAGCTTAAGCTGCTCCAAAGAGGATTTGTCCGATTATTTAACCAAATCCTATCAGTTGATAGATAAAGATTGTGAAGGCTTTCAAGAGGTCATGCGTGCTTATCGCCTGCCCAATCATAGCCAGGCAGAGAAAGAAGAACGCCCAAAAAAGATCGAACAGGCATTAAAAAAGGCCAGTATTCCCCCGGAAAAATTAATGGATTTATCTTTAAAGATCATAGAAACCGCTCAGGAAGTCCTGGAAAAGGGCAATAAAAATGCCTGGACTGAAACAGCCATCGCAGCCCAATTGGCTTTTTCAGGGCTTAAAGCTTCTTATTATAACGTAATAATCAATATCTGTGAGATCGATGATAAAGATTTTAATCATCAGAAAGCAACTGATGCTCAAAATAAATTAAAAAAGGGACAGCAACTCTTTGCTACCTTTGAAAGTTATCTAAATAGAGAAGTAATTGACTGTGAATATCTTGAGTAGCGGTAAACTTGCAAGTTTACTGAGCTTATGGTAAAATTATTAAGGAATATGCGATATTTATTCTGGAACTAAGGAGTGGGTCTCTTGCCCACTCCTTAATTTAATAACTGAGAAAATATTTCTTGCTGCTGGAGGTTGTTAAAAATGAGTGTAGTGAAAAGAGTTGAAAAGAAAGTAGAAGAATTGTTAGTCGATGGTGACTATGACCTGGTAGCAGTGGAATATGTTAAAGAGGGCTCGGAAAGGGTACTGCGAATTTTTATCGAAAATAAAGATGGCGAACTTAATTTGGATGATTGCGCCCAACTGAGTCATCGATTGTCAGACTGGTTAGATGAAGAAGATTTCATCTCAGAAAGTTATATTTTAGAAGTCTCTTCACCAGGAATAGAACGTCCTTTAAGGGGGAAAGAAGATTTTGAAAGATTCACAGGAGAAAAAGTCTTTATTAAGACTTATGCCCCTATTAAAGGACAAAAGGAGTTTGTTGGTGAGTTATTAGGTTTGAAAAAAGATCTAGTCAGGCTTAATATTGCTGAAGATAATAGTAAGGTTGAACTGCCAATAAAGAGTATAGCTGCAGCTAGATTAAATCCGGATATTTAGCAGATTAGGAGGAATTTGCCCATGAATATAGAATTTTTGCATGCGCTGGATGATATCGAAAATGAAAAAGACATTCCTAAGGAAATACTGTTAGAAGCTATTGAAACTGCTCTGGTCTCTGCTTATAAGAAAGACTTTGGTTCTAAGGAGAATGTTAGAGTAGAGATTGACCCTTCCTCAGGAGATGTTACTGTTTATTCACGCCGAAAAGTAGTGGAAGAAGTAGATAAAGATTTTTTTGAAATAAATCTGGAGGAAGCAAGAGAGATTGAAGAAGATGTTGAACTTGGTGACGCTATTGAAATTGAGGTCACCCCGGAAAACTTTGGCCGGATAGCAGCCCAAACAGCCAAGCAGGTTGTTATGCAAAGAATAAGAGAGGCTGAAAGGGATGTCATTTATGAACATTACAAGCAAAAAGAGGGAGAGTTTATAACCGGTACAATTCAGCGCTTCCACAACGAATATATTTTAATTGATATGGGTAAGACAGAAGCTTTATTACCGCCTTCTGAGCAAATTCCTACTGAAAATTATAATGTTGGTGATAGGATTAAATTATATATTGTTGAGGTCAGTTCAACCAACAAAGGTCCTCGCATTTTAGTATCTCGCACCCATCCAGGACTTTTATTGAGGTTATTTGAAATAGAAATTCCTGAAATATATGATGGTACAGTAGAGATTAAAGCAGTAGCCCGGGAAGCCGGTAAAAGATCAAAGGTTGCTGTTCATTCTGATAATGAAGATGTTGACCCTGTGGGAGCCTGTGTTGGTCCCCGAGGCAGCAGAGTGCAGGCCGTTGTTGATCAATTGGACGGAGAAAAAATCGACATTATTGCCTGGAAAGAGGACCCTGCAAAATTAATAGCTAATGCTCTTAATCCTGCTGAGGTAAATAAGGTAATTTTATATGAAGATAAGAAAGTGGCTGAGGTGATTGTGCCTGATTTTCAGCTCTCTTTAGCTATTGGCAAAGAAGGTCAAAATGCTCGCTTGGCTGCTAAACTCACCGGGTGGAAGGTAGATATCAAAAAACAATCTGAATATCTTGAGGCTGAAGAGAGTAACGAAGATGTTGCTGAAGCTGAGACAGTTGCTGAAAAAGAAGAGGATTTAGATGAAGACCAAGTAGCAGAGGATATAGTTGCAGATAAAGAAGAAGATGATGCTATAAAAATTGATAATAAAAGTGAAGAGGATGTCTCTAAAGAGAAAGAAGAAACTTAAAAGTCAGAATTGTTGCTGGCAACAAAAATCAAAGGAGGGAATAACTTGCCAGGAGTTAGCAGTCTTAAGCAATGTCTTGGATGTGGCGATAGGAGAGAGGAAATTGAGCTTGTTAGGGTAGTGAATAACAGAGGAGAGATAAAAATCGATCCTGGAGGTAGATTATCCGGTAGAGATGTTTACCTCTGCCCTCAGGTAAATTGTTTTCAAGCTGCCAGAGAAACCAGTCAACTGAGCAGCGAACTGCACATGAAAATAACAGATGAATTATTTAATCAACTGCTGGAGGAGATAAACCATGGTTGATTAGTAGTAACACTGGAGGTGTTAATAGATGGCCAAAATTAGAGTTTATAAATTAGCAGATGAACTGGAAATGGAAAGCACGGAACTCGTTGAAGTTTTAAAGGATTTAGATATAGACGTAACAAGTCATATGAGCACAATTGAAGATGATACCGCTGAGCTTATTCGCGGAATGTATCAGGAGACCAGCCCTGAAGAAACAGCTACAGAAGAGGAAGCTGTTGAGGCAGAAAAGACAGCAGAAAAGTCTTCAGCTGAAAGGGTAGAAGAAAAAGAAGAGAAAAAAGAGGAAGATGATGATTCATCAAAAATTGATATTTCTCCTCCAATTACTGTCAAAGAGCTGGCTGAAAAATGTGGTGTAGCAGCCAATAGTTTATTAAAACAATTGATGAATTTAGGAGTAATGGGCAATATTAATTATTCTTTAGATGAGGATACTTTAGTTTCTCTGATAGATGAAGCTTCTTTACCAGTAACTGTAACTGATGAAGAAGAGGAACTTGCTGTCTGCAGCACACAAAAAGTAAAGACTGATTTCGAAGATAACCCGGAAGATTACCGTCCTCGACCACCTATTGTAACAGTCATGGGTCATGTGGATCACGGTAAAACCACCCTGTTAGATGTTATTCGGAAGACAAGAGTTACCGAGACAGAAGCCGGTGGAATTACTCAGCATATTGGAGCCTATCAGGTTCAAACTGATGGTAAGAAGATAACTTTTATTGATACCCCTGGCCATGAAGCTTTTACTGCTATGAGAGCCCGTGGGGCCCAGATTACTGATATAGCTATTTTGGTAGTAGCTGCCGATGACGGTATTATGCCCCAGACTATAGAAGCTATTAATCATGCTCAGGCTGCAGAAATTCCCCTTTTAGTTGCCATAAATAAAATTGATAAACCCAATGCTCAACCTGACCGGGTCAAGCAGGAGCTTACTGAACATGGAATGGTTCCTGAAGAATGGGGTGGAAACACCATATGTGTAGAAATATCAGCTTTGCAGGGAGAAAATATTTCCGAATTACTGGAGATGGTTTTGCTGGTTGCTGAGATGGAAGAAATAGTAGCCAATCCCAACCGCCCTGCTGAAGGTGTAATTATTGAGGCTGAATTGGATAAAGGAAGAGGACCAGTAGCGACTGTTTTAATAAAAAATGGAACTCTAGAAATTGGTGATTCTATTTTAGCCGGTGCCAGTTGTGGTAGGGTCAAGGCTCTAATAGACGAACATGGTAAAAGAATTAAAAGTGCTGGACCGGCAACCCCGGTAGAGATTTTAGGGTTTTCTGATGTTCCTGCAGCAGGAGATTTATTACAGGTTCTTCAGGATGATAGAAGGGCTCGTGACATTTCAGCAGAAAGAAAAGAGGAACAACATGCAGCTCAATTGCAATCAGAGAGCTCTATCAGTCTAGAAGATTTCTACGACCAGGTCCAGGAAGGTGAAATCAAAGAGCTCAATATAATTATCAAGGCAGATGTTCAGGGTTCGATAGAAGCCTTAAGAGAATCGCTGACAATGCTCAGCACCGATGAGGTTACTGTAAATATCATTCACACTGGAGTCGGCTCCATAAATGAAACTGATGTTAATCTGGCTACAGCTTCTCAGGCTATAATACTTGGTTTTAATGTCCGTCCAGGTCTAAATGCCCAGCAACTTGCTGAAAAAGAGGGCGTAGATATTAAAACCTATCGGATAATTTATAAAGCTTTAGAAGATATCAAAGATGCCATGGCAGGATTGCTTGATCCAGAATTGAAGGAAGTCGTTAAGGGACATGCTGAGGTTAGAGACTTATTCAAAGTGCCAGATGTAGGAATAGTAGCCGGTGTTTATATAAAAGATGGTGTGGTTAACCGCAACCATAAAATCAGAGTGATAAGAAACGGTGTAGTTCAGCATGAAGGCGAAATTTCTTCTTTGAAACGCTTTGAAAATGATGCTCGGGAAGTAAAAGAAGGATACGAATGTGGCGTTGGAATAGCTAATTACAATGATATTAAAGTTGGAGATATTTTAGAAGCTTATGATTATAAGGAGATTAAGAGAACACTTTAACTTAATCACCTAAGTTAGAGGTGATAATTGTGAATAATAGAAGTCGAAGATTAGCCGAACTTCTAAAAGAAGAGATCAGTGATATTATTTTGCGGGAGGTAAAGGATCCTAGAATAGGTTTTGTTTCTTTGACTGATGTGGAAGTAAGTGGAGATTTAAGACATGCCAAGGTCTTTGTCAGTGTTATAGGCTCTGAACAGGAAAGAAAAGATACCATGGATGGCTTAAAGCAAGCTACTGGTTTTATTAGAAAACTGGTGGGAGAAAGAATAACTGTTTATCATACACCAGAAATTTTATTTCGCTATGATAACTCTATTGAACATGGAATTCACATCAATGAATTAATAAAAGAAGTCAGAGCTGAAGAGAAAAGCGAAAATCAAGTTGAGCAAGAGGGAGCAGATCAGGATAATGCCAGTGAATAATAATCTATCAGAAATAGAAAGTTTCATCCAAAATAATAATGAATTTTTACTGTTAGGCCATGAAAATATCGATGGCGACTGCCTGGGCTCCCTGCAGGGACTGGCTTATATTCTTGCAGAAATGGATAAAGATATAACTATTGGATATTATCAGGCTCTTCCAGATATTCTTCAATTTGCCGTAGCGGAAGACCTGAGATTTTCTTTGATAGAGGACGAAATACCTGATATTTCTCAGGTGATTGTTCTTGATAGCAGCGGGATTGATCGTTTAGGTCCCGCTGTTGATATTTCTCAGCAGGCAGAAATATTAAATATCGACCACCATGAAGATAATAATTTTTATGGAGATTTAAACTATATTTCCCCAGCTGCTGCGGCAACTGGCACAATAATTTATAATCTGGCCCGGGAATTTAACTGGCCTATTACTGACAGAGCAGCGCAAAATTTGGTTTTGGCCATAGTTTCAGATACAGGATTTTTTAGATATAGCAACACAGATGCTCAAACTTTAGCAACAGTCAAAGAATTAATGGAATTAGGAGCGGACTTACATAAAATAAATAGAGCTTTATATAGTCAAAACAAACCTGAACGCATGCGATTGCTGGGCCGTACCCTTAGCAAATTAGAAATAATTGCTGCCAGAAAAGTGGCCTGTTTATATATTGATGAAGAGGATTATCAACAAACAGGAACAACTCCTCAAGACAACGAAGGCTTTGTTAATTATGCTCGAGATATCGCTGATGTTGAAGTAGGCATATTATTCAGCAGAGAAAATAATCAGGTCAAGGTCAGTTTTCGTTCCAATAATTACGTTAAAGTGAATGAAATTGCCGCTGAATTTGGTGGAGGAGGTCATCCCCGAGCAGCTGGTTGCAAAATTACAGGTGGATTAACGGAAGTTAGTAAAAAAGTAATAGCTGAGGTAAAAAACCATGTCTGAAATAACTGGACTTCTCAATATAATCAAACCCCCGGGTTTAACCTCCTTTAAGGTAGTGCAGATTATCCGCCGCCTGGCCTGTCAGAAGAAAGTGGGCCACACTGGAACTCTAGACCCCTTAGCTGTTGGGGTTTTGCCAATTTGCCTGGGGCGGGCAACTAAATTAATAAGATTCCTCCCTGAAGAAAAAAAACAATATATTTTTGAAATGGAACTGGGGATTAAAACCGATACCATAGATAGAGAGGGACGCATTTTAGAAAAAAATAATAGCTGGCAAGCATTATCTATTAAGGATATTAAAGAACTTCTAACTGAGTTTCAGGGAGAGATAGGTCAAGTTCCTCCCATGTATTCAGCTGTAAAAAAAGATGGTGAACCTTTGTATAAATTGGCTCGCAAAGGTGAAAATATTACTCGGGAAGAGAGAAGGGTGGAAATTTACTCCAGCAATATATTAGCAGTAGATTTACCTCGGATTAGAATTAGCCTGCTCTGCTCCCGTGGCACTTATATCCGGTCTTTAGTCAGAGACATAGGGGATAGACTGAATTGTGGGGCCGTCTTGAATTTTTTACTTAGAACAGAATCCGGTCCCTTCTCTTTAGATAAGGGCCTTCCCTTAAATCAACTGGCGGCCGAGCCAAATTTAATCCCAGAAAAATTGACTTCTTTAAAAGAGCCTTTATCATATCAGGAGTTAACGGTAAAGGAAGATGCTTTTAAGTACGCAATTAATGGGGCCAGCTTATATCCTCATAATTTCCAAAAGTTTTCCTTATCACTGGAGAATTTATCTCAAAGATATATTATTACTGGCCCCAAAGATGAGTTTATTGCTATCAGTAAAGTTATAAAAGATGAGCAGGATAATTTATGTCTTCATCCCGAAAAAGTTTTTTATCAGGCCAACTCTTCATAGATTATTTTAAATACCCGGGCAGCATAAGTTAAAGCAGTTAGTATTATGTTTGGAGGTTTTGATGTGATGGAAGTAATTTATAGTGATAAATTTAAAAATTTTACCGGGCCCTCAGTAGCCCTGGCTATCGGTTCCTTTGATGGAATTCATCTAGGTCATCAAAAAATCATAGAAAAAACCTGTCAAGTAGCCAGAAAAGAAAAATTAGCTTCAGGGCTTTTATCCTTTTCTCCTCACCCTCGCCAGGTATTAGCACCTGAACAGGTTAAAGGTGTTATTATTTCCCAGGAGCAAAAGGTGGAAATATTACAAGATTTAAATATAAATTATTATTTTTGTCAAAAATTCACTCCTGAATTTGCCAGACAAAATTTTGCCGATTTTGTCCAGAACATTCTAACCAATAAGTTGAATGCTTCTCATATCATTGTAGGAGAAGATTTTTCCTTTGGTAGGGGAGGTTCCGGTGATATCAGAGATTTAAAAAGGTTAGGTGACAGATTTGATTTTTCCGTAACTATTCTTTCCCCGGTCAAAAATGGGGGAAAAAAGATATCCAGCACCAGAATTAGAGAATTAATTTCTGCTGGCAAAGTAGAAAAAGTCCATAATTTATTAGGTAGATTTTATGAAATCAGAGGAAATGTGATTCATGGACAGGGGAGAGGAAAAAAATTAGGAATACCAACAGCCAATCTCGAGTTAACCACTGATTATGTGCTGCCTAAAAATGGTGTTTATGCTGGCTTTGTTAGGCATGATAACAGGCGCTATGCAGGGGCAGCAAATTTTGGCAACAACCCTACCTTTGCCAGTAAAGATTACAGTGTAGAAATATATATTTTAGATTTAGAGGAAAACCTGTATGAGCAGGAAATATCCTTTAGCCCCGTTAAATTTATTCGCCCTGAAAAGAGGTTTTCTAACCAGGAAGAGCTAGTTAAAAGAATAAAAGAGGATATTCTTTACACCCGTAAAGTTTTATGTTAAAATTACTAGAGTGAAGGAATTACCTCAGCTCGGATATATGCATCCTCCAGCAGTATCTTAGCTGCAGGTGAATTTAAATCAACAGGAGGTGTGAAGATGCTATCTAAAGAGAAAAAACAAGAAATTATTTCTGAATTCCAACGAGATGAAGATGACACTGGATCCCCGGAAGTTCAAATTGCCCTTTTAACTGCTCGCATTAAAGAATTAACTGAACACTTAAAAGAGCATAAGGGGGATAATCATTCCCGCAGAGGTTTGCTTAAAATGGTCGGTAAAAGAAAAAGTCTGCTTAGATATTTAGAAGATAATGATATAGAAAGATACCGGCAACTCATTGAAAAATTAGGTTTGAGAGGATAAGTATTAATTTAAATAATAGGAGCGGGGATTTACTACCCGCTCCTATAGCTATAGAATTCATAAAACTTTTTTTACAATTATCATAATTTAATAGTAATTCTTAGAATTTAGGAGGTTGATTTATGGAAAAGAATTGGAGCTTAGAAGTTAATAGTAAAGAGATGAATTTTTCGACTGGCAAGTTAGCCAAACAGGCTAATGGTTCTGTTCTTGTTAATTATGGAGATACTTCAATTTTAGTGACGGCAACTATGTCAGAACCTAGAGAAGGTGTAGATTTCTTGCCTTTAATGGTAAATTATGAAGAAAGAGTTTACGCCATTGGAAAAATTCCTGGTAGTGTTACTAGAAGAGAAGGCCGTCCTCGGGATAGAGCTACTCTCTTTGCCCGGTTAATAGACCGTCCTTTAAGGCCTTTATTTCCCAAGGGATTCCGCCATGATATTCAAATCATTGCCACTGTGCTCTCTGTTGATGATGACTGCGACCCAGAAATTGTTGCTATGAATGGTGCTTCAGCTGCTCTAGCAATATCTGATATCCCCTTTGCTGGCCCCATTGCCGGGGTGAAAGTGGGATTGGTAGATGGTGAGTTAATTATTAATCCAGGGGAAGAAGCTTGTGAAAATTCCTCTTTAGATTTAATGGTGGCAGGAACTAAAGAAGCAGTTTTGATGGTAGAAGCTGGAGCTGACCAGGTTTCTGAAGAAACGATGCTGGATGCTATAGAAGTAGCTCATGAAAAAATTAAGGAAATAGTTAAATTGCAGGAAGAAATGCAAAGTGAAGTAGGACGAGAAAAGATGGACTTTACTCCTGCTGAATTATCCTCAGAGAAAAAGAATTTAGTCTGGGATAAAACCGAAGAACCTATGAGAAAAGCTATTTTTATCAAAGATAAACTGGCTAGAGAGAGGGCTATGGATGATGTTAAAGATAAAGTAATGGCTGAATTAGCAGAGGAAGTCCCAGAAGAAGAGTTTTCAGAAATAAAGGGTCTCTTAAAGGAAGAAATAGAAAATGTAAGCAAGAAAATTATCAGAACAGAAATTGTGGAGAATAATAGACGGCCTGATGAAAGAAAAACTGATGAAATAAGGGATATTTCCTGTGAGGTTTCTAGTATTCCCAGAGTTCATGGTTCCGGCCTCTTTACAAGAGGGGAGACTCAAACATTAACTATTTTAACTCTAGGTGCTAGCAGTGACGAACAGACTCTTTTTGGTTTAGGCGAAGATGAAAAGAAATCCTTTATGCATCATTATAATTTTACTCCCTTCAGTGTAGGGGATACCTGGCCCTTGAGAGGTCCAGGCCGACGAGAAATTGGCCATGGCCACTTAGGAGAAAGAGCTATTAAGCAAGTTTTGCCTCCTGAAGAAGAGTTTCCCTACACAATTCGCCTGGTATCTGAGGTCTTAGAATCAAATGGCTCTACCTCTCAGGCTAGTATCTGTGGTAGTAGCTTAGCCTTAATGGATGGTGGTGTGCCCATAGAAAAACCAGTGGCAGGCATAGCTATGGGCTTAATTAAAGAGCAAGATGAGATAGCTATATTGTCTGATATTCAAGGGTTAGAAGACCATAATGGAGACATGGATTTCAAAGTTGCTGGTACAGAGGATGGTATAACAGCTCTTCAGATGGATATTAAAATTGAAGGTATATCTAAAAAAATAATGTCTCAGGCATTAGAGCAGGCCAGGAAAGGCAGATTACACATTCTAGAAGAAATGAAGAAAGTAATTGCCGAACCTCGACCAGAATTATCGCCTAATGCTCCCTCAATGCAAACACTAACCATAGATCCTGAAAAAATTAGATATGTTATTGGCCCCGGCGGAAAAATGATTAATAAGATCATTGATGAAACTGGAGCTCAGATAGATATTGAAGATGATGGCACAATTTATATCCTATCTGATGATCAAGAGGGTGGAGAAGAAGCAAGAAAGATGATTGAAGAATTAACAAAGGATGTAGAAGTAGGCGAAATCTATAATGCTACTGTCAAGAAAATAATGAATTTTGGAGCCTTTGCTGAAATTGTTCCTGGAAAAGAAGGGCTAATCCATATCTCTGAACTGGCTGACTATCATGTTAACAAAGTAGAAGATATTGTAAGTGTTGGAGATGAAGTCCCGGTAAAATTAATTGAAATTGATGATCAAGATAGGTTAAATCTATCTCGCATTAAAGCTATTAAGGAACTAGAAAAACAAGAAAAAAATAATTCCTAAAAATGATTTTAGCAATATAAAATTCAATAAAGCATATTGTAAATAATTAAGAATTTAAGCATAAACTGGTTAACAGCTGGTTTATGCTTTTAATATTACTTTTTTTATGCTTTCTACAAAAAATTCTTTTGTAAATATTAAAATCGAAATCTATAAGGAAGTGAAGTTATGCGGTTAGGTAAACATGTCTCTATAGCAGGAGGTTTAGATAAAGCTTTAGATAGAGCTCATAATATCGGCTGTAATGCCGTCCAAATTTTTGTCAGTAATCCTAGAAGCTGGCAGGCTAAACCTCTGGCAGCAGAGGTAATTAAAAAATTTCAAGATAAGCAACAAGAATTAGAGATTACTCCAGTGGTAGTACATGCTATATATTTAATTAATATTGCTTCTCCTAAAGATAATTTAAGAGACAAATCACTACAAGCTTTAATAACTGATTATCAAAGAGCTGTAACTATTGGAGCTAATTATCTGGTATTTCATCCTGGAAGTCATACCGGTTCAGGAAGCAAAAAGGCTGTTAAGAGAATTGCTGCCGGCATTAATAAGCTTTTAGCTAAAATTGCAGGTGATACCACCCTGTTAATAGAAAATGTTGCAGGAGCCGGGACTCAAATTGGAGCTAGTTTTGGGGAAATTGATGAAATATTTGACTTATTAGATGATCCCTCCCGGGTTGGAGTTTGCCTGGATACCTGTCATAGCTTTTCTGCTGGTTATAATATTGCTGAAGAAGAGGGATTAAATACCATGCTTAGAAAATTTGAAGAAGAGGGACCTGGCTTAGATAAACTTTCTCTACTTCACATCAATGATTCAGTATACAAATTAGGCAGCCATAAAGATGAGCATGCTCATATAGGGGAAGGAGAAATAGGTGAGCAGGGTTTTGCCGGGATAATAAACCATGCTGACTTAAAAACTATCCCTCTAATTTTAGAGACCCCCTGGTTTGATGACAGAGATGATGATCCTGATGTTAAACTCATAAAAAAACTACGAATAGAGGAGTAAAAAATTGAACTCTAAAGATAATATTTTTTCTCCAGCTAGCAAAAAATATCTGCGCCATAATATTGCCGAAGCTAAAGAACAGGAAGTTTTTTTTCGCGCCAGGTATGACCTGGCCGCTCAGGAAATAAAGGATATTCGAGTGGTGGCTCGTGGCAATGAACAAATGGCTCCTGCAATTGTTAATAATCTCAATCCTGGAGATTGTGTTATTCATAATCATCCCTCAGGTGATCTGCGTCCCTCAGCAGCAGATATAAAACTAGCCTCCCGGCTTGGTAATAGAGGTATAGGCTTTATAATTATCAACAATGAGGCCCGGGATTATTACATTGTAGTGGAACCGGAAGAAGCGGATACCTGCAAACCTCTACCAGCTGATAAAATTAAAGCTATTTTAAAATCTCAGGGTAAATTAGACCAGGTTATGGAAAATTTCCAGGAAAGAGAGGGCCAATTGGAGATTTTGTCTCGAATTATCACGGCCTTTAATGACAATGAAACTATTTTATTGGAAGCAGGTACCGGCATAGGCAAATCTTTTGCCTATCTATTGCCAGCAATATTCTGGAGCCAGATTAATTCAGGGCCTGTGGTTGTCTCAACTAATACAATTAATTTACAACAACAATTGCTAGAAAAAGATCTTGTCACCTTAAAGAAAACTATTTCCTTTGATTTTAAGGCAACTTTAGTAAAGGGCCGCAACAATTATTTGTGCCAGAGAAAGTTATATAATGCCCTTAAAAACAAGGAAGAATTACAGAAAAACAAAGAATTGTTTCGAATAATTAATTATCTGCAGAAAGAAATTACCACTGATAATTTTGCTGGTACCAAAAGCTCTATATCTTTTTATATTGCCAATGAATACTGGCAGGAAGTAAACTCAGAAAGTCATCTTTGTTTAAATAATCACTGCCCTTATTTTGCTGATTGTTATTTTCAGCTGGATAGAAAAAAAATTCATAAGAGCGATGTTTTGATTGTTAATCACCATTTATTGTTAGCTGATGCAGTGCTAAAAAACAATCAATTTAGTGTTCTACCTGACTATCAGAAATTAATTATTGATGAGGCCCATAATCTTGCCGATGTAGCCACCCAGATCAGTGGCCTTGATTTTTACCCCTCTCTGGCCAAAAAAATGATAGAGAAATTGACTAACTCTATAAATTCACCCTTAGTAAAGTTGAGAAATAATTATTATGAGCTGTCTTTTTCAAAGCGAGAAGAGATCATCAATATTTTAGACCAGAGGATCTGGCCCACGGCTAAAGCGATTTTAGAGCTTATCAAAAATTATCAACAGGAGCTAAACAATCTATATGACTCTTCTGACTTTAAAATGCGAATCAAAGAGGATACATTTTCAACTGCTGATAGTGAGAACTGGCAGGCTGCTGGAGAAGAATTATTGTCTAAATTTAATTATCTAAATAATTTAATGGAAGAAATTATTATATTAATTGAAAATGAAGAAGAAAACTCTTTAGATAACCAGAAAGAACAGCCAGTGCTTGAAATAACTGGTATGAAAAATAGGCTTGATGGATTATCTGAATCCTTAGCTTTAAATATAAATTATCAACAACATCTATCAGAATATGTCTTTTGGCTGGAAAAAAAGCCCTGCTATAATAATAATATAATTCAAAAAAATGGACGCATTGAAGTAGCTGAATTTTTAACTGAAACTTTATTTACCCGGCTAACAAGTTGTATTTTAACCTCTGCTACATTAGCCATTGAAGATAGTTTTACTTATTTTAAAAGAAAATTGGGTTTAAAAAAGGCTGCTAGTAAGAAAGTATCTTCTCCCTTTGATTATGCTAAACAGGCCCAGATTTTTGCTCCCATTGATATTCCCGAAGTTACTGAAACAGGGTTTATTTCTGCTATCAATGACAAGTTATCCCGTTTTTTAGTGACCAGAAGAGGAGCAGCTTTAATACTTTTTACCTCCTATGCCATGTTAAATAAGGTTAAAAAAGAAATAAAAACCCCTTTAAAGAAAGCTGGTATTTCTCTTTTGATTCAGGGAGAGGAACCGCGCAATAAAATACTGCAGAGTCTTCGGCAAAATCAAGGCAGTGTCTTATTAGGCACAAATAGCTTTTGGGAAGGCGTCGATGTTCCTGGTGAAGCACTTTCTAGCCTGATAATAATGAGACTTCCCTTTGCAGTACCCTCTGATCCTTTAGTCGCTGCTCGCTTTGAATTGATTGCTAAAAAGGGGAAAAACCCCTTCTGGAATGAAGCCCTGCCCCAGGCCATAATTAAATTTAAACAGGGGTTTGGGCGTCTAATTAGAAATAAAAAGGACCAGGGAGAAGTTATAATTTTAGATAAAAGAATCTGGACAAAATCCTATGGAAAAAAATTTATCAATTCTTTACCCTCAGGGTGTCAGATTGATAATTACTGGCCTGATAATCCATGATTAACTTTTTTAGTAGTTAATAGCTTAATAGTACCTGGCTATTTAACAGAATTTTAAGCTTTATCAAGGAAGGAGTTTGGCCATTTATGGAGAAATTAAACAACAGATAATACTATAAAATTAAATAACAGATAATATTTTAAAGCAAACATAATTTAGTGAGGTATCAATTATGAAACAGGCAAAATTAAAAATGATCCAGCTATTTTTCTTAATGATTTTCTTTATGGTTTGTTTTTCTTCTCTGGCCAGTTCAGCACAATTACAATTGATATATGTTGTTCAGAGAGGGGAGACTCTTTCCGAGATTGCAACAACTTATGATGTATCCAGGGATAAACTAATGCAATGGAATGATATTTCTAATGCTAACAATATTAGAGCTGGAGATGAACTTACAATCCCTACAACAGAACTAGAAGAACAGGAGAGAGACTTTAATAAAAGGCTCTTTTCTGGGGATAATGACTATAGCTTAAACTCCCAGCACAGCTATGCAGTCAGAATTAATCCTGACCAGGAAACGCCTGAAATTGATGATATTTCCGAAGATGAGTTGATTACCTATCATGTATCTCCAGGAGATACAATTTTTGAAATTGCTAGAGAGTTCAATACTTCAATTGGAGTTATTGAAGCTTTAAATGATATGGATAACAGCGATTTAAGAGCTGGAGATACTATTACAGTGCCTGCCCGTGAACTCAGCCAACGACAGGCTTTATCGCGCTCCATTAGTGAAGAAGAAAAAGATCTTTTAGCCCGGGCAATTTACGGAGAAGCTCGAGGCGAGCCTTATATTGGTCAGGTTGCTGTTGGAGCTGTGATCATCAATCGAATTTTGTCTCCTGATTTTCCTGATGATATAGAAAGTGTAATTTATCAATCAGGACAGTTCAGTCCAGTAGAAGATGGATCCATATATCTTGAACCCGATTATGAAGCTATAAGTGCAGCAAATGAGGCTTTAAGCGGAGAAGATCCTTCTGGAGGAGCATTATTTTTCTATAACCCTGATAAAGCAACAGATAGAGAATGGACTACTCGCCGAGAAGTTGTGGTTACTATAGGGAATCATGTTTTCATGAAATAAGGTAACAAAAGGCAAACAAAGGAGTGGGCTTTTATGGTTGAAATTAAAATATCTAAAGTAGCACCAGATATACCTTTACCTCAATACCAGCATGAAAATGATGTAGGCCTTGACTTACCGGCAGCAGAAAATGAAGTTATTCCTGCCGGAGAATATAAACTTATAGCAACGGGGCTCAAAATAGCAATTCCTAAGGGTTATGCCGGTTTTGTCTACCCCCGCAGTGGCCTAGCTTTAAAATATGGAGTGACAGTTTTAAATGCTGATGGGGTAATAGACCCTGGATATCGCGGGGAAATTGGAGTTTTGTTAATTAACCATGGTAAAGAGTCTTTTAATATTGCTAAAGGTGATAGAATTGCCCAATTAATTGTACAAAAAGTCGCAGATGTTAGCTGGCTACCTGTAGAAAATCTTAAGAAAACAAGTAGAGGAACTGGAGGTTTTGGGCATACTGGTAAGTAAATCATAATTTGGAGGTGTTTATTAATGAAATATAGAACTATTGAGTTTGAAGATGAAACTTTAAAATTATTAGACCAGAGAAAGCTTCCTGGTAAAATTGAATATTATGAAGCTGAAAATTATGAGCAGGTTATCACAGCTATCTCTGAAATGGTTGTTAGAGGGGCGCCGGCCATAGGTGCAACTGGAGCTTATGGTGTTTATTTAGCTGCTCTTGAGTTTAAAGAACTCAGTTCCAGTGAATTATTGGCTCAGGTGGAGTCGGCAGTAAAGGAGATTAATGAAGCCCGACCCACAGCCGTAAATCTCAGCTGGGCTACAGAAAAAATGTTAAAAATTTTGCGTTCCAGCAGATATAAAGACCGTAAATCCTTATTAAGGATTTTGGAAAAAGAAGCTAATAATATAGCTCAACAGGATATTGAAGCTAATAAAGAATTGGCTTCTTATGGAGTTAAGGTTATCCCCCAAAATTCTAATGTTTTAACTCATTGCAATACCGGGGCTTTAGCGACTGTAGATTATGGCACTGCTCTTGGAGTTATAAGAGAGGCAGAAAAAAAGAACAAGAATATTCATGTGTATGCTACTGAGACCCGTCCCCGCCTGCAGGGAGCAAAGTTAACTGCCTTTGAACTGGTGGAAGAAAATATTTCCGCTACTTTAATAGCTGATAGCACAGCTGGTTTTTTGATGAAAGAAAATAAAGTGGATGTGGTGATAGTTGGAGCAGATAGAATTGCTGCCAATGGAGATACTGCTAATAAAATAGGCACTTATATGCTTTCTGAACTGGCAAGAATCCATAATATACCTTTTTATATTGCTGCTCCTCGCTCTACCATTGATTATAAAATCCAGATGGGCTCGGCCATTGCCATTGAAGAAAGAGGAGCTGAGGAAATAAAGATGATTGGTGATGAGAAAATTGCTCCTGATAAAATCGATGTTTATAATCCAGCCTTTGATGTTACTCCAGCAGAAAATATAACAGGGATAATAACAGAGGTAGGAGTGGTTGACCCTCCCTTTAGTGCTGGGTTAATGGAGATCAGAGATAAATAATTTTTTATCCAAAGGAGGGATAAATTATGGCTGTTAGAAAAGAAGGAGAAGTTTATCGCTGTGGAGTTTGTGGCAATGTCGTTAAAGTGGTAGAAGTAGGAGGCGGAGAATTAGTCTGTTGTAGCCAACCTATGAATTTAGAAGAATAAGAGATATACTGCTCTGCCATCTTCAGGCAGAGCAGTATAATTGTTTGAAAATTTATAGCAATTTTTCTTTACATACTTTAGTTTACATTGGGGGTAAAAAAATGAAGGATTTGTTAGGAGAATCAGAACAGTTAATCAAATTATATAACAAACATTCAAAAACTGTTCGCTCCTGTCTAAAATGTTATATTAAGGCAATGAAGTTATATATAGAAGAGGGTTATACCGCTGAAGTCTCTAAAATGCAGGATGAGGTAAAAGAACTGGAAACAGAAGCTGATGCTATTAGAAGAAAGATAGTCAGATTACTTATTGAGAAAAGATTTCTAATTCCTAATACCAGACGAGACTTCTTAAATCTTTTGAAGTTTACTGACAAAGTAGCTGACTATTCCGAAAGCTCCCTGGACTATGTCCTCCTGCAATCCATGGAGATATCTGAAACAGGTAAAGATATGCTTAGAGAGATTTTAGAAATAACTGAATTGCAATTTGCCACTTTAGAAAAGGCCATTGGTAATGTCTTTAATGATAACGAAAAGGCCTTTGAATTAGTCAATCAAATAGAAAAATATGAATCTCAAATTGATAATCTGGAAAGAGAGTTAGTTGAAAGACTTTCTGCTAGAGATGATCTCAGTTTTGGCTTAAAATCTTTATATCGTGATTATTTAACAATGATGGCAAATATTTCAGATATAATTGAGGATGCGGCTGATGAAATAGAATTAATCATTGCCTTAAAGAGATTATAAATTTTAAATTAGCACATTTTTTAAGTTGGCCATACTATAATTCTGAGGTGATAATTTTATGGCGGATAATTATATTTTAGCAATTGACCAGGGGACCACAAGTACTAGAGCTATGGTATTTAATAGAGAAGGACAGGTCGTAGGAAAAGCTCAAAAGGAATTTCGCCAAATTTATCCTAAATCTGGTTGGGTAGAGCACAATCCTGCTGATCTCTGGAACTCCACTCAAAAAGTTATGTCTTTAGCTATTAAAGAAGCCAAAATTGAAATTTCTGAGATTGCCGGTATTGGGATTACCAATCAAAGAGAAACAACAATCATGTGGGATAAAAAAACCTCTGAACCAATATATAATGCCATTGTTTGGCAGTGCAGGAGAACTGCTGATATCTGTGAGGAACTTAAAGATAAAGGCCACGAAAAAACCATTCAGGAAAAAACTGGTTTAATAGCAGACCCTTATTTTTCTGGCACAAAAATTAAGTGGTTGCTTGATAATGTACCTCAAGCCCGGAAAAAAGCAGAAAGGGGCGAAATATTATTTGGCACTGTAGATAGCTGGCTAATATGGAAATTAAGCGGAGGAAGCTGTCATCTAACTGATTACACTAATGCCTCCCGTACCATGCTCTATAATATTCATGAATTAAAGTGGGATGACGAGCTTTTAAATATTCTGGAGGTTCCGCCAGAGGTTTTACCAGAGGTTCGCTCTAGCAGTGAAGTTTATACTACAACCAAGGACTCCCTATTCCAGGGGGAAAATATTCCAGTGGCAGGTATTGCTGGAGATCAACAGGCCGCCCCCTTTGCCCAGGCCTGTTTTAAAGAGGGGATGACAAAATCTACCTATGGAACAGGAGCCTTTGCTTTACTGAATACAGGGTCACAACCCTATATCTCTCAAAAGGGTTTGCTTACAACCATTGCCTGGGGATTTGATGATAAAATTACTTATGCTTTAGAGGGAAGTATCTTCAATGCAGGCTCTGCTATTCAGTGGTTAAGAGATGAGTTAAATTTGATTGAAGATGCTGCTGACTCAGAATATTTTGCCTGTAAAATTGAAGATACCAATGGAGTTTACGTAGTTCCAGCCTTTACCGGGTTAGGTGCACCTCACTGGAATCCTGCTGCTCGAGGTACCATCGTAGGAATAAGTAGAGCCACCACCAAAAACCATATTATTAGAGCAACGCTGGAGTCGATTGCTTTTCAAAGCTATGATTTATTTAAAGCTATGGAGGAAGATGCTGGCATTGATATTAAAGAAGTTAGAGTCGATGGAGGGGCTGCTAGAAACGACTTTTTATTACAATTTTTATCCAACATCTGTAATAATAAAGTCCAGAGACCAGTAAACACGGAGACTACTGCTGCAGGTTCAGCTTATTTAGCTGGTCTTGCCGTGGGTTTTTGGGATTCTTTAGATGAAATTAAAAATATTCGCAGAGTTGATAAGACTTTCACCCCGGACATGAAAGAAGAAAATCGTCAACAATCTTATGCCGGTTGGAAAAGAGCTATTGATACGGTGATCAACTGGACCAGAATTTAAACTCCTATTACAGCAAAATTATTTTCGGTAAAAAAACTTGCAATAAGCATAATGTTAAGATATAATCTTATTAACAATAAAATATTTTTGATGGTGAGAAATAAGAGAACCATCTCCAATAAATTATGGGACGTCTATGTCCTAATAATCTGGAGGTGGTTTTTTCTTTTTGCTAACAAAAGGAGGGTTTTTATGTCAGCTAAATTTGATATTGTAATTATTGGTGGAGGTGTGATTGGGACAGCAATAGCCCGACGCTTAAGTCGCTATGAACTGGATATCTGCTTGCTGGAAAAAGATGCAGATGTGGCTTCAGGAACTTCAAAAGCAAATTCTGGTATTATTCATGCTGGATATAACGCTGCTGTTGACACCCTGAAAGGGCGACTAAATATAAAATCTAATCCTCTCTTTGATAAAATTGCTGAGGATTTAAAGGTTCCCTTTAAAAGGATTGGGTCATTAGTCGTTGGCTTTACTGAAGAAGATAAGGAATGGCTTAAAAAAGAAAAGGAAATGGGAGAAAGTAAAGGAATAAAAGACTTACAACTATTAGACCAGAAGGAGTTGCTCCATCAAGAACCAGAAATTCATTCTGAAGCTTCAGCTGCTTTATATGCTCCCACAGCTGGAATAATTTCTCCATATAAATTAACGATTGCTCAGGCAGAAAATGCCGTAAAAAATGGAGTGGAGATTAAGCTCCTGTCAGAAGTTGTTGATATAAGAACAAAAAATGGATATATTGCAGGGGTTATACTTAATTCTGGAGAAGAAATAAAAACTAAAGTTATTATCAATGCTGCTGGTTTATATGCCGATGAAATTGCAGCAATGGTTGGGGAAAGGTATAAAATAACACCTCGCAAGGGTGAGTATAATTTATTCGATAAAGAATATGGGGATTTAGTAAACCACGTGATTTTTCCCATGCCCAGCAAAGAGTCAAAGGGGATTTTAATAACTCCTACAGTAGATGGTAATCTGCTTTTAGGGCCAAACTCCAATCCTGTTGAAGAAAAAGACGACCTTGCTGTAACTAAGGAAGGTTTAGAAGAGATCTGGCAGGGAGGAACCTCCCTTTATCCTAATCTACCACGCGATGGAGTTATAGCTTCCTTTGCCGGCCTAAGAGCAACTTTACCCAGTGATGACTTTAAAATTGAAGCTCTTAATGAACCTGTAGGTTTTATAGATGTTGCTGGTATTCAGTCGCCAGGTTTATCTTCAGCTCCGGCAATTGCTAATATGGTAGCAGAAATTTTAGATGATATTAGAACATCACTACAGGAAGAGCTGAAGTTAATTGAAGCAAATTTTCTTCCAGAGCTAGAAAAGCAGCCTAGTTTTCAGGATTATAAACAGAATTTACATGAATGGCAGCAAATCTTTTTACAGAACAAAAAATATGGTGAAGTTATTTGTCGCTGCGAACATGTTACCAGAGGTGAAATAGAAGCAGAATTGGATAAGGAATTTATTTCTCCCACTTTGAATGGTATCAAAAGAAGAACCAGAGCAGGAGGAGGAAGATGCCAGGGAGGCTTTTGTGGTCCCAGGATAGCAGAAATAATTGCCGAAAAAATTGGCATTTCTCCCCTAGAGGTGACAAAGAGCGGCCCCGGTTCAGAGATCCTCTGGACCAGGGTAAAGGATGTAAAGCCAGATCGAGATATTGTTTATGGAATGGGGGATAAATCATGATTAGACGTAAACATGAATTGGTAATAATAGGTGCCGGACCAGCAGGATTAGCCGCAGCCTTAGAAGCTGAAAAAGCAGGAATAGACGATATTTTACTCATTGAAAGGGATGAATATTTAGGAGGTATATTGCAGCAATGTATCCATAATGGCTTTGGCCTGGATTATTTTGGGGAAGAGTTAACGGGTCCAGAATACGCCGAAAGATTTATTGAAGATGTTATTGCCAGCAAGACAAAAATTAAGCTAAAAACAATGGTGATAGATATTTCTCAGGATAAGAAAATAACGGCTCTTAATGAAGAAGATGGCATGATGTTTATTGAGGCTAAATCAATTATTCTAGCCATGGGCTGCAGAGAAAGAACCCGAGAAGCTATTCAAATACCAGGAACTCGTCCAGCAGGCATATTAACTGCCGGTACAGCTCAACGCTTTATCAATATTGAAGGTTATTTGCCAGGAGAAAAAGTTGTTATTTTAGGCTCTGGAGATATTGGATTGATAATGGCCCGACGGATGGCTTTAGAGGGAGCTAAAGTTAAGGGTGTTTTAGAAATAATGCCCTACTCTTCTGGTCTGGTGAGAAATAAAGTTCAATGTTTAGATGATTTTGGCATACCACTAAAATTAAACCATACAATAAATCGAATCTATGGTAAACAGCGGTTAGAGGCCGTTGATATCGTGGAAGTAGATGAAAATCTACAGCCTAAACTTGAGACTAAAAAAAGGGTGGAATGTGACACCCTGCTCTTATCCGTGGGGTTAATACCGGAAAATGAATTAAGTAAGAGCATGGGCCTAAAGTTAGCTGAAAATTCTCAAGGCCCCTATGTTAATGAACTAAGAGAAACTGATATTCCAGGGGTTTATGCCTGTGGTAATGTTCTCCAGGTTCATGACTTAGTGGATTATGTTAGTGAAGAAGCAGAGGTGGCTGCTCGAGCTGCTGCTGATTTTATAAATGATAATCTTGAAAGAAGAAATGAGGAAGTAGAAGTAATACCAGGAGAGGGAATAAATTACGTAATTCCTCATAAAATCAGTTATAAAGATGATTCCAGAAAACTAGTCAGGCACTTTTTTAGAGTCTCAGAGCCACAAGAAAATGTTAAAATAAATATCTATGATGATTCCCAGCAAAAGTTAGCTGGCTTTAGTCGGGAAATTGTTACCCCGGGAGAGATTGAAACAATTAAATTACCGGAAAAGTTAATACCTGACAATACTAAGGAAATTACATTTGTCTTAGAAGATGAAGGAGAGGGTATTAATGAGTAATAATGAAATTAAAGAGAATACAATAATCTGCGTAAATTGCCCAAGAGGTTGTCGGGTGAGGGTAAAATCACAGGATGGGGAGATTACTGATATTACTGGTCATCAATGTGATATGGGTATAGATTATGCCAAGGAAGAGTTTAAAAACCCCACCAGAATTTTGCCTACCACTGTTCGAGTAAAAAATGGCAGACTGGATTTAGTCCCTGTTAAAACCGCTAAACCTATTCCCAAAAATAAAATTGGGGCCGCCATGCAAGAACTGGCAGGAATTTTAGTAGAGGCTCCTGTAAGTAGAGGCGATGTTATTACCGAAAATATTGCTGATACCGGCATAGAAGTGGTAGCAACTAGATCTATCGCTAAGAATAGTAAGAACAACGACTTAAATTAAAGTAAATAAAATATATCGATATAAATCGAGTGAGTTTTTTCACTCGATTTTTTCTTTATTATCTGATAAAATATAAACCAGTGATGAAAAAAATCTATTATATCGGGAGGTTTGAAAATGGATTATTATGAACGAGTAAAGATAAATAATATTATCAACGATAAAATTTCAGATTATGATGATATAACTGTTTTAGGCTGGGTAAGAACCAAAAGAGTCACTAAAAATATTGCTTTTATTGAATTGAATGATGGTAGTACCGTACATAATCTGCAGATTGTAGTGCTTGAACCGGAGAAACATCCTTTAGAGGAAATAAGTAACGGTGCTAGTATCAAAGTTGAGGGCTATTTAGAAAAAGTTGAAGGCAGAGAACAGGATATTGAAATGAAAGCTAAGAAAATCACAGTAATTGGTCAGGCCCCAGAAGATTATGTTTTACAGAAAAAAAGACATACCTTTGAATTTTTACGAGAAATTGCTCATTTAAGACCTAGAACCAATACTTTAAGCGTTGTCAATAGATTTCGCAGCAAAATGTCTTATGCTGTTCATCAGTTTTTTCAAGAAAGGGATTTTCATTATATCCATGCCCCAATTATTACCACTGGTGATGCTGAAGGGGCAGGAGAGATGTTTAAAGTCACAACTTTAGATCCCGCCAACCCCCCTCGAGATGAAGCAGGTGAGATTGATTATTCCCAGGATTTTTTCGGTCAAGAGACAGGTTTAACAGTTAGTGGCCAGTTACAGGCCGAACTTTTAGCCTGTGCTCTGGGAGATGTATATACCTTTGGTCCTACCTTTAGAGCAGAAAATTCTAATACTTCTCGTCATGCTTCAGAATTTTGGATGATTGAACCTGAGATGGCTTTCTGTGATCTGGAAGAAATGACGGTTTTAATCGAAGATTTTATCAAATATTTATTTCAATATGCACTAGATAAAGCTGAAGAAGAAATGATGTTTTTTAATAAAAATATTGATGAAGATCGCATTGAAGTTTTGCGTGATATCATAAAAGCAGACTTTGCCCATATAACCTATACTGAAGCTGTTGACATTTTGCAGGCCAGTGGGGAAAGCTTTGAGTATCCAGTGGAATGGGGAAATGATTTACAATCAGAACATGAAAGATATCTCACTGAAAAACACTTCCAAAAACCGGTGATGGTCACCGATTACCCCAAAAAAATTAAGGCTTTTTATATGCGGGAAAATGATGATGACAAAACTGTTAGAGCAGTTGATTGTCTGGTGCCTGAAGTAGGAGAAATTGTTGGAGGTAGCCAGAGAGAAGAGAGGTTAGAGGTATTAAAGAGACGGATGGAGGAAGAAAACATGGATCTAGAAAAGTATGATTGGTTTCTTGATATCAGAAGATATGGAACTGTTCCTCATTCCGGATTTGGACTGGGTTTTGAAAGAATTTTAATGTATCTTTCAGGTATGGGTAATATAAGGGATATAATCCCCTTCCCAAGAACCCCTGGAAATGCCAAGTTTTAATTTTAATATTGTTTAATTATTTGAATAATGCTGGCCCCCTGCGGGGCCAGTCTTTTTCATTGGCCTGGAATATCATTAGCGGGAATCAAATTTTTAATCCTGGCCAGATATTGATCTAAGGAAAATTTTCTTTCCAATCCATTGCGATTCATATAACGAACCTTACCATAAATTTTTCTTTCCTTCCAGGCCCTATCATGTTTGCCAAAACACCAGCCTATTCCTGCATAACTATTAGGATCTCTGCCATCAAGAGCATATTTGTTATTTAAGGCAAGAGCTATGTTAAAGGCTTTAGCTGGACTAGAAGACCATTCCAGTATTTTTTTTCCCCAGTACATCCGCATATAGTTATGCATTTTACCAGAATGAATCAACTCTAATTGGGCTGCATTCCAATAAATATCATGTGTTCTGGCTTTAGCAAATTCATCTCTATTATAAAGTATTTCTCGCTTATCAGAGCTATGTTTCTGTAAGGTTTTAACTGCCCAATCTGGAAGAAATTCAGGAAAGTCAGCATAGTCATCATTATAAAAAACAAAATTATGACTTAGCTCACGTCTAATTATCAATTCCTCTAAAAATTCTTCCTTATTTTCTGTTGCAACCTGGCTGCTTTTAATCTCTAAGGCAACTTCTCTTGGAGATATATGGCCAAAATGCAGATAGGGGCTTAATCCTGAGGTTATATTAAGATCTGGATCATTTCTTTTATGATAATTTATTAGTTTATTTTCCTTGAAATCAATTAAGGTTTTATAAGCTGCCTCATATCCACCCATAATGGCCTTATTAAGAGGTGGTGTCTCTTTTTTTATCCCTAATCCCTGTAAAAATTTATTTTTATTAGCAAAGTTTTTTGCTATTGCATTATATTTTACACCTGATTTAGCCAATCTGGGCATTTCCCAGGTAACTAAAAAATCTTTAAGCTTATTATTAATTTTTTTTCTAATAGTATAAGCTGCATATTCTTCTTTATCAGAGGCTACTTTTACAGGAACTACTGTATTGCTAGCAACCTCTAAAACTGGAATATTAGCCTCATCAGCCAATTTTTCACGCCAATCTCTAGCATATTTAAGGAAACCCTGATCTGTTACAATAAGGGCTGCTTTTTGACTAATTAACTGAAAAAAATCAACTAAATTTTTTCGAGAAATAACGATCCCTAAATTATATTCTTCAGCTGTCTGGCTAATTTCTTTAATACCATCATACATAAAAGAGAAATGGCGAAAATTACCTTCAGGAAAATCTTCTATAAAGTTAAAGGCAACTATCAAGGGCCTGTTGAGCTCATTAGCTAGCTTACCAGCGATAGTTAAAGCTTTGTTATCGGCAAATCTTTGAGCCCCCTGCATCCAGTAATAAATAGGCTCTTTATTCATATTTATTTGTTTATCATTAAGTATTTTATAATGCATGTCAGTGATATTTTTAGTCTTTAATAAAGTTGAGAGTTTACTGTTGTCCATAAAATGATTCTCCTTTCTTAATTACAATAAAATTATTGGGCAATAATTAAAAAAAATACAAAATTAGTTTTTAATTACTTGCCGAGTTACTATTATCATTATATAATAAACTTGTAGAAAAAATATTAAATTCCTGCAAAATCAAAATTAGGAGGTTAAATTAATGGAATTACAAGAGAAAATTTTAGAGAAATTAAACCAGCAATTAAATAATGAGCTCTATGCTGCCTACATTTATCAGGCCATGGGGGCTCAATTTGAAGCAGAGGGCCTGGAAGGCTTTGCTAGCTGGATGGATGCACAGACCAGAGAAGAGCTTGAGCATGCTAGAAAATTTTATGATTATATTAACGAAAGAGGTGGCAGGGTAGAATTAGAAGCCATCGATAAGCCTCCCAGTGACTTTGGTTCTCCTCTAGAAGCCTTTCAAAAAGCCTTAGAGCATGAAGAAATGGTTACAGATAAGATAAATCAACTAGTTAAGCTAGCCAGAGAAGAGGATGATTATGCCACTGAGTCTTTTTTACAGTGGTTTGTTGACGAACAGGTCGAAGAGGAAGAATCAGTAAATGCCATAATTGACAAATTAGAAATGGTAGGCGATTCAGACTCTGGAATATATCTCCTTAGCAAGGAACTTGGCCGAAGAGAATAGTTACAAACTTCAGGTGAGTCGAAAGGCTCACCTGAAATTTTTTACTAAGCAAAATTGGCGATAATGCCTTGAAGTATAGGTCATTATCAGATATAATTATAATAAGATTATCAGTTGAAATTCTCAAAATATTATATTATTAACTGCTTTCATAAAAAGACATTTATTTTGCCAGGAGGATTCCTTATCTAAATGAAGTTAATTAGCAATATCTCCGAAATTTATCGAGGAAATAGCGATGAACCAGTCTATGAAAATGGATATATACTGATTGAAGATGATTATATTGCTGATATGGGTTATTGCCATGATGATGAATTTCATCAGTATCAGCAGCAGAAAAACACTACTGAATATAATGCTGAAGGTATGATTGCTTTACCTGGTCTTATCAATACTCACACCCATGCTGGTATGAATTTATTACGAGGTTATGCTGATGATATAGAGCTTATGAAATGGCTTAAGGAAAAAATTTGGCCCTTTGAGAGTAGAATGCAATCAGATGATATCTATTGGGGTACAAAATTGGCTATAGCAGAAATGCTTCAAAATGGGATTACCACTTTTAATGACATGTATTTTGCTGGCGAAAAAGTGGTTAAGGCCGTGGCTGAAGCTGGTGGGAGAGGAGTTATTGGTCTGGGACTAATCGAGGATAATGACGGAGAAACAGGTCTTAAAGAGGCTGTAAATTTTATAAAGGAATTTCAAGGTGAAGCCCAGGGAAGAATTACAACTAATTTAGCCCCCCACTCGCCCTATACTTGCAGCAAAGGTTATCTGCAAAAGATAATTAGATATGCCGAAGAACTCAATACTTTTCTTCATATTCATATTGCTGAAACCAGAGATGAAGTTGAGAATATGAAAAGAGAGCATAACCTGACGCCTGTTGAATATCTGGCTGATTTTAACTTTTTTTCTATACCCGTAGTAGCAGCTCACTGTGTTCATTTAACTCCAAATGATATTAAAATTTTAGCTGACAAAGATGTTTCTGTTTCTCATAATCCAGCAAGTAACATGAAATTAGGTAGTGGAATAGCCCCAATTAAAGAAATGTTAGCAGAGGGAATCAATATAAGTCTTGGCACCGACGGTGTCGCCAGCAATAACGGCTTAGACCTTATCCATGATAGTAGGCTTGCTTCTTATTTGCAGAAGGCTGTTAAAGAAGATCCCCAGGTTTTAGCACTGGCAGATTTATTGCAAATATTGACAATCAACGGGGCTAAGGCATTAAACCTGCCGAATTTAGGGTTATTGCAACAGGATTATCAAGCTGATATAATATTGATATCCAGTAAAGACAAACCTCATTTCTGTCCAGATCACAATCAACTTTCTAATTTATTTTATGCTGGCAGTGGAGCAGATGTATCAACGGTCTTTGTCGCTGGGGAAAAAATTGTTGAAGAAGGCAAATTATTGACCATGGATATGGAACGAGTATATCAAGAAATTAATGAAAGAGCTAAAAAATTAGCTTAACTTCCCAAAATAAATTATTATATTTAATTTATTTCTCCCGGGAATTATCTTACAAGAGGGGAGATGATATCAGTGGAAAATATAGAATGCTGGGAATGCAACTCTATAATCAAACAGGAAAATATTTTAGGTGTTGGTACCTTTAACAAAGACATTGGTCGTCTTTATGGTAAAGGGTTTATTGCCTTTAAATGCGATTGTTGCAATAAAATTCGCTATCAAATTCTTAATAAAGATAATCCACTGTTAAAAGAAATGGATAATTTTCAAGGAGATATACCCTTAGAAAAGATAACAGGAAATAAATTAGATATAAATCAAGTAATAGATTTCTATGGAGAATTAAAAAATATCGAAAATGTAACTAATTTTCTTAGGAAGTGTTCTCAAACAGAATTAACAGAGGATAGTTTTTTTAATAAACCCTTTCATCAAAACAATGATATTATCGAGCTTTTTGAAATGCTAAACAAAAATAAAAAGCAAAGAGCTATGATTGTTACCTTAGATAAAAATCGTTATCTACGCAACTGGAAAATGATGGGCAGAGGAACTGGCCACAAGATTAATTTTGAGCCGAGAATAGTCTTTGGACCTGCTTTACAATTGAAAGATAAGGCTTTAGTCTATCTAGTTGATAATTTCATGAGAGAACAGGAAAAAAAACCTAACCATCAGGATATAGTCCATGTTAAAAGATTAATTAAAGCTGCTAAAATTCTAGGTGTTGACTTTAAAGATAGACTAGTAGTTGAAGGTGATGATTATTACAGTTTTAAAAAATTAAACTTAATATAAAATAGGGATTGGTGATTTCTCATGTTGAAAAGAGGTAGAACAATTCCTCTTATTATAGGAGGAATTGTTCTTTTATTATTATTAATCATGGTTATAGGAAGTAGATTTTTCACAGATTTGCTCTGGTTTGCTGAACTGGGATTTAGCAGAGCTTATCTAATCAGAGTTTTTGCCCAATCTATTCTCAGAATCATTATAGGTCTAATTATTTTCTTTTTCTTTTATTTTAATTTGCGCTATACCCGCAATGAATTATTATATTTAATTAATTTAAGTGAAGACCAGAGAGTCAGTTCAATTTTTCAGAATAAAAGGCCACCTTTATTAGATTGGCTTAATGCCAAAAGATTAAATTATATCTTTGTAGCCGCCAGTGCTATCTTTGCTTTGTTATTTTCTGCCGTTGGAGCTGCTAACTGGGAAACTATTTTAAAATTTATTTATCAAGCCCCCAGCGGAGAAGTAGATCCCATTTTTGGCAATGATATTTCTTTTTATTTATTTACCCTTCCGGTTTGGGAAATAATTAGAGAGATAGCTGTGGTAATAATAATATTTGCTCTAATAATCGTGGGAGTAATATATCTTCTTGGTTCAGGTATAAACTCTTTAAAGGAGCTTAAATTCAAATTATCACGCAAGGCTAAACATCATCTTAGCTTTCTTTTGATTTTGTATTTACTAACTAAAATTTTCGATTATCGTTTGCAGATGTATCAACTGCTTTACTCTCAAAGAGGGGTAACAATAGGGGCTAGTTTTACTGATATTCATGCCACCCTGCCTGGTTTGAGAATATTGATGGTAGTTGTAGCTTTAGTTATCGGTGTGGTAATCTATAGTCTATACCAGAAAAAATATCATTTTATAATAGGTTCCCTTGGTCTCTGGATAATTGCTTCTTTACTTTTGACTGTTGGCTACCCTCAATATGTTCAACGTTTCCGGGTGGAACCTAATGAACTGGCCCGGGAATCACAGTATATATCTTATAATATTGATATGACTCAAAAGGCTTATGATCTGGCTGAAGTTGAACATGTTGATTATCCTCTAGATTTAGAGCTGACCAGAGAGGATATCGATAATAATAGAGAAATCTTTGATAATGTTAGACTCTGGGACCATCGTCCTCTCCAGGCCACCTACAGTCAGATGCAGGAATTGAGACAATATTATAATTTTGTTGATGTTGATGTAGATAGATATGAAATAGACGGAGAATATCAGCAGGTATTTCTTTCCCTGCGAGAAGTTGATCAAACTAGATTACCCTCGCAAGCTCAGACCTGGGTAAATCAGGTTTTAAAATATACCCATGGATATGGAGCTGTTATGTCCTCGGCTAGCGATATTACTGGAGAAGGGTTGCCAAATTATATTTTTAGCGATATTCCTCCTAAGACTGAGAGTGATTTAGAGCTCAATAATCCCTCGGTATATTTTGGCGAAAAGACTGACCAATATGTGGTAGTAAATAACGCTGAAGAAGAATTTCACTATCCTGATGGCGGAGATAATGTATATACCAATTATAGTGGAGATGGAGGTATTCAGCTCTCTAATTTTCTTAGAAGAGCGCTTTTTGCATTGCGTTTTCAAGATATAAGATTGGTTTTAGCTGATGATATAACACCAGATTCACGGATGATGTATGACCGTAATATCCATGAAAGAGCTCGTAAAGTAGCTCCCTTTTTAGAATTTGATGATGATCCCTATCCTGTCTTAGCTGACGGCCAATTTCACTGGGTTTATGACGCCTATACTCTTTCCAATCGTTACCCTTATTCTCAGCCTTACTCTGAAGACTTAAATTATATTAGGAATTCAGTTAAAATGGTCATTGATGCCTATACAGGAGAAACAACCCTATATATAGTCGAAGAAGATGACCCTGTTGTTCAGACCTATGCTAATATATTTCCAGAAATGTTTGCTCCTATGGAAGAAATGCCAGAAGAGATCAGGTCAAATATTAGATACCCCCAAAATCTCTTTAATATTCAAGCAGAGATTTATTCGGTTTATCACATGAATAATCCTCAGGTTTTTTATAATAGAGAAGATGTCTGGAATGTCCCCAATGAAAATTATGCCGGGAGAAGTATTCAGATGGAGCCCTATTATATTATCACCAAGTTGCCAGGGGAAGAGGAAGCTGAGTATATTTTGATGCTACCCTTTACCCCGGCTGAAAGAAATAATATGGTAGCCTGGATGGCAGCACGTTCCGATGGAGATAACTACGGTAAACTTAAACTTTATGATCTGCCTCGAACGGAATTAGCCTTTGGACCATCGCAGATTGAATCTAGAATTGACCAGAATGCATATATTTCACAGTTATTAAGCCTCTGGGACCAAAAGGGTTCAAATGTCATCAGAGGAAACCTACTTGCATTACCTGTTGAAAATTCAATGGTGTATATTGAACCTATTTTTCTCCAGGCTGAATCAGGAGCTTTACCTGAGCTGAGACAGGTAATTGTTGCCTACGGCAATATGGTGGTGATGGAAGACGATCTAGAAACCGCTTTAGATGTGGTCTTTGGAGAGAGGGAGCCCACTAGAGAAGTAGACCCAGAAGAAGTTGAGGCAGATGAATTTCAAGAGCTTGAAGAAGACTTAGATTATCTAGATGATGAGGATGCAGACATTGAAGAGCCTGTAACAGAGGAGCCAGTTAGTGATCCTGAAACAGAACTGCCAGCAGAACCTCTTCCTGAGGAAGTATCCAGGGAAATCCCTGATGACTATAGTGATATTGTTGAGCGCACAGTGGAAGTCTATGAAAAAGCTCAATCTGCTATTGCTGAAGGAGACTGGCAGACTTATGGAACCAAGATGGCTGAGCTGCAGGAATTACTTTCTCACTTAAAGGAACTTGAATAGAATGTCCCTTTCACAAGGAAAAATAATTTTTGCTAGAGCAAAAAAATTAGGTTTTGCTGCTGCTGGAGTGACCGGAACTGCTAATCTTCCAGCAGCAGCAAAAAAACAAGCTGATCTTCCTGCTAATACTTCTTCCTTTATTGTATTAGCCCATCAATATCCTCCATTTAGTTTAGGAGAAGTGTATTCTGGTGATGTTAATATATATTTAGCCCAATATAGCCGTGGTTATGATTATCATGATCATCTAAAAAACAAATTAAAAAGTCTAACCAAGCAAATTTCTTCTGTATTAGGAGTTAAGCATCACTGGTATGGTGTCGATAATCACCCTTTATCAGAAAAATCTTTAGCACAACAAGCAGGACTTGGTTTTTTAGGTAAAAACAATTTATTAATCATTCCCGGATTAGGGTCTTTATATTTTTTGGCTTTGGTGGCCAGTCCCTTAAAACTAAAATATTTAGTTAAGACTCCTGCCCAAATTTTTTTTGCTGGGAATAATAATAAAGCAATTGAACTTGATAATTCTTCCAGCTGTCAGGGCTGTAATAAATGTATCCAGGTCTGTCCTGGTAATGCCTTAAATATTAATGGAAGTTTTTGCAAAGAAAATTGTCGCAGCTATCTCACCCAGCAGCGGGGGATTTTGTCTTTATCCCAACTTAAAATTATTGCTAATAATTTTTGGGGTTGTGATGATTGTCAGCTGGTATGTCCTCACAATATTTACAATTATAATGCCAATTATTATGATTCAACTATAAGAAATTACTCTAAAAACAACTGGCCTTTACCAGGAAAATTATTTCCAGCAGATTTTTTAAATATTGCTCACAATAATTCTATTTCCTCGAAACTTGCCGATTATCCCTTTAGCTGGCGAGGAGCAAGAATTTTATTGAGAAATTTTCTGATTAATTTAGCCCATGATAAAGCCTATAACTATTTATCTCAGATAATTAAAATCAGTGAGAATAACTCTCCCATTATAAGGTATTATTGCGGTTATTATTTTTATAATTTAGCCCTGGAGGGAAGGCCAGTAGCTTACCAGGAACTAAAGAAGCTATACATCCAGGAATCAGATAATAATTGCAGAGAAGAATTACAGAAATTGCTAAGAAAATTATCAACAGAGGAAAGGAGTCAATAAATGCAGAAATTTAAAATAAACGGAGAACTATTTAAATTACCTAAAGGATTGACTTTAAAAGAAATGATTGAAAAAACTGAAATAGCCAACGGCAGAATAGTGGCTGCTTTAATTAATAATCAGGTTCACCGCTTAAACTTTAAACCATCAGAAACCTGTGAGATTACCACTGTTAATAGAGGAGACGAATTAGGCAATAGAATCTATCGACGCAGTTTATTTTTGCTATTAGCTAAAGCAGTTTATGAACTATATCCCCAGGCTGATTTGAAAATAGAACATTCTTTGAGCAATGGAATATATTGTGAAATTATAAAGGGCACGGCTCTAAACCAGCATGATTTGAAAAAAATCAAGATAAAATTAACTAATCTGGTAAAAGACAATTTTCCCATTAAAAGACATGTCTTTACCACCGAAAAGTTAATAGAAATTTACCAAGAACAGGGGTTTGATGATAAAGTAAGATTATTACAATATCAGGAGGCTGATAAAGAACATCCTGTCTATGAGCTAGATGGTTATTATGATTATTTTTATTATCATATGGTTCCCAGTACTGGCTATCTAGATAAATTTGACCTCCATTACTGTATGCCGGGTTTTGTTTTGCTTTTCCCCCATAAAGAAAATTCTGATAAAGTTCCCGAATTCATTGACCAACCAAAATTAGCCAATGTCTTTTTAGATTATGAGAGATTAGGAGAAATACTTAATGTTGGCCATGTGAGTGATTTAAATGCAGCCATTGAAAATGGTAAATATCAGGAATTTATAAGAATAGCAGAATCCCTGCATGAAAGAAATATTGCTAAAATTGCTGACCGTATTTATGATGAAATAGAGACCAGAAGAGTTATTTTAATTGCTGGCCCCTCATCTTCAGGAAAAACTACTTTTGCCCACAGGCTTTCCACTCATCTTCGCATCAATGGCCTAGAACCAGTAGCTATCTCTGTAGATGATTATTTTGTTAATCGTGAGGATACCCCTTTAGATGAGGAGGGGAATTATGACTTTGAAGCTCTAGAAGCTATCGACCTTGAACTTTTTAATAATGATCTGCTACAATTATTGCAGGGTGAAAAGATTGAACTACCAAAATTTAATTTTGAAAAAGGAGTCAGGGAGTATAAAGGTGACTTTTTACAGGTTCAAGATGACCAGCCTATTTTAATTGAAGGAATCCATGGCTTAAATGACAGGCTGACAGAGATGATACCACAAAATCACAAATTCAAACTTTATGTAAGTGCTTTAACTCAACTTAACATCGATCAACACAATAGGATTCCCACCTCTGATACCAGGCTTATGAGAAGGATAGTAAGAGACCATAAATACCGGGGTCATGACGCGCCAACTACCATTGAGTGGTGGCCTAGAGTAAGAAAAGGGGAAGAAAAAAACATTTTTCCCTTCCAGGAAAATGCTGATTTAATCTTTAATTCGGCCCTCATTTATGAACTTGCTGTGCTAAAAAAATATTTGACTCCTTTATTAACTCGGATTGAAAAAAGCAATCCTGTCTATTTTGAAGCAACTCGACTTTTAGAGATGCTTGATACCTTTCTGCCTATGCCTGATTTATCAGTTCCTAAAACTTCAATTTTAAGAGAATTTATAGGTGATAGCGTTTTTCGAGAATCTTAACTTAAAAACTTATTGGCAATAATCTCATCAATTTCCTGCCAGTTATTAACCCGGCGAAAATAATACTCTTCTGGAGCATCAACATTATGATGGCGGGTATAAAGTAAAACCGGGATATTTTTGCTCATGATTTCCCTAGCATTATTATAATTATCATCAACAAAAACTTTAATATTCTCTCTGGCTGCCAGTGGTGCCTTGTTTTCATCATGATATAGTATGTCATAGGCGATTTCATTTTTATTTAACCATTTTGCTGTTAACTCACGAAACTTTTTATCTCTAGCTGTAATAAGAATAATTTTATTCCCTTGAGCCTTGTATTTATTAAGATATTTTTTGGCCTCCGGTAAAGGGGGAACTTGAGAATATATTTTGACCAGATTTTCAGCAAAAAATTCTTCTAATTTAGAAGGCGCTATATTATAGGCTTCTGCGAAATTAAAGGAGGCTTTAACTTTTTTTAATTTGTCTCCCATAAATCTTTTTAAATGTCGGTACCATATATTTTCTTCACCTTTGCCTTCGGCAGTGATCACACCATCAATATCAAAACCAAGTACAGCCATTATTTAATTCACCTCCAGATAATCTTTTAACTTTGCAACTATTATAATAGGGGATTGATATAAATGCAACTAGAGCAACAAAATAAAATCAAAGAAATTTTAACAGAAAAATATCCTGCTCCAGAGACAGAGTTAAAATATAATTCTCCCTTTGAACTTTTAGTAGCCACTATTTTATCGGCTCAAACTACAGATAAACAGGTTAACAAAGTTACCAGTAAATTATTTATTGATTATAATAAACCAGAAGACTTTGCCAGCTTAACTCCCAAAGAATTGCAGGAAAAAATTAAATCCATTGGTTTATATCGTAATAAAGCAAAATTTATTATTAAAACCAGCCAAAAAATACTGGAAGATTATCAAGGCAAAGTACCTGCAGATTTTTCTAAGCTTTTAGAGCTGACTGGAGTAGGAAGAAAAACTGCCAGTGTTGTGCTCTGTTCAGCCTTTGATAAGCCAGCTTTTCCAGTTGATACTCATGTCTTTCGGGTAGCTAAGAGATTGGGGTTAGCTACTGGCAATACCACTGAAAAAGTCGAAAAAGAGTTAAAAGATATAATCCCTAAAAAGGAGTGGGGCAACTTCCATCACCGCTTAATTTTTCATGGTCGAGAAGTTTGTAAAGCTCGTAACCCTGCCTGTTCAGATTGTCGTCTTAATGCTTTTTGTCAATTTTATCAACAATAAAGGAGTTTTAACTAATTTTTTGAAACTATCAATAACTAAATTTTCAGGAGGAGTTGATTACAATGATTAAAAAAACAAGTATTTTAATCCTTTCTTGCCTGTTACTCTTTACCCTTCTTTTTTCAGTTTCCTTACAGACAGTGGCAGCTGAAAATTTGAGGGCAGAAGCCAGAGAGGCTTATTTAGCAGGAGAATATTCTGAAGCAGAAGAATTATGGCTTGAAGTATTAGCACAGGATAAAGAAGAAGAACAAGACATCTGGGAGACCAACTACTTTTTAGGTTTAACCTATAATGCTCTTGGAAAATATGAAGAGGCAGAAGAATATTTATCTCAAGCCTGGGAAATCGATGATAATTACAATACAGCTGTTAATTATTCTCGAGCCTTATATCAATCAGGCGACCTGGATCAAGCGCAAGAAATTTTAGCTGAGAAAGCTACTTATCCTGAACTTGACCATCAATATTTTAATTTATTGGGCCTCATTGCCCTAGAACAGGAAGATTATCAGACGGCAGAAGAAAATTTTGTTCTTGCTACCGAGGAGAATCCTGATAGTCACTTTGCCTGGAATAACCTGGGACTCACTTTTATCTATCAACAAAATTACCAGGCTGCAGTGGAAAATCTAGAGAAAGCAGTGGAGCTTGAACCAGAAGTAGATTTTATTTACAACAACTATGGGTTAGCTCTGGAAAATTTAGAGGAATACCAGGAAGCTTTGCAGGCTTATGAAAAAGCCTTTGAAATAAACCCCGACAACACCCGCACTCAAGAAAATATAAGCAGAATAGAAAATATTATTGCTGAGGAGGAATAAAATTTATGTCATCTGAAATAAAGAGTTTTTCCGGTTTTGCTGCTTATGAAACAGGAAAGATAATTACCGGGCGGCTGCCAAGAGGGCAAGATCTTTTAAAATCAATGACCAAATTAGTCAAGGAAGCGGAGATAAACTCTGGATATATCCAGGTTTTAGGAGCAGTAAGAAATGCTCGATTAGGTTATTTTAACCAAAAAACTACTGAGTATGAATATATTGATTTTAATTACCCTCTTGAGATTATTCACTGTGGAGGTAATATCTCTAAACTTGAAGACGAACCCATGATTCATGCTCATATTGCCTTAGGTGACGATCAGGGTAACTCCTATGGCGGACATTTAGCTGAAGGAACAGAAATTTATGTGGCTGAAGTTATATTACAAGAGTTTAAAGGTGAGCCTTTAGAAAGGGTAACGGATCCTGAATCAGGATTATCCCTTTGGAGGACAGACTAATGAAAGGAAAAATATTTGTCCTGGACACCAATGTATTATTAATGAATCCAGAAGCTATTTTTTCCTTTGAAGATAATGAAGTTATTATTCCCATTGCAGTAGTGGAAGAAATTGATGATATGAAAAATAAGTCCTCTGATCTTGGCTTTAATGCCAGGGAGACTTCCAGAATTTTAGATAGCTTACGGGATAAGGGTAAGTTATGCCAGGGAGTACCTATAAATGAAGAAGGCACATTGCGTGTTACTATCAATGGTGATAAAGGCTATCTTCCTGAAGCTATTGACTTAAAAAAAGCTGATAATCGCATTGTCAACTCCGCTCTAGGGTTACAAAAGGAAAATCCTGATAGAAAGGTAATTTTAGTTTCCAATGATATAAATCTGCGCCTGATAGCAGATGCCTTTGGATTAGCAGCTGAAGAACATCGCTCTGATAGATTGACTGAAAAAGAATTGTATTCTGGCTTTCAGGAATTAATGGTCCCCGGAGATATAATAAATAAATTTTATCAAGAAAACCAGATAGCCATGTCTAAATTAATATCTTTTTACCCTGAGGAAGAAGATAATAATCAAGCTAATAGTTCCTTTAACGATAAGAAAAAATATTATACTAATGAATTTATCCAGCTTACAGAAAAAAATAGCAAGAAACAATCAGCTTTAGGAATTATAAACCAGGAAGAGCTAACCAAATTAAGATACAACCAGAGAGGAGTTATGGGAATAAAACCTCTTAATAGAGAGCAAACTCTGGCCTTTGAACTCTTGCTAAGGGATGAGCTGAGTCTGATAACTCTTGCCGGTAAAGCCGGGACTGGCAAAACTCTATTAGCTCTGGCAGCTGGTCTGGACAAAGTGGTAAATGAAAATATTTATAATAGAATACTGGTAGCTCGACCAGTGGTGCCCATGGGTAAAGATATTGGTTTTTTACCTGGAACCAAAGAAGAAAAACTCCAACCATGGATGCAACCCATCTTTGATAATCTTGAATTCATTCTCAAAAAAAGTGGCCAGTCAGAGTTGACCTTTGATAGACTGGTGGAAAAAGATCAAATTCAAATAGAACCTTTAACCTATATTAGAGGAAGGTCAGTTCCTGAGCAGTTTATTATTATAGATGAGGCACAAAATTTATCCAAACACGAAGTTAAAACAATAATAACCAGAGTAGGAAAAGATTCTAAAATTATTTTAACCGGTGACCCCTTCCAGATTGATAATCCTTTCTTAGATCGTCGCAATAATGGGCTCTCTCATCTAGCTTCAAAGCTTAGAGAGGAAAAAATCTCTGGTCATATACTATTATCTAAGGGAGAAAGATCTGAACTGGCTAGAATAGCCAGTGAAAAACTCTAAAATCATCTATATAGAGGAAGGGGGACTTTTATGTGGATTAAATTTTTAGGTACCGGAACTTCTCATGGCATACCAGTCCCTGGCTGTCAATGCCGAACCTGCAGCTCAGATGATCCCAGAAATAATCGAACTAGAAGCTCTGTATTTATCAAAATGGCCAATAGAAAAATTCTAATAGATACTGCCCCTGAACTAAGATTGCAGTTGCTGCAGCATAAAGTTGGAGTTCCAGATCTTATTTTATTTACCCATGGACATGCCGATCATATTATGGGCTTTGATGATATTAGAACTTTTAATTGGCGCAACAGCAAGGCCATCGATTGCTTTTGTGATATAAAGACTAAAAACCGCTTGGCTGAAGCTTTTTCCTACATATTTTCTGCAGAAATAAGAGGGGGCGGCATACCTAAGGCAAATTTGAAAAGTATCGATAAATTATATCAGGGTTACAAAGATATCAAGCCCCTTAAAGTTTTCCATGGAAAAAATGAAATAATCGGCTATCGTTTAGGAGAAATGGCTTATATTACTGATGTCAGCGGTATTCCTAAAAACACCCTTGAGCAACTGGGAAATTTAGAGTTATTGGTACTGGGGGCTTTAAGATGGACAGAACACCCAACTCATTTTAATATTGATGAAGCAATAACTATCAGCAAGAAAATAGCTGCCAGCAAAACTTACTTTACTCATATTTCTCATGAAGTTGAACATGTATCTGCTAGTAAATATCTGCCCAAAAATATTAGTTTTGCCTTTGACGGTCTAAAGTTAAAAATATGATATTTAATAATATAGCCTATAAGCTGGAGTGATCTTATGAATGTTGTCCTGGTAGAACCAAGGATACCGCAAAATACGGGAAATATTGCTCGCACCTGTGCTGTTACTGATACTAAACTACATCTGGTAAGACCCCTGGGATTTTCTTTACAGGATAAATATTTAAAACGAGCCGGGCTGGATTACTGGGATCAGTTAGATATTGAAATCCATGAAAATTTCACTGCTTTCTTAGAAAAATATGGAAAGAAAAAGTTATTATTGTTTTCCACTAAAGCAAAACGAGTCTATAGTGATGAGGAATACCGGGGAGATGAATTTTTGTTATTTGGTAAAGAAACTGCAGGGTTATCGGAGAAATTCATTGCTGATAACCTGGAAAACTCACTGAGAATACCTATGAAAAATTATGCTAGATCATTAAATTTAGCAAATTCAGTAGCTATAGTTCTTTTCGAAGCCTATCGACAGCTTGGCTTTCCAGAGTTCCAAAAAAAGGGAGATTTCATGCAGGAGTTTTAACCTTTGCCCAGAATTATTTAGTGAATGGAGGCGTTTTTAATTATATGACAAATTTCTCGGAAAAAAAAGATGAGTTAACCGAATTAATTAAGGAGCTTTCTGAAATTAATGCTGTTTCAGGACAGGAAGATTCTGCCTTCACTCTGGTAAAAAACTATCTAGATAATTATTGCCAGGATATTTCTTCAGATAACCTCAATAATTTAATAGCAAAAAAATCTGCTCTAAGTGAAGATGAATCTAATCCTAAAATAATGCTTGCTGCTCATTTAGATGAAATCGGTTTGATGGTTAAAAGCATCGATGATAAAGGTTTTATAAAATTTGCGACTATAGGAGGAGTGGATCCAAGAACTCTTCCAGCCCAGGAAGTTATCATTCAAGGTAAGGAAGAAGTGGCTGGCATAATTGGAGCTATGCCACCTCATTTATTATCTAAAAAGGAAAGAAATAAAGCTCATAAACTGGAAGATTTATATATTGATACTGGCAGAAAACCAGAAAATTTACAGGATATAGTTCAAATTGGAGATTCTGTCACTATCAAAAGGGAATTAACATCTTTACAAAATGAATTTGTCAGTGGAAAAGCTCTAGATGATAGGGCAGGAGTCTTAATGATGTTAATAACTGCCAGAGAATTAGCTAAGATCAAGCATGAAGCCGAAGTTTATTTTGTTGCCACTTCCCAGGAAGAAATAGGGGTTAAGGGCTCGCAAACTGCTACTTATAATATATTCCCTGATATCGGTATAGCTATAGATGTTTGCCATGGTTTAATGCCAGGAGTCGATAAAGGGGATGCTGCCAAGATGGCTGATGGTCCTGCTGTATCCTTTGGCCCCCATGTTCATCCCGATCTTTTTAACTTAATTACTGAAACAGCCGATAATTATAATATTCCCTATCAAAAAAGCCCCACTACCACTCCCTATGGCACTGATGCGGCCAGCATTCAAATAACTAAAAGCGGGGTTGCTACTGCTTTAATTTCAATTCCTCTAAGATATATGCATACCTCTGTCGAGATGATATCGCTGGATGATGTTAAAGCTGGAGGTCAACTGCTAGCCAGGGTAATAGCTGAAATTGATAAGGATTTTCTGGAGGGATTACAATGTTATTAGAAAAATTATCTAATGCCCAGGCAGTAGCGGGAAGAGAAAAGGAAGTCCGAGATATAATTATCGAGGCTATTAAAGATAATGTAGATGATTTTAGGACTGATGTCACTGGAAATTTAATAGCCAGCAAAGGAAAAGAAAAAAGTGGTGCGAAGGTTATGTTGGCAGCCCACATGGATGAAGTTGGTTTAATGATTTCTGAGATAAATGGCCAGGGATTATTGAAATTCAAACCGGTAGGCGGCTTTGATAAACGCGTTTTAGTATCTAAAGAAGTAGTAATTGGTCAAGATAAAATACCAGGTATAATTGGAGCAAAAGCTATTCATTTACAAAAAAAAGCTGCCAGAAAAAAGCCTATCTCTTATGATAACTTATATATCGATATAGGGGCAAAAAGTGATAAAGAAGCGGAAAAACTGGTGTCGCCAGGTGATATGGCAACATTTCCTACTAAATATAACCAAATAGCCGATAATATAGTTACTGGTAAAGCCTTTGATGATAGAGTTGGCTGTGCTATTTTGGCAGAATTAACTGCAGAAGACTTTTCTTTTCCAGTTGAGTTTGTTTTCACTGTCCAGGAAGAGGTGGGATTAAGAGGAGCTAGGCAGGCTGCTTATGCTATTAATCCGGATATAGCGATTGTAATTGAAGGAACTACGGCAGCAGATGTTCCTGAAAATGAAGAGCACCGCTATTCTACTACTTTAGGAGAGGGACCGGCTCTAACTATCAGAGATAGATCAATTGTCGTTAATAAAAAATTGTTACAGGAATTAATAAACACAGCTGAAAAAAATAATATACCTTATCAATTTCGTCGGACAACAGCCGGTGGTAACGATGCTGGGGTTATAAATATTTCTCGAGAAGGAATTCCAGCGGCTGTCATATCATTACCCTGTCGTTATATTCATTCTCCAGTTTCACTTTTAAATTTAACTGATTACCAAAATTTAAAATCTTTATTAACTAATTTTTTAATTGATTCTCAGGGGAAGGAGTTTTAGAGATGTTGGAACTATTAGAAAAGTTTACTGCTGGTTTTGGACCAGCAGGAGAAGAGATGATAATCACTGAACTAATTAAAGACGAAATCACTGGATATTGTGATGAAATTAAAACTGATAAATTGGGCAACTTAATAGCCTATAAAAAGGGCAAAGGGAATAAAAAAATTATGCTAGCCGCTCATATGGATGAAATAGGTATAATGATAACTCATATAGATGAAGAGGGGTTTTTAAGGTTTACTCCCATTGGTGGAGTTAACCCCAGGATTCTACGCCATCAAAAAATGGTTTTTGCTGATGGAACTTTAGGTACCATTGGAGTGGAAAAACTTGATGATATAAAGGATTTAAAACTGGAAAAGCTATTTTTAGACATAGGTCAGGACTCAAAGGACAAGGTGGAAAAGCAGATATCTATTGGAGATACAGCTGTTTACCAAAAAAATTATTATCACACCGGGGATAGAATTATTGCTAATAGTTTAGATGATCGAGCTGGTTGTGCTTTGCTTGCTGGTCTTTTACAGGAAATAAAGGAGCCAGCTCATGACTTATATTTTGTCTTTACCAGTCAGGAAGAGGTCGGTACGAGAGGTGCAACCACCGCAGCTTTTGGTATTAGCCCTGATTTGGCTTTAGCTGTTGATGTTACTGATACTGGAGATACACCAGAAGCCAGGACAATGGATGTCAAATTAGGAGCAGGGGCTGCCATTAAGATAATGGATAGAGGCAGCATATCTCATCCTGGTATAAGAAAGACTTTAGAAGAATTAGCTCAAAAAAATGATATTTCCTATCAGCACGAAGTTTTAGAATTTGGAGCAACTGATGCTAGAGCTATTCAGCTTAGTAAAGAAGGGGTTCCCAGCGGCACTTTATCAATACCCTGTCGTTATATTCATTCACCAGCGGAAATGATTGATGTTAATGATTATAAATCCTGTGCTCAGCTATTAGAGAGATTTGTAACCAGCGAATTATTGGACGAAATATAAAAAATATGTTAAAATGAAAGACGGTGAAGAAATATAGAAATAAGCCAAAAAGGGGTTGATTGTCAAAATGAAAAATCGTCTTTTACTGATGTTAATAATAGTAGGGCTAATATTTTCCCTTTCAGCAACTACTACTATAGCATCAGAGGTTTTAAGAGAAGGAAGTCGGGGGGCTTCAGTACAATCAGTACAAGAAAAATTACATCAGGCTGGTTATGAGGTTACTATTGATGGTATCTTCGGGATTGAAACCAGAGAGGCCGTGGAAGAGTTTCAAAGTGAAGAAGATCTTACTTCAGATGGAGTGGTCGGGCCAAAGACTATTGATAATTTACAAAGGGTAATCCAGGAAAGCGAGGAAGAGACCACTACATATACTGTAAATTCTGGAGATACTCTTTCCAATATAGCTAGTAAATTTGATGTTGAAGTTGATAAAATAATGCAAATTAATGGTTTAACTGATTATAACATCTATCCCGATGATGAACTGGAAATACCCAGTAACAATGATGTAGCTAGCGATAATAATGAAGATAATAATGAACAGGAAACTTCAAATGAGGAAAAAGTATACCATGAAGTTAAGCGTGGTGATTCTCTTTCATTAATTGCAAACCAGCATGATGTAGAAATTGAAGAAATACAAAGGGCTAATGATATTTCAGGTGATAGAATAACTGCCGGAGATGAATTAGTTATTCCGGTAGAGCCTGATAGGAGTGGCAGTTCCAGCAGGGAGTCAGATTCAACCTCTTTACAGTGGCCTATTAAGGGGGAGATCACCTCTGGCTTTGGTAATAGAACTCATCCAGTAACCAGAGAAAGAGATTTTCATTCAGGTATTGATATATCAGCCTCCTATGGTGAACGAATTGAAGCTGCTGAAGATGGTACAGTCGTTCATAGTGGCTGGATGGGAGGATATGGTTATACGATTGTAATTGACCATGGTGATGGCAAGGAAACATTGTATGCTCATAACTCTCAACTCCATGTTAGCCAGGGAGAACAGGTATCCCAGGGGGATGTTATAGCCGCTGTTGGTAATACAGGAGTAGCGACAGGTTCACATCTGCATTTTGAGGTTATTGAGCAAGGAGAACATCGCGACCCCAAAAATTACTTGCCTTAGAATAATATTAATAGATACTTTTAAGAAGGTAGATAAAAATGAATTATATCAAAGGTCCAGTTATCTCTCGCCGCCTGGGTAGGTCTTTAGGCATTGATCTTTTACCTGCAAATATCTGTAGTGAAGATTGTCTTTACTGCGAATGTGGACCTACTACTACCCTGACAGGAGAGAGAAAAGAATATGTTCCTGCAGCAGAAGTTATTAAAGAATTAGAGCAGATTCTAGCCAGGGACCCTCAGGCTGATTTTATTACCTTTTCTGGCCATGGTGAACCAACTCTCCATAGCAAGATCGGTGAGATAATTGCTTATCTTAAAAATAATTATCCTCACTATAGAGTTGCTGTCTTAACCAATAGCACTTTGTTAACAGAAAATAAAGTTCAGCAAGAGCTAAAAAATATTGATTTATTAGTCCCCTCTTTAGATGCTGGTTGTGAAAAAACTTTTCAGAAGATATGCCAACCAGTTAAGGGTATCACACTGGATAATATTGTTGGTGGAATTAAAGGATTTCAAGAGATTTTTCAGGGGAAGATATGGTTAGAAATCCTATTTATTAAGGGCTTAAACGATAGCAAAGAAGAGATTATTGAGTTTAAAAAACTTGTCAGCAAAATAGCCCCTGATAGGGTTGATTTAAATACTATAAATAGAGGCCCAGCCTATTCTGGTTATAAACCTGTTTCTGAAAAAAAATTAACTGAAATTGCTGCTAAATTTCCTGAAGAAATTGAAGTGGAAATCTTTCCCTAAATTATAATGATTTGATTTGAATTTTTGCATCCATATTATTTTTATGTTATTATTCTAATAATGAAATAAGATTTTGGTGGTGAGATAGCTCAGTTGGTAGAGCAGGGGATTGAAAATCCCCGTGTCGGCGGTTCGATTCCGCCTCTCACCACCATTATTATTTTTCCACAAGGACTTTTTTTCCTGAGCCCGAATATTATTATATAGGAGGGGTAATTATGCCCTGGAGTATTATTATAATATTGCTTTTAATCTTTATAATATTTATCTACCCCCTGATTAAAAATTTATTTTTAAATTATAAACGCAATAAACAAATAAAAGCAATAGAAGAAAAGCGCAACAGCAAAGTGATTACCTTAATTCATCGTCAGGAAATATTAAGTCTCATTGGGATTCCCTTTACTAGATTTATAGATATAGATGACTCTGAGGAAATATTGCGAGCCTTTAGAAAGGTCGACGATGAAAAGGACATTGATTTAATATTACACACTCCAGGGGGGTTAGTTTTAGCAGCCGAGCAGATTGCCAGGGCTATTCAAAATCATCCCAGCCAGGTCACGGTAATGGTTCCCCATTATGCTATGTCTGGAGGGACTCTAATTGCTTTAGCTGCTGATAAAATAATTCTTGATCAAAATGCAGTATTAGGCCCCGTTGATCCTCAGGTTAGAGGTTATCCAGCTGAATCAATAAATAATGTCACTAAACAAAAAAATGTAGATGATATAGACGATGAAACTCTAATATTAGATAATATTGCCCAAAAAGCAGTACAGCAGCTAGAACATTTTATTAAAGATATGCTGCAGGACAAATTAACAGCAACAGAAATTGAGAGGGTTATTGATAATCTTTGTAGAGGGAAGTATACTCATGACTTTCCCATTACTGCTGAAATTTTAGCAGAACTCAGTCTTGATTTTTCTCAAGACCTACCAGAAGAGGTTTATGCTTTAATGCAATTATATCCGCAAGCAAAGGGGAGAAAACCTTCAGTTTATCATGTGCCCGGCAAATACTAATCTTCCATACCTGGTAATTCATCAATAGCCTGCTGTTTTTCTTCTAAGTCGGTGTGGGTATAAATTTGAGTGGTTGAAATATCAGCATGTCCTAAAAGATCCTGTAAAACTTTAATATCTTTTGTCTGGTGATATAAAGAAGTAGCAAAGGTATGCCTTAACTTATGAGGGGTTATTTTACTTGCTTGACGTAACCCGGCTTCCCGGGCATATTTTTTAACAAACAATTGAATAGTTCTTGGGGATATTCTTTTGCCCTGAGAAGATAAAAATAAAGCATTTTTGTCTTCTTCTTTTTTTATATCTACCTGGTCTCTTAAAGGCAAATAATCTAAAATTGCTTCAATTACATCGTTATGTAAAGGAATAACTCTTTCTTTATTGCCTTTACCGTAAAATTTCAAAGCTTCATCATCAAAATCCAAATTCTCCATATCTAAATTAACCAATTCAGATATCCTGAGGCCGGCATATAAAAAAAGTTTGACTATGGCCAAATCTCTTATGTTATTACGGGAATCAGAATTTCTTATTGTCCTAATATATTTACGAGCATCATTTGTCTTTAAGTAAATTGGTTCACTGCGATTTTCAGTTTTTGAAGCTTCCACTGTCTCAGCAGGATTATTGCTCAGAATTTTTTCTTGAACTAAATATTTAAAAAAAGAACGCAGAGAATAAAGTTTACGATTACGAGTAGCCGGAGTATTTTCTTTAATTATAATTATATTACCAAGAAAATCAACAATCTCATATTTTTCAATGCGTTCTACGGAAAAATCGTTAGGATAATTTTCTTTTTCCTGAAGATATTCTTTGAATAATTTTAAATCATTTAAATACTCTTTAACAGTTAATTTAGAATAACCTCTTTCTACCAACAGATGATGTTGAAATTTTTCCATGGCTTTAGAATAAGTAATACTTTCAGACATTAAAACCATCCTTTCATAAAAGTTAGGTTTTGCGAAGTTTTGTTCTTATATATTAACTTAAAGAAAATTTGGCAATTTCCTGCTCAAAATTAGGAGGTGAAATTTTTGGCCACTGATAAAGAAGAGACCTACCAAATTAAAAATCAAGAACAGGCTGATTTATTAACAGACCCTATAGGGCTTACCATCCTGGTTGCTATGGAGAAAGGAGAGTGGATTAGCGCTGAAAAAATAGCACAAGAGATTGATGAAGATAAAAATATGGTTTTAGATTATTTATTACGTATGAGTGAAGCTGAAATGGTAATTTCAAAGAAAACTGATCAAAATATACTTTTTAATAAAAAAGCTCAGTATTACTCCCTGGGACAAATTTTTAATGATATACCTCAAAATGTTGATAACCATTGGGTTTTTGGTTTAATTCAACATTTATCCAGTGATTTTAAAGATCTCTTAGAGCTATTAAAGGATTATGATGATATAGATAAAGCTCTTGAGGACAATCAATATTTTGGCAAAAAATCACTTTTCCTGGGTATTCAAAAGATATATTTAGATCAGGAAGACCTGGAAAACTTTCGCGAAGAGATTAATGCAGTTATCTCTAAATACCGAGATAAATCTCGACAAAATGAAGATACCAGAGAATTTGAAACTGCACTTTTTACCAAACCCTATCTGCCAGCTATCTATAAGATAAAAGAACAGCAGCAAAAGAATAGTTAATTATTGCTATTCTGTAAACGATTATACAATTCAAAGTAGTGAATTTGATATACTATTATCAAAGAAAAATTGAAAAGGAGGTATTTAAGTGTCAAAATTAACCCTTTATTACATGCCAACCTGCCCTTATTGTAGAAAAGTCTTAAATTTTCTAGAAGATAAAGATATTGAAGTAGAATTAAAAAATATCAATAAAAATATAGAGGCTAAAAAAGAATTACAGAATGAAGGAGGTAAGACCCAGGTCCCCTGTCTTTTTATTGATGGTGAGCCTCTTTATGAATCTGATGATATAGTGCAATGGTTTAAAGATAATATAGAATAATTTAGATATATAATAATTTTTTTCATAAAACCACTTTAATCCCTTGATAATATCTTATTTGTATGTTATTGTTATAGAGGAAGCAATAAAATAATGATTAAAGATTTAGGAGGAATAAGATTAATGATTTACACAGGAAATGTTAAATGGTTCGACACAAAGAAGGGTTTTGGCTTTATTGAACGTGAAGGCGAAGAAGAAGATGTTTTTGTACACTTTTCTGCTATTGAAGAAGAAGGTTTCAAGAACTTAGAAGATGGTCAGGAAGTAGAATTTGAAATTGTCGAAACTGACCGTGGACCTCAAGCAGAAAACGTAGTAAAAGTTGACTAATTGTTTTATAGTCAAATAAATTAATCCCCCCGGCCTTTGCCGGGGGTTAACTTTTATAAGAAAAAAATCAGTCAATCATATACAATTTTTCTGTTTATCGAGTTTTGAATTATCTTATTTGATATAGTATAATAAAATAGTATGAATTATCTTGCCCAATAAAAGATTGGGCAATTTTAATATAATAAATTAGGTGGTGTAGTTCTTGTACTATAAGATTATTACCTATGGCTGTCAGATGAATGAACATGATTCGGAGAAAATAGCTGGCATGTTAACAGGTATGGGGTATAGATCTATTGAAAAAGCTGAAGAGGCTGATATTATTGTTTTTAATACCTGTCTGGTAAGGGAAAACGCCGAATTAAAGGTTCATGGTAAAATAGGGTCTTATAAACCTTTAAAAGAAGAAAACCCAGAACTTATCATAGCCGTTGGTGGTTGTATGATGCAACAAAAGGATATTGCTAAAGAGCTCTATCGTAAACACTCCCATGTTGATATAGTTTTTGGCACTCATAATCTGGCAGAACTTCCTTCACTTATCCAGCAGATAAAGAAAGGTAAAGATAGAATAATTGAAGTCTGGGATAGTGACCGGGGTTTAATACCTGATGTCCCAGTTAAAAGGAAAAATGATTTTCAAGCCTGGTTAACTATTATCCAGGGCTGTGAAAATTATTGTAGTTATTGTATAGTCCCCCAGGTCAGGGGAAGGGAACGCAGCAGAGAGCCAGCTGATATTCTCAATGAAGTAAATAAACTAATTGATGAGGGTTTTGTAGAGATCACTCTTTTAGGGCAAAATGTAAATTCTTATGGCCAGGATTTAGAGGATGATATAGATTTTCCGGAGCTCCTGTATAAAATAGCCACTGAAACAGAGATTCAAAGAATAAGATTTATGACTTCTCATCCTAAGGATCTTTCTAATAAACTTATTAATATTTGCGCTGCCGAAGATAATATCTGCCCTCATTTTCACTTGCCTGTACAATCTGGTAGTAATAATATATTAAAGGCTATGAATAGAGGGTACAGCCGAGAAAAATATTTAGCTATCCTGGATAAAATACGCAATAAAATACCAGAAGCTGCCATCACTACTGATATCATTGTTGGTTTCCCGGGAGAAACCACAGCAGATTTTTCCCAAACTATTTCTCTAGTGAAAAAAGCTAGTTTTGATATGGCTTTTACCTTTGCTTACTCCCCACGCGAAGGTACTCCTGCTGCAAAAAGAGATGATCAGCTTCCGGAAGAAGAAAAAAATGCCCGATTACAAAAATTAATGAAAGTACAGAATAAAATCAGTTACCAAAAAAACCAGAAGTTAATAGGACAAACAGAAGAAGTTTTAATTACTGGAGAAAGCAAAAAGGATCCTGCTCATTTTTCTGGCAGAACAGCTACCAATAAATTGGTAATTGTACCGGCCTGCCCGGATAAAGTGGGAGAATTTGTTAAAGTAAAAATAAATGATGCTGGCAGTTGGACTTTATACGGAGAATTTATTTAATTTTTATTGAGGTGATATTTTGGGCCAGTTAACTCCTATGATGCAACAATATCAGTCTCTAAAAAAGCAATATTCAGATTGTATCTTATTTTTTCGCCTAGGTGACTTTTACGAGATGTTTGGTGAAGATGCTCAAAAAGCCGCCAGACTCCTTGATATTGCTCTAACATCAAGAAATAAGGGTGGGGGTAAAGAGACCCCTATGGCTGGCGTTCCTGCCCATTCTGCTTCTTCTTATATTGCTAAATTAATTGATGCTGATCACAAAGTAGCTATCTGTGAACAAATTGAAGATGCTGAAGAAAGTAATGGACTTGTAGATAGAGATGTCATCAGAGTTATAACTCCAGGAACTGTCATTGAAGATGAAATTTTACCTGATGAAAAAAATAACTATCTGGTATCTTTGAGCAAAGTTAATCACAAATATGGTTTTGCCTATATAGATATTTCCACAGGGGAGTTTTTAGCCACTGAAGTAGGAAAAAAAGCTACTATAATTGATGAAATTGATCGCCTTGATCCCAGTGAAATAATAATTCCTGAAGAAGTAAATAAAAATTTTTCCTGGATAGATAAATTTAAAGAAAAAAAGCTGCAAATTTCAGCCTGTACAAAGATAAAAGCTGATAGGGCAGCTGATATTCTGGCTGACTATTTTTCTCGAAAGGATGCCAGATATTCACCAGCTATAAAAAACCTATCAGCAGCTAGAGTTGCGGCTGCTCAAATCATATCTTATATAGAAAAAACTCAGAAGAAATCATTGAAGCATATTAAAAAGCTATCCAGTTATTTTGTAGAAGATTATATGGTTTTAGATGCCAATACCAGGAGAAATTTAGAGCTCTGTCAAACTATTAGAGAAAATCGCAAAAAAGGCTCCTTGCTCTCAATATTGGATAAAACTTCAACTTCCATGGGTTCTCGAAAATTACGAAAATGGATCAATCAACCTCTTTTGCAGGCAGATAAAATCAACAAGAGATTATCAGCAGTAGAAGAATTAAATGATAATTTTGTTTCTCGTAATAAATTACAGGAAATTTTACAGGATATATACGATTTAGAAAGACTTTTAAGCAAAATTAGTTATCAATCTATAAATCCTAGGGATATGGCTGCTTTGAGAAATTCTTTATTTTTGCTGCCTGATTTAAAAGAGGAACTAAAAGGTTTTAACTCTAACTTATTACAGAAAATCAAAAATAATATCGATATAATTCCAGAATTAAGTCAAACTCTAGAGGAAGCTATCGTAGATGACCCTCCTCACTCTCCCAAAGAAGGTGGGTTAATAAAGGAAGGTTATAATGAAGAGTTAGATGAATTAAGAGATAAATGCCAGGCTGCCCGCGATTGGATTGCTAATTTGCAGGCTACTGAAAAAGAAAGAACGGGAATAAGCTCTCTCAAAGTAGGTTTTAACAAAGTCTTTGGTTATTATATTGAAGTTACCAAGGCCAACCTAGACAAGGTACCTGATAATTATGAAAGAAAACAAACTTTAAGCAATAGTGAACGCTATATTATTCCTGAACTAAAGGAAAAAGAATCGATTGTTTTAGGAGCAGAAGAACAGATTAATGATTTAGAATATGAGCTATTCTGTCAGGTAAGGGAATTATGTCAGCAGAATATTGAAAGAATTAAAGTATCGGCTAATAACGTTGCCACATTAGATGTTTTAGCAGCACTTAGTCAGGTTGCTTTAGAAAATGATTATTGCAAACCTGAAATTCATAATGGCAATGAGATAGCAATCACTGCCGGCAGACATCCTGTGGTGGAAAACATGGTTAATATTAATTTTGTTCCCAATCACACTAAATTAGATTTAAGTGAAAACCGTTTTCTTATCATTACTGGGCCTAATATGTCAGGAAAATCTACTTACATGCGTCAGGTTGCTTTGATAACGCTTATGGCTCAAATAGGCTCCTTTGTACCTGCTTCTTCTGCCCGAATAGGTTTAGCAGATAGAATTTTTACCAGGGTTGGAGCCAGTGATGATCTTTCTACCGGTCAGAGCACCTTCATGGTAGAAATGAATGAAGTAAGTAATATTGTCAACAATGCAACCTCCAAAAGTCTTATTATCCTTGATGAAATTGGCAGAGGTACCAGCACCTATGACGGTATGAGCCTGGCCTGGGCAGTGAGTAAATACATAAATAATCCCCGGAAAATTGGGGCCCGCTCTCTTTTTGCGACCCATTATCATGAACTTACAGAACTGGCTAACAGGATTGATGGTATAAAAAATTTGCATGTTCTAGTTACGGAAGAAGATGATGAAGTTAGATTCTTATATCAAATTGAACCTGGTTCAGCAAATCAAAGTTATGGTATTGAAGTAGGCAAATTAGCCGGTCTACCTGAAGATATTCTTCAGGAGGCTAAAGAAATTTTGCAGAGATTAGAATCAAGTAACGGCAAACCTGCTCTGAGGACAAAAAAATTCAGCCAAAAACTAGATGCTAAAGAGCCTAATCCAAATCAACTAAATTTCTTTTCTCTCACTGATAAAGAGAAAGAAATTATTGCTGAATTAAAAGAACTACAGGTTAATAACATTACCCCTATAAAAGCTTTAGAAATACTCTACAACTTCAAACAAACCATACAGGGGGATGAATAAGCAAATTTTAAAGGTGGTTTGTCATGGGAGAAATAAAGAAGCTAACTAAAAAAGTAGCTAATCAGATATCCGCTGGTGAAGTGATAGAACGCCCTGCCTCCATTGTCAAGGAATTAGTGGAAAACTCCATTGACGCCAAAGCAGATAAAATTGAGATTACTGTTAAAGAGGGGGGCAAAGAAAAGATAAAAATACAGGACAATGGAGAAGGAATAGTTAGTGAGCAGGTTGAACTTGCCTTTTCCCGCTATGCCACCAGTAAAATAAAGGGTATAGATGATATCTATTCCCTCTATACTCTTGGATTTAGAGGAGAAGCATTAGCCAGTATCGCTGCAGTTTCTCATGTAATTGCTAAAACCCGCCATATATCAGAAAATAGCGGTACTCATATAGAATTAAAGGGTGGGGAAATTATTAAGAAAAAAAAGTTAGGGCTCCCAACAGGTACAGAAATTATGGTAAAAGATTTATTTTATAATACTCCAGCAAGATATAAATATTTAAAGAAGACCAGTACTGAAGCAGCTAGAATAAATAAGCTCGTCACTTCTTTAGCTTTAGCTAACCCTGATATTAAGTTTGTTTTGGAAAATGAAAATGGAGAGGTTTTATCGTCGCCAGGCAATGGCAGTTTAAAAGATAATATATATAGCTTATATGGTGAAGAGGTCTATAATAACCTGATCACTATCGATTTTTCGGAAAAATTCCTTGAGGTCTCCGGTTGTCTAGTAAACCCTAGCATTTCCCGGTCTTCTCGCCAACATGAATACTTTTTTGTCAACAATAGACCGGTAAATAATAAATTTCTAAGAATGGCAGTAGAAGAAGCCTATGGAGCTAGACTTCCCAGCAATAAATATCCTCTGGTTTTTCTCAATATTAACTTAAACCCCATTTTAGTTGATGTTAACGTACATCCTACCAAAAAAGAAGTTAAATTCAGCCGGGGAGAAATAATTAAAGAAATACTACAAAATAAATTAAGCGAAATCCTTCAGGGACAGGAAAGTCATTCAGAATTCCCCAATTTAAATGAAAAAATTAGATCATCCACTAATAAAAAGCCAATTGAAAAAGAACAGAAATATAGAGAACCTGGACCAAATATAAATCCTGGAATGACACAAAAGTCTTCAACCGATAAAGCTGATTATGCTCAGAAAAATCTATTTCCTACCAATACTACTTTTAAAGAAAATAAAAAAAATTATTTGGAGACAAAGGCAGTAGAGAACAAGCAGGAACCAACAGAAGACCTCGCCATAGAAAACTGGAAATTATTAGGACAGCTTCACAATTTGTTTATCCTTTTACAGACGGAGAAGGGGCTTTTAATTGTTGATCAACACAATGCCCACGAAAGGATAATCTTCGATGATATTTCCCAAAAAGTTAACGAAAAAGATAATGATAGTCGTTTATTGTTAACTCCTTTACCCCTGGAATTATCTCCCCAGGAAAAAGAGATTGTTAATGATTTAAAGTTAGATTTAGAAAATATTGGTTTTCAAATTGAAAAATTTGGTCCCTCCAGTTACGTATTAGCTGCGGTCCCCAACTTTTTAGAGGAGGAGACCGGTCGAGAAAACTTATCTGATATCATAAATCAAATTTTAGATAAGGCCAAAATGGCTGCCAAAGACGAAATCATTAAAGAAATATTGCTTTTTTCAGCCTGTCGCCAGGCTATAAAAGAGGGAGAATCTTTATCAGAGGTTGAAATGAAAAGAATTATAGAAAATTTATTTAAAAGCTCAAATCCTTACCGCTGTCCCCATCACCGCCCAATCACTGTAAGGATAACTTTAAAACAATTAAATAAAATGGTTGATAGGTGATTTAAAATGGCTAAAGCACCACTGCTCATTATTTCAGGGCTTACAGCTAGTGGAAAAACTTCTCTTTCCCTGCAGTTAGCCAGAAAAATTGATTGTGAAATTATCTCTGCAGATTCCATGCAGGTTTATCAGGATATGGATATTGGTACCGATAAAGTAAGTCCAGAGATTAGAGAAAGAATAACTCATCACTTAATTGATATAGTCAGCCCGGAGGAAGAGTTTTCAGTAGCTGAGTATCAAAAATTAGCCCAAAATAAAATTAATGAAATAACCTCTAAAGGAAAGCTTCCTATCTTAGTGGGGGGAACAGGGCTTTATATTAAGGCAGTCGTGGAAGGTTTTATGCTCCCCTCTTTACCGGAGAGCGATATTCGCACCAGGCTTAAAGATTGGGTGGCCTCAAAGGATAATAGAGCACTACATAAGTATCTGGCCAGTATAGACCCGGAATATGCCCGCAAAATTCATCCTAATGACATTAGAAGGGTTACAAGAGCCCTGGAGATATATTTTTTGACAGATAAAACTAGAAGCTATTATAAGTTCCGCCAGGAAAGGCAACCTGCTAAATACAATCATTTAAAGATTGCCTTAGGTCAGCCCCGCAAGGATATTTACCAAAAAATTAATTCCAGGGTTGATTTTATGCTGGAGAAGGGTTTAATAGAAGAAGTCAAAGAGTTGCAAACAAATTATTCTTTGAGTAAAACAGCCAGCCAGGCTGTTGGTTATAAAGAGATAATTGATTATCTGGCAGGGCAAATTTCTTTATCAGAAGCAGTAAGGCTTATCAAAAGAAATACCAGAAGATTAGCCAAGAAACAGAGAAATTTTTTGAAGAGAGATAAAGAATATATCTGGATAGATAAAACAAATTGGCCAGGAAAAGAGCTGGAGATTTATTTATTAGATTTAATCAAGAAAAAATTTTTTGCTGATAATTTCACTCTATTAAAGGAATACTTTTAGTTATCTTGAATATATGAAAAAAGAAGTGTTTTTTAAAGGATATAAAAATATATAAAAAATTGTCTATTTGCTTTATACCAAAAGAGGGGGATGAAGGTGAAACAAAAAAATTTGCAGGACAAAATTTTAAATGAATTACGAAAGAATAAAACTACAGTCACTTTTTATCTGGTCAATGGTTTTCAATTAACGGGAGTAGTGGTGTCCTTTGATAATTTTACTATTTTGGTTAACAGCAGCGGTAAAGATCAACTTATCTATAAACACGCTATTTCTACATTGATTCCAGAGGAATCTGTTAAACTTTTTGAGGAGGAAGAAGGTGAGAACAATAAAGTTTAGCAAAATGCACGGTTTAGGTAATGATTTTTTAGTTGTCAATAATATCACCAATAGTTTTAGTGAATTAGAGCCTGAACAGGTGGTTAATATTTGCCAGAGACGCTTTGGGGTGGGAGCAGATGGGATTTTAGTAATCTATCCCCCTCAGAACAAACAAAATGACTGTAAGGTAATAATCCATAATGCTGATGGCAGTCAAGCAGAAATGTGCGGTAATGGTATCCGCTGTGTCAGCCATTACTTAGCTTTAAATGACATTACTAAAAAGGACAAACAGACAATAGAGACTGCAGCTGGACTAATCAAACCTGAAATACTTGACCTGGGTTATGATAAAGCTAAAATAAAAGTTAACCTTGGTAAGCCCAGCTTTTCTCCAGCTGATATTCCTTTAATCGATTCCTTTTCTACCTGTGCAGAGGGCTCTTTTACTGGTAATATACATGTAGAAGATGAGAACTTTAAATTTACAGCGGTATCAATGGGTAATCCTCATGCTGTGTTTTTCTTATCAGAAGATCCCGAAGAATTCCCGGTTTCTGAATTGGGGCCAAAAATAGAAAATCATCGCTATTTTCCGGAAAAAACCAACGTTGAATTTGCTCAAATAGTTGCTGCTGATAAAATTAAGGTAAGAGTTTGGGAAAGAGGTAGTGGGTTGACATTAGCCTGTGGCACTGGAGCTGCTGCCACCCTAGCAGCTGCGGTAAAAAATCAGTTAGCCAACCGAGAAGCCCTTTTGAATTTACCTGGAGGCAATTTAGAGGTTTCCTGGCCTGCTGAAGACATTTTTATCATCGGTCCTTCAGAAGTAGTCTATCAGGGCCAGATTACTAATTATTAAAAATTTCAATTACAATAAAGGATGTGATTTTCATGGAACAAGCAAACCGTATTAAGTCGTTACCCCCTTATTTATTTGCCGAGATAGATAAAATGATAAATAAAGCTAAAGATGAGGGAGTTGATGTTATTAGCTTTGGTATTGGAGACCCCGATCAACCGACTCCAGACCATATTGTGGAGAGGATGATTACAGCAGTACAGGATCCTTCAACTCACAGTTATCCTTCTTATGAAGGGCTATATTCTTATCGAAAAGCAGTCTCAGATTGGTATAAAAAAAGATTTGGGGTAAAATTGGATCCAGATAAGGAGATAGTCTCTTTAATTGGTTCAAAAGAAGGAATCGCGCACTTTCCTTTTTGCTATATTAACGAAGGGGACTTAGCCCTGATACCTGATCCTGGATATCCAGTTTATAACACATCTGTTTTGCTGGCTGGAGGGGAAGTAGAGTTTTTGCCATTAAAAAAAGAAAATGATTATTTAGTCAATTTTGCTGAAATAGAGGAAGAAGTTTTAAATAATGCCAAGTTAATGTTTTTAAATTATCCTAACAATCCTACTGCTGGAATAGCAACCAGAGAGTTTTTTGTTGAAGTTGTTAGATTGGCCCAAAAGCATGATATTATTGTCGCCCATGACTCTGCTTATAGTGAAGTTTATTTAGAGGATGAGAAGCCCCTGAGCTTTTTAGAAATACCCGGGGCTAAAGAAGTAGCAATTGAATTTGGCTCTTTATCTAAATCCTTTAATATGACTGGCTGGAGATGTGGCTGGGCTGTAGGTAAAGAAGAATATATAGAATCTCTGGGTAGAATTAAAACCAATATTGATTCCGGTATATTTGAAGCAGTACAAAAGGCAGGCATAGAAGCCCTAAACAGCAAGAACACAGCAGCAGATGAAATAAGAGAAATTTATCGTAAGAGAAGAGATGTTTTGGTACAAGGATTAGAGAAAATAGGCTGGAAAGTCCCAGCTAATAAAGCTTCTTTCTATATCTGGGCTGAGGTGCCTGAAAATTTTCAGGATGGGGAACAATTCTCTAAAGAGGTTTTCCAGGAGACAGGAGTATTTTTTACCCCGGGTATTGGTTATGGCGAACAGGGTGAGAATTTTGTCAGGTTAGCCTTAACTGTACCTGAAGAAAGAATAAAGGAAGCCTTATCACGTCTAGAAGAGAGTGGACTTTTTTCTTAAATAGCTAAAATGATTATAAACATTTATAAAAATTAATGAAAAGACTATAAAAAGATAGGTGAATAATTTGTTATACGACTGGCATACTCACCCCTATGCTCATGGAGAAGAGGAAGTTCAACCCTGTCAGAATTTAAATATATTAAAAGAATTCGTTGAAAGAGCTAAAAAAGTTGGTCTGTCAGGGTTGGGCTTCTCTGACCATAGTTTTTATCTAACTGAATTTAATTTTGATAACTTACTTAGAATAAAAGAGGAATATCAGGATATTGACATTAAAATAGGGATAGAATTTGATTATTTTCCTGGTAAAGAAGAGGAAATTGCCAAAATTATTAGCAACTACCCCTTTGATTATAC